>CAZYQL010000012.1:0-33539 GCA_964650055.1 uncultured Phycisphaeraceae bacterium | reverse complement strand
GATGCCCGCTGACCCGAGCGAGGAAAGCTGCGCGTGCGCAGGCTTGCCGCGAAGGGTGATGATCAGCGGCGCAGCAACGGCGAGCGCCTTGAGCAATCGGCGGCGGTTTTCAAATCGCGCTTTGCTCTTGGCGGTATCGCTCTTGGCCACTTCTGAATTTTGGTTTTGATTCTCCAGCATGATTAATCTCCGAAATCTCCGGGACAATCACAGGCACTGATCTAACAACGATCAACGATCTGCCTGTCTTTCGTCCCATCCTCATGGGTAGAGGATGTTCTCTTGTTTCTTTCAACTCCTCACCGCAAACAGGGTATGAGGTGTTCTCTTTATCTAATACATCTCATAAGGTACCACAAGATCACTGCTGGTGTCAAGGGATTCTCGGCGTTCTTAATGAATTTCTCAAGAACTGGCTCGTCATCTTCCGAGCTTCCGAGCCGCATTGAGCCTCTTACGGCCTTCTCGATTGTAAACCCTTGTCAACACTAAGCAACGGACGAAACAATACCGCCTCGTGACCCCTCGTGAAGTTTATACGCAAGAATCGCCGATTTTGTTCACTCCCCGTCAATCGGCCCCAAAGCCTCCGGCAATTTCCTCGCGATCATGAGAGAGGCCAATAATACCGACGCTTATTTGGCCTTGCTTGGGCTAAGACGATCTCCGCAATCATCCAAGTCGGCTTGATGGGGTAGGATTGGTTGTTGACTCTGCGAAACTTATCTTTTTGTCGCTTTATGACGGTCGGGGCAGTTGGACAGGGCAATTACACCGCACAGGCGTAGTGAAAACTCAGCGACAGCCATCTGCCACCCATATCTATATCTGTGTCATCATCGCCATCATTGAAAAATCAGATCGTGGGCAATTGCCATTTTTCACGGCGTTCACGATCGAGCCACTTGGGATTCGTATCGTCAGCAAACTTCCAGTTTTTCGGATCCCACTTCATCTTTTTGCCGTGGGCATAGACGAGATTGCCCAGATGGCAGACCACTGCACTGCGGGCTCCGATTTCGACATCGCAAATGGGACGCTGGCGACTGCGAACTGCCTGGAAAAAGTTTTCGTGGTGATTCGAAGACTGGATCAGGCGAATGTCCTTATCCGTGATCGGCTCATCGAAGATGGACTCAGGTGTAGCGGTGAGTTTGCCGCGGTTGACCAGAATCTGACCTTTCTCGCCTTTGAAGAGGATGCCGCCCGAGGAGCCGTGGGTAACGACGATGTTGTCGCCCACCGGGGTCTTCTTATAGATGTAGCGGACGCCCTTGGTCCATAGCGGATCGCCAAACTGTTTGACCTTGTTCGGCTCGGTTTCCGGTGGAAGGATTTCATCTGGGCCTGAGTCATCCATTCCCAGTCCCCATTGCATGATGTCGAAGTGGTGGGCCCCGAAGTCCGTCATGCCGCCGCCTGCATATTCGATGTAGGTGCGGAATGCGGGATAGTGATTGTGCACACCGCGCGGGCTCAGGGCCGAGTGGTAAGGCCGAGCCGGCGCCTGTCCCTGCCACATGTCCCAGTTCAGGCCGGGCTCCATGGATTCTTCGGGAAGATCACAGGGGCGACCGGGGCCGCCGACATCGACGATGACTTCGGTGATTTTGCCCAGGCGACCGTTGCGGACATATTCGCACGCCTTGAGAAACTCTTTGCTTGAGCGCTGCTGGCTGCCGGTCTGCATGACGACATTATTCTTGCGAACTGCATCGACGCAGAGCTTGGCCTCGGCAATGGTCAAGGTCAAAGGTTTCTCGCAGTAAATATCTTTCTTGGCCTTGGCAGCTTCTACGAGCGGGATGGTGTGCCAGTGGTCGGGGGTGGCGATGAAGACCACATCAATATCCTTGCGGGCAATCACCTCGCGGAAATCTTCCGTGTCAGCACAACCTTTCCAGTCCTTGCGCTCCAACTTGGCGTACTTGGCTTCGACGGTTTTCTTTGCATGCTCGCGGCGAGTGGTATCGACATCGCACACCGCCTGCACAACATAGTCCGGCTTGCCAGCGACGTGGTTCAGGTGGCCGCCCATCTGCTTGCCCATGCCGATGAATCCCACGCCGATGCGATTGCTCGGAGCAGGTTTGCCCGGTTCCAGACCCAGCGCCGAAGCGGGAATGATCATTGGAGCAGCGATGGCGGTGGAAGCTGCCTGAATAAAGGTGCGGCGAGAAAAACGCTTGGACATGGAAAAACCCTTTATATAGATTGCTTGAAACAGAATGCCAGAAACCGGTGGTCGCCAGACAGGGCCAGACGATCGCTCAATAAAGCATTGGCCAAAGCAGGGGCATGGTTAGGGGCCAGTGTACCTGCGATGAACTTCCGCTTGTCGCCATTCGACAGCCGAAACGGAGTTTGTTACACTGACTGGTCTTCCCCCAAATACGCGGCCAGTGCGGCAGCGACAGGGAATTTGGAACCGCCCTAATACGGCAAGTAACTGACCTGCCCCGCTGCATGTGCAACCGGTGCAAGGTCCAAGCATACGAGAAAAGCCATGTCGGACACGATCATTCGCGGCGTAGAACAAGCCCAGCTCAAAAGCGATCTGCCCAAGATCAGCGTCGGCGACACCATTGATGTGCACGTCCGCATCGTCGAAGGCACCAAGGAGCGCATCCAGGTGTTCAGCGGCGTTGTGATTTCCTTCTCCGGTCGCGGCCTGACCAAGATGGTCCTCGTCCGCCGCATCGTTTCCAACGAAGGCGTCGAGCGAACCTTCCCGGTGCACAGCCCCCGCATCGCCAAGATCGAAGTCCAGCGCCACGGCCATACCCGCCGCAGCAAGCTCTATTACCTGCGTGAACGCGTGGGCAAGAGCCGTCGTCTGCGTGACAAGCGCCGCGGGCTGGGTTCACTCGTTGAAAACAACGAAGCAACATCAGCACCCGCAAAGGGAAAGAAAACCGCTGAGCCCGCAACGGCTGGCGTGTGAGCTACAACGCGTGAACTTCGTAATTAGCCGTTCGCCTTGGCGAACAGAGGTTTGCACAATCGAATCATCAATCTTCAAACCCGCGCGCTCGCCGTGCGGGTTTTTTGTTTGACGAGCTACGACCGTAAGGGAGTTGGGGGAATCAAAGCGAAGCCCCGCTTCCTAACGGGCGCGGCTCGTTGCGAATAGTTCATGGTTTTATTCCTTCGCATAAACTGCTGCGATGAAGCGAACCCCATTTACCGCGCACTTTTCACTTCTCGTTCTACTCCTCAGTTCATCGTTGCTTGCAGCATCCGTCATCAAACCACCACCTGTCGCGCTGCCCGTCCCAGGCACGCTCCTCATCCACGGCGGCGGCAACCTGCCCGCTTCCTTCCTCCCCGCATTCTTCAAACTCGCTGGCGGTGATAGCGCCAAACTCGTCGTCATTCCCACCGCCAACGTCACCGATGAAGAAGCGAATGTCGATGCCATCACCAAGTCCTGGCAATCGCGCGGATTCAAAAACGTCACCATCGTGCACACCACGTCGCGCGACAAAGCCAACGAAGAATCATTCGCCACGCCACTCACCCAGGCCACCGCAGTCTGGATCGATGGCGGTCTGCAATCGCGCCTCGAAAAATCCTACAGCGGTACACCCGTCGAAAAGGAACTGCTGAAACTCCTCGCACGTGATGGCGTCATCGCGGGTTCTTCCGCTGGCGCTGCCATCATGTCGCGCACCATGATTACTGGTGGCAAGGATGATCAGCCGCAGATGGGCACTGGTTTTGATCTGCTTCCTTCAGCCATTCTCGATCAGCATTTTATTGCGCGCAATCGCAAAGCAAGACTCCTTGCCGCACTGACTGCGCACCCCGGCTACGTCGGCTTTGGCATCGATGAAGGCACGGTGATGGTCGTTAGGAGTCGCACCATTCGCGTGCTTGGATCGTCAACTGTTTCCATCTGTCTGCCTGCAAGCAAGACGGAAGAAGCGAAAATCATCGAGCTTAAGGAAGGAGAGGTCGCTGACCTCGTGGCGATGAGCCGTGCAGCGATCGAACGTACAAAACCCCCATTTCCTGCTGAAAAAATCTTGCCCGCCAAAGGCGTCGCAGGCACACTCGTCATCGTCGGCGGCGGCGGTACACCCAAAGAAGCACTGGACATCTTCATCGAAAAATCAGGCGGCCCAGATGCCCCCATCGCCATCATCTCCACCGCACTCGATGAAACCCCACCTGAGAAACCAGGCGAAGTCATCATGCTCACCCGCGCTGGCGCGAAGAACATTCGCGTGCTCCATGCACCCACCATCGAAGCAGCCGGTGATGCAAAATTCCTCGCCGCCATCGCCCAGTGCAAAGGCATCTGGTTCAGCGGCGGCAGACAATGGCGCTTCGTTGATAAGTACCTCGACACACCAGCTGAAAAAGCATTTCACAACGTCCTCAAATCCGGCGGCGTCATCGGCGGCTCCTCCGCAGGCGCAACCATTCAAGGCGACTACCTCGTGCGCGGCAGCCCGCTTGGCAACACCGACATGATGGCCCTGGGCTACGAGCGCGGCCTCGCCTTCATGCGCTCCACCGCCATCGATCAGCACTTCGCGCAGCGCAATCGCTTCAAAGACATGGAAGCAGTGAAGAACCGTCTTCCGCAACTACTGGGCCTGGGCATCGACGAAACGACAGCCGTGATCGTCAGTGGCTACGAAATGAAAGTCGTGGGCAAGAACAACGTCTATGTCTATGACAAGAGCCAACCCGCTGAAGGCGAAGCGGCCTACACGAAGCTGAAGGCGGGGGATGAATACGATCTGAAAAGCAGGCAAAAAGTGATTGATGTGAAATGAGTCTATGCGCAGAGCCGCGACTCAACGAGTCGCGGACGCCTACGACATCGTTGCCGCGCACGTTTTGAGGTGACGTCGATGATTATGTCGCAACGTGCTTCGTAGCCAACTCGTCTTCGTAGACCTCCGCGACTCATTGAGTCGCGGCTCGCTAAACAGCACATCTCAAAAAAAGACAGAGCCCGCGGTGTGGCGCTGCGCGGGCCCTGTTCCAGTGACTTGAGTTGTTGTGTGAATCGCTCTTCACACGCATTCGATTATAGCGAACGATTTCGCATTTCAATCCCTTGGCTTCATCCATCGACACGATGCGCGAAAAATCTTGATCGATTCTTCGTTGCCATCATCACTTCTCACAGCACCAGTTCCTTGCCCGTAAGCAAGCGATACGCTTCGAGGTATTTGTCGATCGTGCCTTTGCATACTTCATCAGGCAGCACCGGGCCCGGCGGCGTCTTGTCCCACTTGCCAGCCTTGACGAGTTCTTCGAGATAGTTGCGCACGTACTGCTTATCAAAGCTCGGCTGATCGCGGCCCGGCTCGTACTGATCCATCGGCCAGAAGCGCGAGCTGTCAGGCGTGAGCACTTCATCAATCAGAATCGGAATGGTCGGATCGCCATCGGTTTCAGAAACGGGTAAGCCGAATTCGAACTTGGTGTCCGCGATGATGATGCCGCGCTGGGCGGCGTAATCGCGTGCCATTTTGTAGATTTCCAAGCTCAAATCGCGCAGTTTTGTGCCAAGCTCCACGCCGGCAATTTCGCACGACTGTTCGAAGTTGATGTTCTCATCGTGGCCGACATCAGCCTTGGTCGAAGGCGTATAAATCGGCTCGGGCAGCTTGTCGCATTGCTTGAGTCCAGGCGGCAGCTTGATGCCGCACACGGTCTGCGACTTCTGATATTCCTTCCAGCCTGAACCTGCGAGGTAGCCGCGCACGACGCACTCGACCTTGATGACCTTCGTCATGCGGCCGACCATCACGCGGCCTTTGAGCATCGCGCGGTCTTTGTCGCTGAGGCCTGGAATATCCGCCGGGTCCGTCGAGAGCAGATGATGCTTGAGTCGATCGCCGAGTTTGGAAGCGACCATGCTGAACCAGAATTTACTGATCTGCGTGAGCACCACACCTTTGTTTGGAACAGGATTCGACATCACCACATCAAACGCGCTGATGCGATCGCTGGCGATGAGGATGAGCGCCTCACGACCATCAGCGAGACGCGTCTCATATAGATCGCGCACCTTGCCTTGACGACGGCCAGGCAGAGGAAGATTGGTTTGCATTACGCCGGGGGTGGAGGATGTAGTCATGGTTTTTGTAGGGTGGGCAATGCCCACCTGATGGAAGAGTGGAATGTGAATTGTGGTGGGCGGCGACCACCCTACGTCAGAACTGCCGGAGGAATCGCACATCATTCTCGAAGAGCCAGCGGATGTCTTCGATGCCGTACTTTCGCATGGCGAGTCGTTCGATGCCCAGGCCGAAGGCGAAGCCGGTCCAGACTTCGGGGTCGTAGCCGACAGCTTTGAAAACGTTGGGATCGACCATGCCGCAGCCGCCGATTTCGATCCATTTATCTTCGCCGCGCACTTTCATTTTCACGTACATCTCGGCGGAGGGTTCGGTGAAGGGGAAGTAGCTGGGGAAGAGTTTGACTTCAGCATCTTCGCCAAAGAACGCTTTGGCGAATTGCAGAAGTGTGGATTTGAGATCGACCATGCTCACGTTCTTGTCAACGTAGAGTCCTTCGATCTGATGGAACATGGAAAAGTGCGTGGCATCATGTTCATCAGGGCGATAGACGCGGCCGGTCGCCACGATGCGGATCGGCGGCTGCGTTTTTTCCATCACGCGAATCTGAACCGTACTGGTCTGCGAGCGCATCAGCTCTTGTTCGCTGACGTAAAAATTGTCGAGTGGATCGCGCGCAGGATGCTGCTGCGGAATGTTGAGAGCGACGAAGTTGTGGTAGTCGTCTTCGATCTCGGGGCCGGTGGCGACATCGAAACCCATGCGGCCGAAGACTTCGAGGAGTTCATCGATTGATTGCGTGATGACGTGCGCGCGCCCGAGGCGAGGCGCGAGGCCGGGCTCGGTGACATCAAGCGTTGATGCCTTTTTCTTCGCGCCTGCGCTGCCGCCGTCAAGTTGCGTCTTGCAAGCTTCGAAGGCGGCTTCGACTTTCTGCCGCAGGTCGTTGGCCTTTTGGCCGAACGCGGGTTTCTGCTCGCGCGGGACATCCTTGAGGAGCGTCATCAGTTCCTTGAGTGCGCCCTTGGTGCCCAGGTAGGCGATGCGGAAGGCTTCCAGCTCCGCTGCGTTTTTCACGGCTGCGAGCGAAGCTTGTGCCTGCTGATCCAGTTGTTCGATGCGTTCGATCATGGCGAACAGGATAGCGAATTTGTAGGCGTTTCGTGTGTCATGCAATTTTGGCGGTGACTCCGTTCGACAAGGCGAACGGCTAACTATGATGTGGGCAGGAGGTTTCTTTATGAATCAGTTCAATCAGCGTTTCTTCACTCTGGCTTTGCTCGTGTTGTCGATGCTGCACGTGTCTGTGATGGCACAGAACACGCCGCCGGTGACGACCGAGCGCAATCTGAATCTGCGTGACTCCACACACAACAGCCACGCGGTCTTCACGAACACCGGCAAGGGCCACGTCGCTTTCATCGGCGGCTCCATCACCGAGATGAACGGCTACCGCCCGATCCTCCAGGCGATGCTCAAGAAGAAATTTCCGCAGACCGAGTTCACTTTTACCGATGCAGGCATTGCTTCAACTTGCTCAATGACGGGCGCTCATCGTCTGCAAGAGGATGTGCTCAGCAAAGGCAAGGTCGATCTATTCTTCATCGAGTTTGCAGTGAATGATGATCAGGATGCGATGCACGCCAAGCGTGATTCGATTCGCGGCATGGAGGGAATCATTCGCCAGTGCCGGGCTAACAATCCGCAGATGGACATCATCGTTACTTACTTCGTCAACGAAGGGATGATCGACCGGTTCAACAAGAACGTGCCGAATGTTCCCATCGAAGCGCACGAGGAAGTCTGCAAACACTACGGCATCAGCAGCGTGAACCTGGCCAAGGAAGTGACGCAGCTCATCAATGAGGAGAAGCTGACATGGAAAGTTTTCGGCGGCACGCATCCCGGGCCGGTGGGCAACGCGCTGGCGGCGCAGATGTGTACGCAAATCCTCGAAGGCTCGTGGAGCAAGCCTCAAGAGAAGGCGAGCGATTATGCGATGCCTGCGAAACCGATTGATGAAGGCAACTACGGCAACGGCCATTTCATTGATGTGTCCAAAACGAAACTGAGCGATGGCTGGTCTGTGAGCGTGCCGGACTGGAAGAAAATCCCCGGCAGTTTCCGCGATCGCTTCGGCGGCAAGCCTGTGCTGCAAGGTGCAACGCCCGGCGCTGTCGCATCGCTGAGTTTTGAAGGCCAGGCGGTGGGCGTTTATGTGCTGGCTGGGCCTGATGCGGGGATGCTCGAAGTCAGTGTGGATGGGGGTGAATGGAAGAAGGTCGATCTGTTTCATCGCTTCAGCAAAGGGCTGCACTATCCGCGCACGGTGATGCTTGCGTCCGATTTGAAGCCGGGCAAACATGAGGTGTCGTTTCGTTTGAGCGCGGATCACGATCCTGCGAGCAAAGGGACGGCGGCGAGAATTCTCAAGTGGGCGGTGAACTGATCACCATGCACTGGGCGGGCGGCGTGCTTAGTTGCCGCGTGGCATAAGAAGGTAGTTGTTGTCGTTGATCACAGCGCTGATGTCGCTACGCCGCGAGCGGCGACAGAGCGAAGCCGCGAGCGGCGGGGAAGACGGAGTTCGATCGCGTGTTTGATTCATCCGCCTGATGGTTTGGCGGGGTAGCCCAGTGCTTTGAGATGTTTCACCAAAGCGTCGCGGTGGTCGCCTTGGATCTCGACCCCATCTTCGCGGACTGATCCGCCGGCGGCGCATTTGGAACGCAGCTTCTTGGCGAGGTCGTTCAGATTCGTCGCGCTGGCGTTGAGGCCATAGATGACGGTCACCCATTTGCCGCTGCGTTTCTCTCGGCGAACTCTGGCCTGTTGATCGCGCGGCTGACAGACATCGCCAGCGCCATCGCGAGGACACTGGCAGTCTGCCAGTGGCTTGTTGCAGATTTCACATGTGACCGGTTGCGCCAGCGGGGTGCCATCAAATAGTCCAGCCATGGGTTGATCTCTGTGTTTGGATCGCTGCAAGTAGAGCCGAGATGGCTAGCCGTGCGACCTTCAATTTAGATGTCCTGCGAAGGTTCACTGTGCGGCGAGGCTTTGGCATCCTATTGTAGAGGGTTCCACTTTCAATGAGTCTGAAGAACCGAGCATCACCATGATCCAGACGCCAACGACATCGCATCGCATGCAATGCATGGAGGTATGGGGCGGCAATCAGTCGGTGGACAGTGAAGTCACCATGGCGGGCTTGGATGCTTGGGTTCACAGTCGGCCGTACGGGCTCAATGCGGCGAAATTGGATGAGGCGACCGGTGGCGGTGATGTGCATTATGTCTCGTCATGTGCCTCGGGACGCATCACCCGGCTTCTGGTTGCGGATGTGAGCGGACATGGTGAGAGCGTCAGCGCGATCGCGATTCAGCTTCGCAGACTCATGCGACGATACGTTAACTACATCAACCCCGCGAAGTTTATGGAGGCCATGAACGAGCAGTTCACCAGCCTCACTGAAACCGGTTGCTTTGCGACGGCGGTCGTTGCTACTTATTACGCTCCGATGCGCACACTTTCGCTTGGAAATGCCGGCCATCCCGCACCCTTGATCTACCGGGCATCGACCGGAAAATGGTCGATGCTCGTGCGGCCAGATGCGAAGAATGAATCACTGATTGCGCCGTCCAGATCGGAACTTCCGCTGGGGGTGGTTAATCACGTGGCCTATGAGCCGTTTAAGGTAAGTCTGTCTCGCGGCGACATGGTGCTTTGCTATACCGATTCCATGATCGAAGCGCGAACTGAGGCTGGAAAGCTCATCGGCACGCAAGGACTGCTAGAATTGGTGCAACGCATCAGTACGACTGAGCCTGGCGCAATCATTGCTCAACTGTTGCAACGGCTCAGTTCAATGAGCAGCGGCAATCTGGACCGTGACGATGTGACGCTTCTTCTCTTTACACCCAATCGGCAGACGATCCGCTGGCGTGACAACCTGATGTCGCCGATTCGAGTTGTCGGCGACTGGCTAAGCCGCCTAAAGTCACGTCCAGAAGCGCAAACGCACTGAACCTCCCTGATGATTCTGCACACGAGCATTGACTGATGCGACGAACATTGTCCACAAACAAACTTATCGATTGGCTGACATCGCCCATGCGCGTGCTCAAGCAATGGTTTGATGGCCACGATGCCGGGCGAGGCATTGGCGATGATGATGATCCGTCGGCCCATCGCGTGGATTGGCCTCGCATCGTGCCATTTGTTCTGATGCATCTGGCCTGCTTGTCGGTCTTCCTGGTCGGCTTCAGTTGGATCGCTTTTGGCGTGATGGTCAGTCTTTATCTGATGCACATGTTCATCATCACCGCGTTTTATCACCGGTACTTTTCTCACCGTAGTTTTAAGACGTCTCGTGCGTTCCAATTACTGATGGCAGTGCTCGGCTGCACCGCGGTGCAGCGCAGTCCGCTTTGGTGGGCGGCACATCACCGCCATCATCACGCTCACTCGGATCAGGAAGCCGACAGTCACTCACCACATCAACATGGATTTTTGTTCAGTCACACGGGCTGGTTTCTCACGAAATCCAGCTTCCCTACCAAGTCCCGCTTGATTCGTGACTGGCTCAAATATCCGGAACTGCGATGGCTCGACCGTTACGACGTGGTGCCCGTGGTGGTGTTTGCGGTTTCTCTCTTTCTGCTGGGCCTAGGGTTGCAAACATTTGTGCCGCAGTGGGGGACCAGTGGCTTGCAGATGCTTGTCTGGGGCTTCGTGATTTCCACGGTGGTCTGCTATCACGCCACTTACACGATCAATTCGCTGGCGCACAAGTGGGGTTCTCGCCGTTATGCCACGGACGATGACAGTCGAAACAATCTCTGGCTGGCGCTGCTGACGCTTGGCGAAGGGTGGCACAACAATCACCACCATTACCCCTCCGCAGCGCGGCAGGGATTTTATTGGTGGGAGATCGATCTCACTTACTACGGGCTTATTCTGCTCAGCAAACTCGGCATCATCTGGGATCTCAAACCGGTGCCTGAGAAGGCGCTCAACCGCAATCGAATCGTTCCACATCGCGCAGTTGATGCAATGGCAACCACTATTTCGCCAGGCTCTGAGCCGGTGGCAGATCTTTCGGTGCCTATCGATCGCACTCTTTGAAAACAGTCCATGCGCATTGCGATCATAGGTACCGGCATCTCTGGCCTCGTGGCGGCGCATCACCTGCATCGCGATCACGAGGTCACACTTTTCGAGGCGGGCGATCACATCGGTGGACACACGCACACACATGACGTCACGTTCGCTGGTGAAGAGCATGCCATAGATACCGGATTCATCGTGTTCAACGAAGCGAACTATCCCCAGTTCTGCTCGCTACTGCGAAGTCTGGGTGTGGAATCGCAGCCGACGTCGATGAGCTTCAGTGTGCGCTGCGACAAGAGCGGCATCGAATACAACGGCTCCTCTCTCAATCAAATCTTTACTCAGCGATTGAATTTGTTTCGCCCGGGTTTTCTACGCATGCTGCGCGACATCATGCGATTCAATCGGGAGGCGATCGCTCTGGTATCCAGTGGTGGAACGCAGGCGGCTGTTGGACGTGCCAGTGCTCCTGAAGATGATGCGACAACCGTGGATGAATTCGTGGCACAGCACAAGCTGGGCCGAGCGTTCTACGAGAGATATCTCGTGCCGCTGGGGGCATCACTCTGGTCGTGTCCCGCAGAAAAGTTTCGACAGTTTCCCATCCGGTTCGTCATCGAGTTTCTGCACAATCACTCGATGCTTCAATATGCAGGACGGCCGACGTGGCGCACCGTCAAAGGTGGATCCAAGCAATATGTCGAGCCTCTTGTGCGTCCCTTTCGCGAGCGGATTCAACTGAAAGCTCCTGTTGAGTGCATCAAGCGCCAGGTGGATTGCGTCAAGCTGACAATGCCCGGCGGCGCGCAGGCGAGCTTCGATCACGTCATTGTCGCGTGCCACGCCGATACAGCGCTCGCGCTACTCGCAGATGCCTCGCCATTGGAAAGGGAATTATTGTCGGCTTTCCCTTACCAAAAGAACGAGGCCATACTGCACACGGATGCATCGGTATTGCCTCGCAGCCACCGAGCCTGGGCGAGTTGGAACTATCACATTCCGCTTGAATCCACGGATCAGGTGTCGGTGACTTACAACATGAACATGCTTCAGAACCTGAATTCAAAGCACACGTTCTGCGTCACGCTCAATCGCATCGGTGACATTGAGCCTTCGCGGATTCTCAAACGAATCACGTACCATCATCCGACCTATACAATCCGCCGTGCCTGGGCTCAGGGGCAACATCGAGCGATGCTCAATGTCAATCGATCATCGTTCTGCGGGGCCTACTGGGGATACGGATTTCACGAGGACGGCGTCAGGAGCGGATTGGCTGTTGCCGAGGCTTTGAAGTTGGCTGCCCATGGATAAACGAGAGAGTCAATTTCATTCTTGTCTCTATGTCGGCCGCGTTCGGCACCGCCGATGGTGGCCCGTTGAGCATCAGTTCACCTATCGTCTGTTCATGTTGCATCTGGATCTTGCTGAACTCAATCAAGTGTTTCGCGGACGCTGGCTGTGGTCCACGAAGCGATTTAATCTGGCGTGGTTTCGTCCAAGTGATCACGAAGGCGATCCAACGCAGCCACTGGATGTGACCATTCGCAATCTCGTCGAGCAGCAGGCAGGTCATCGGCCTGATGGCCCGATCACGCTACTCACTCACCTGCGCTACTTTGGTTACTGCATGAATCCCGTGAGTTTTTACTACTGCTGGGACAAAGCTCGGACTACCGTGCAAACCATCGTCGCCGAGGTACACAACACGCCTTGGGGCCAAAGGCACTGTTACGTACTCGACTCAGCCAACGATGAAGGGCATGGCTTGCACATGCGATATCGCTTTGACAAGGCGTTTCACGTCTCGCCATTCATGCCGATGCATCACGGCTACGACTGGCGATTTACCACGCCGTCGGATCGACTTACTGTTCACATGGACAATCTGGACCACGAGCAAAGTGATCGCAAGGTGTTCGATTCCACGATGTCACTCAAGCGAAAGCCGATCACCACTGGCAATCTGATGAAGTCACTGCTCCGGTACCCGCTGATGACCGGGCAGGTGATTCTTGCGATTTACTGGCAGGCGTTTCGGCTTTGGCTCAAGAAGGTGCCGTCCCACGCTCATCCGATGCACGGAGAGCAAGAGGCAGCAGGGAAATCTTGAACCCGGAATAAGCGAAAAAATCGGAACCAGATATCAGTCGTAAGAGGAATACTCAATGCAAAGCATTTCAGGTCAAGGGAAAAGCGAAGTCGTACCGCGAGGATCGCCGGTGCCTTCGCTGTCGCTCGTTTCTCGGCTGGCCAAGTCGGCGCTTTGTCGAATGCTCGCTCGGCTGGAGCGCGGCTGCGTGACGCTGATCGATGGCGAAGTTGCCCAAACCTTTGGCGACAAGGCCAGCGACCTGCACGCGACGGTGACGGTGGAAGATCACTCGTTCTATCGGCGCACCATGCTCTCGGGCAGCTTGGGTGCAGCGGAAGCGTTTATGGATGGCCTTTGGACCTGCGATAATCTGCCCGCGCTTTGCCGCATCTTCACGCGTAATGCATCGATGGCCGACGGCATGGACCGCAGCCTTGCCAGATTGTTCTTTGCGATTGCCAAAGCTTTGCATTGGATCAATCGCAACAGTCGCCGAGGTAGCAAGCGCAACATCGCCGCTCACTATGATCTGGGCAACGATTTCTTTCGCCTTTGGCTCGATGAAACGATGACCTATTCCAGTGGCTTTTTCGAGCGGCCAAATGCAACGCTCAAGGAAGCGTCCATCGCCAAGCTTGATCGCATTTGCAAGCGATTGTCGCTTGGTCCATCGGATCACGTTCTGGAGATCGGTACAGGCTGGGGCAGCTTCGCGTTGCATGCTGCGTCCAACTATGGCTGCCAGGTGACGACCACCACCATTTCGCGCGAGCAGCATGACCTCGCTACTGCACGCATCGCCCAGGCAGGACTCGCTGATCGTGTTGCAGTTGTGCAAAAGGATTATCGCGATCTGGACGGGCGATATGACAAGCTGGTGTCCATTGAGATGATCGAAGCGGTGGGGCATGATTATCTGCCCGTCTTTTTCGAGAAATGTTCTTCGCTTCTCAAGCCGGATGGCGCGATGATTCTTCAGGTGATCACGATGAATGATCAGCGATATGAGCAGTATCGCCGGTCTGTCGATTTCATTCAGCGATACATATTCCCGGGCAGTTGCTGCCCATCCGTCAGCGCCGTCGCCAGCGCGATGGCCTCAAAATCAGATTTCAAGCTCTCGTATCACGAGGACTTTGGATTGCATTACGCCAGGACACTGAGCCTTTGGCGAAAGCGATTTTTCGAAGTCATCGATGAAGTACACTCGATGGGTTACGACGATCGCTTCATTCGCATGTGGGACTACTATCTCAGCTACTGCGAAGCAGGCTTTGCAGAGCGATACATCGGCGTCGCGCAGATGATGCTCACCAAACCTTCGTGGCGACCCGTAGGAGAAACGACATGAATATGCCTCTTCTGATGCTTCTTGGCTGGGCAGTCATGGCGATGGTCATGGCAGCTCTGTGGGTCAGGCAAAAGCGAACTCACAATGCGGGGATCGTGGATGTCGCTTGGTCGTTTGGTACGGGGCTTCTAGCCGTCGTGTTTGCCTGGCAGGTTGAAGGTGATCAAGGGCGTAAGTGGATCGTCGCTGTGCTTGCGGGGCTGTGGGCGACAAGGCTTGGCTATCACCTGGTCAAGCGCATGGCACATGAAGAAGAGGATGGCCGATATCGCATGATGCGCGAGCGCTATGGCTCCAAAGCGCAGTCGTATCTCTTCGGGTTTTTTCAGATCCAGGCTTTCTGGGCGGTCATGTTCACTTTGCCGATGGTCGCCGCCGCAGCCAATGATGCTCCCGGCGTGCATTGGTTTGACTATGGGGGCATTGCGATCTGGCTTATCGCCATGATCGGCGAATCCATCGCAGACATGCAACTGGCACGGTTCCGCCAGGACGCTTCGACCAATGGTCAGGTGTGCAACCGTGGCCTGTGGCGCTACTCGCGGCACCCCAATTATTTCTTCGAGTGGATTCACTGGTTCGCCTATCTATTTATCGCATGGAATTCATCCTGGTGGTGGGTGACATGGATTGGTGTTCTGGTGATGTGGTTCTTCCTCACAAAAGTGACCGGCATTCCCCTGACGGAAATGCGAGCACTACAGACACGTGGCGATGCCTACCGCCAGTATCAACAGACCACCAGCGCGTTTTTTCCCATGCCTCCGCGCTCGAAGGGAGCGGAGTGAATCATGTCCTGGTTGACCTCACTTGCAATGAAATATGTTGAGCGTGGCCTTTTGCCCGATGCGATGACCCGCTGGGGTATCCGAAGGCTTTGCGCCCAGCGACTGCGTGAAGTGGACACGGGATGCTGCGAGAAAAACGGGGAGATGCTTGAGATGTTCATTCAGAACATGGATGGCAACTCAATTGCGCTGCTGCCAGAGAAAGCCAATGAGCAGCATTACGAATTGCCACCGGAGTTTCTCAAATTGTGCTTGGGCAGCCAGCGAAAATATTCATCCTGTCTCTGGTCCGATGGCGTCGCTTCACTTGATGAGGCAGAAACGGCTGCGCTGAAAGCCACGTGCGAGCGAGCTGAACTCGCCGATGGCCAGCAGATTCTCGAACTGGGCTGCGGCTGGGGATCGCTTTCGCTCTACATGGCTCAGAAGTTTCCTCACGCGAAAATCACCGCAGTCTCCAACTCAGCCCCTCAGAGAAAATTCATCGAAGAACAGGCAACAGAGCGCGGCCTTACCAACCTGCGCATCGTGACCTGTGACATGAATGCATTCGATGCGGAATCGCAAACTTTCGATCGCGTGGTATCCGTGGAGATGTTTGAACACATGCGCAACTGGCGGTTGCTCCTGCGAAATATCGCCCGTTGGCTGAGGCCCGAAGGCAAACTGTTCATTCATATCTTCGTTCACCGCCTGTTCGCATATACGTTTGAAGCCGATGGTGAGGACAACTGGCTGGGACGCCATTTCTTCACCGGCGGAATGATGCCCAGTGATGAATTGCCTCTGCGGTTTCAAGATGACCTGCAAGTCACCAGGCAGTGGCGCTGGAATGGTAAACACTACGAATCCACCGCCAACGCCTGGCTCGTCAACCTCGATCAACATAAAAATGACGCCATGGCCATCCTCCGGCAGGTCTATGGCGAATCGTCAGCGCAGTGTTGGTTTAATCGCTGGCGAATCTTTTTCATGGCCTGTGCGGAGCTTTGGGGATACCGAGATGGGCAGGAATGGTGGGTATCCCATTACCTGTGGGAGAAAGCCCATCCCGTCGCAAAATAGTCGAGCCCAACAGATCAAGAGATGATCGCACCATCGGGAAGGCTATCATGCAACCTGATGTCTTTTCTTTTGATGGAGAATCCGATGCTGCTTAGACCCATGATGATCTTGATGCTGCTGGTGAGCGTGGCGTTTCAATTGAACGCGGCTGATGACAAGAACGAGATTGACGTTCGCGTTGAACGAATAGAAGAGTTGCGTTCCAAAGTCGCCCAGGGAACTTCGGAGATTGCGGGATCATCTTCACTAATGCTTCATGTGCTTCTCAAAGGTGATCTCATTGCCGGTGCTGTGCGCATGGGAGAACTGACATTCAAGGCGAAGGATGATCTTGGCAACGATCTGAAGATGCGATCCAATTGGATCGATGAAAAGGAGTTTCGCTCCGTGGATCGCAGCGGGAGGGGGCTGGAAGATGCACTTGCGTCGGAGACGATTCGCGTGGAGCTCATGATGGATGCTCCGCTTCGCAAAGCAGCCAAGCTGGCGACCGTTGAAGGTTCAATCAAGTTGCTAGTCGGTAGCCCCGTCGATGTAGTGATCGACATGCCTGGTGAGAAAGTGAACAAGGAAATTGAAGATGCATCACTCAAGGCGGCGGGCGTCAAAGTGATGCTGATGTCTTTCAATCCCAAGGGCGGTGCCGGCCTTGGCGTCTATGCACGTTTTCGCATCATCGGCAAGGAGTGGGCGATTACCTCCCTTGCAGTGCTTGATGAAAAGGGCAAGGTGCTGAGCAAGGGCAGCGGCGGCGGCTCGGGCGTCGGCATCGTCCCTTCGATCACCTACGAAATCTATGGCGAAGATCCACTTCCTGAAGGTGCGAAACTCAGGCTCACCGTCCTCAAAGATGTAAAGGCCGTCGCGGTGCCCATTGCTCTTAAGGATGTGGAACTGCCCTGATCTTGCCTCGAATAGGGCGATCAATCTCCCTCATCGGCGAAAAGTTTTTTCGCAGCGATGCTCTTGGCCGCCCGACCTTCGCGGTATTGCACGAGAGCGGCGGCGAACTGAGCATCTTCAGCGCGGGTGATTTTCAGATTGGTCGTTTCGCCTTCGATCATGTGAACTTTTTCGCCCAGCGCTTCGACGAGGCCGGCGTCATCGGTGATGGCTGCGGGGTTGATGATCCCTTGCGCGATCTGCGCGTAAGCCCGGCGGAACAAGCTGATCTCAAAAACCTGTGGCGTTTGCACCTCCACCAGATTCACCCGGCTGACCGTTTCCAGAACGCGATGAGCTTTGAGATCAGGCTTGCCTTCCGTGCCGAGTATCGCATCGAGCGGATCGATCGAATCATCCTTCACCGGCCCAGGATCGATTCGCTTGAGTGTATTAGCGACCGGCAGCGCGGGAATCACCGCATCGAAACGAAGAGCTGCTTCGAACAGCCGATCAATCAGGCCGCGAGTGGCCAAGGGTCTTGCGGCGTCGTGAACCGCCACATGCGTCGCTTGATCGCTGACAAAAGTGAGTGCGTTTTGAATCGTCTCCCATCTTTCCTTGCGCCCGCCTGGCACGAGATCAACGCCGCTGAAGGCGAGTTTATCGCCCCATTTGAAGCGGAATTCTTCGACCTGATCCGGATTCACCGCGAGCAGAATCTGGCCCACCTGATTGGCCCGCTCTCGAAAGAGATCGATCGAGCGCAGAAAAACAGCACGGCCGGCCAGATCAATTTCAATCTTGCTCGTCGGTGCAGCAAGTGCGCCCAAAGGATCGCGATTCGGCGGTGCGCCTTGAGCAAATCGCTTGCCCATACCGGCGGCGGGAATGATGACGGTGATGTTCATCGCCGCAGTTTATGCGATCGCACCGGCGCGTAAAGCGGCTGGGCTATACAATCGAGAGTCCATGGAACTTCACGTACTCAAACAAAAGAGCGGCAGCGTTTCACCCGACGCCATGATCCGCTCCATCAAACGGGCGCAGGCGATCATCGCCAGACCGATGTCGCTCGAAACGCAGCTTGATGGCGCAACCGCCTACACCTCGCCCAAGTACTCCGCGATTGCAATCGCCAACGGTGTGATGGATGTTCGCATAGTTGAAGGCGGATCGGCCGGCGCGGTGGTTGACGCGATTGATGCGCGGTTCGCAGAGGCGGGTACAACGTGTCTTCGATTTGAATGCAATGAGATGAACTGGCCCGCAGATATCGCATCGCTCTTGAAGCAGCGCGAGTGCAGGGCGATTCGACAGGGTGTTTATCAGCTTTTGCAATATCAGCCTGCGACTGCGTCGCCGGCGGTGCAGGTCATTCCCGGCCGAGCTGCTTATGCCCAAGTCGGCAAGCTGTTTCGTGCCATCGCAATGGAGCGGTCACATAGCGAGGTTGCTGCGGACCAGTGGGCAGATGCCATCATCGATCAGCTCGATGATTCGCGCATCGATCTTTTTCTTGCCCGCAAAGAGCGTGTGGTCGTGGGCGGGGCCAGTGTGCTTACGCTTGGCAACGTGGGTGTTATTCTCGATTGGGCCGCGCTCGCCGGTGATGCCAGTGAAGAGGTTTGGCAGACGCTGTCAGCTCGCGTCATCGATCACTGTCAGCGGGCTCAGTTCGAACAGGTGCTCATCAGTCTGGATGAAGGCGATGCGCGAATCGCTCGCTTTGTGGCGATGGGATTTGTCCTGGCTGCAAGCTATGAGAGATATGAACGATCTGGCCGATGAATGAAGTGATCGGATGGAATTTAGAAATTCAGCTTAGGAAACGCATGAACGAAGTGAACCCAAGTCAGCCTGCTGCATCGACACAAGAGGCCAGTGATGAGCTCAAGGATTATCTGAGCCAGCGCGATCAGTGTTGCCCAAGCTGCGGCGTGAATCTGCGCGGCGGTCAGACGAGTACCTGCGTCAAATGTGGCCATGAGCTTTCGGTGCGAGCGCTGCTTGCATCGCGCGGCGCGAAGGCGGCGGTGCCGGTGCTGGCGGTTCGTGTGCTGGCGCTGATTGCGTTTGCGGTGGCGGCGTATCTGGCGTTCACGAGTGTGACCAATAGTCAGCCAGCGGGTTGTTCACCCGGTGCTGGCTGTGGCGATGTGCTCAGTAGTTCGTGGGCCAGTTTGTGGAATGTGCCGGTGAGTCTGCCTGGCGTGGTCATTTATTTTTCTATTCTGCTGCTGACGTTTCACCTGTCGCCCAGTCAGACGGATCACCGTCGCAAGGTGGCGTGGTCGCTGCTGATCGGACTGTCGGTGTGTGCGGGCTTGGCTGCGATCTGGTTCATTTATCTTCAGGTTTTTCAGATCAAATCCATCTGCCCGTACTGCATGGTGGATCACACCTGCGGCCTGCTCATCGCGGCGCTCGTTCTCTACAGCGCTCCGCTGGGGCGTGGCGAAGTGCTCGATAGCGGGCAGCGATCTTCGCTTTCGATAACGCCGGGGCGCGGAGCATCAGTCATCGCAGTGGCAGGTCTGGCGATGGGCCTGTTCATCGTGGCGCAGATTATGTTTCCAGCGCCGACGCATCGTTTGATGGTGACGCCTGATCCAAGCGGCGGCCAGATTGCGAAGAGCGGCGGCGATCCTGAGCCTGCAAAAGCGAAAGACCACGCAAGTAACAAAGATGGAACAGCCAAAGATGGCGGTAGTGTCAATCCGCTGCCAGCGGGCAAGCAGAGTGAACTGACGCTATTGCCCACCACCGATCCCTCTCTCTTCGTGCGGTTGCCGCGCGCCAAAACCGAAGGTGGCCTAGTGAGATTTCAGCGGAATGCGATGCCGGTGCGTGGCAACATCAACGCCAAGGTGATGCTCGTTTGCATGGTCGATTACACCTGTCCGCATTGCCGGGAGTTGCATCACTTGTTTGATGAAGCATGGAAGCGTTATGGCGATGACTTGGCCTTCATGATGGTGCCCATGCCTCTGAATCCGCAGTGCAATCCGTATATTGATTTTGCTGATCCCCGTCATGCGGCGGCGTGCGATCTGGCGCGAGTTGCACTGGCGGTCTGGAAAACAGATGCAACCAAGTTTGCGATGTTTGATGAATGGCTCTTCGAGCCGGAGAAGGCGAGGACGGGCGATGAGGCTCGCGCGAAAGCAGAAGAACTCGTCGGCAAAGAGGCGCTCAAGGCCGTCTTCGACACCGGCTGGCCTCACGAGCAGGCGCTCAAGCATGTGCGACTGTACGAGATGGCGGGGCTTGGCCGCATTCCCAAGATCATGTATAGCAACGTGCGCGTTGAAGGCAGTATTCAGAAGGAAGATTTCTGGACGTGGCTGGAATCGAGCGATGGGCCGGGGCTAACGCGCATCAAGTGATGAATAGCTCAAGCGAAGAACCAAAACTCAAAATTCAAATCACAAACAAATTCCAAAACTCAAATTTCAAACAGGAATGGTGTGCGTCAATCATTTGCCTTTGCCCCTTTGCCCCCTTTGACCATTGAAGCTTGTTTGAAATTTGTATTTTGTCATTTGCTATTTCCTTCCCAGCCAAGGCAGCGCATCGAGATTGACATTGCCGCCGCTGAGGATCACGCCGATGCGCTGAGCTTTGGATGTACTTCTAAATGGCTCGTTCAAAATCGCAGCCACGGCGACGGCGGAACTGGGCTCGATGATCAGCTTCGCACGCTCCCACACCAGTCGCATCGCTTGCACGATCTGCTCTTCGGTCACAGTGAAAATCTGCTCCACCAGATCGCGAACCACCGGCCAGGTGCGCTCGCCCAGACTGGTGAGCAATCCATCAGCCATCGTCTTTGGCGCAAGCTGCGGCAAGCACTGGCCCGCTGCCTTTGACCTCGCAGCATCATCTGCGCTCAGCGGCTCAGCACCATAGATGTGAATGCCAGGATGAAGTGAAGATGCGGCGATGGCGGTGCCGCTGATGAGGCCGCCGCCGCCGATGGGGGCGATGATGGCGTCAAGATCGGGGCGATCTTCGAGCAGCTCGAGCGCGGCTGTGCCCTGGCCTGCGATGATGTCAGCGTTGTCATAAGGATGAATCAATGCTGCGCCGGTGCGCTGCTGAACTTGAGCGGCGGTGGTTTCGCGGGCCTCTGTGTTGGGCTCACAGTCGTAGATGATGCCGCCGTAGCCGCGCACCGCTTCGCGCTTGATGGGGGATGCGGTGTGAGGCATGACGATATGGGCTTCGATACCGCGAAGTTTCGCCGCCAGCGCTAGTGCCTGTGCGTGGTTGCCGGAGCTGTGCGTGACGACGCCGCGTTTGGCATCGGTATCGCTGAGCTTCATCACCGCATTGCAGGCCCCGCGAAATTTGAAAGCCCCGATGCGCTGAAACTGTTCGCATTTGAAAAGCAGATCGCGTCCAGCCATTTCGCTGATGGTCGCGCAGGACATGATCGGCGTGCGATGGGCATAAGGTTTGATGCGGGCAGCGGCAGCGCGAATGTCGTCAAGGGTGGCGGCGTAGGTATTCATCTGCGTTCAATGATTCGAATCAGAGCGGCAGTGGTTGAAAGCATCGGGCAGCAGCGTCGCCAGATCGCGGGCAGTGAGGCCGCTGTGTCCGTGAACATTGGCCCACAGGTCGGCAGCAAGCCCGTGGAGATGAGCGGCGAGTGTCGCGGCATCGAATGCCCGCATGCCTTGCGCGAGTAGCGCTGACAAAAGACCGGTGAGCACATCGCCTGATCCTGCGGTGGCCAGCGCGGGGTTGCCGGTGGTATTGGTGAAGCCTTGCACGCCATCGCTGACGACGGTGGAAGCGCCTTTGAGCAGTACGGTGGCACTGAGTTTGTTGGCGAGCGTCGCAGCGGCTTCAAGGCGGGTCGCCGGATCCACAGCACTTTGTTTGATGCCTAATGAACTGGCGAGCCTGGCAAATTCACCGGGATGCGGCGTCACAACGAGCGGAGCGCAAGGCTGTTTGCAATTCTTCTCCTGCAGCAGTTTCGCCAGCAGATTCAAGCCATCAGCATCAAGCACCACAATGCGACTACCTTGCAATAGCGCCTGCACAAGCTCGCGCGCTTCATCGGATTGCCCCAGCCCAGGCCCCACGGCAAGAATGGCCTTTCGCTGCGGATCGGCTCCATCAAGCTGGTGCAGTGTGGTGGCGATGTCTTCGCTGAGAATGATGCCCGTGGCGCTGGGTTCGATGGTGAGTGCGACTGGCAGTGCGGCAGCAACGGTGGCGATTTTGACCAAGCCGGTGCCGCTGCGCAAGGCTGCAGTGGCGCAAAGTGCGGGCGCGCCCATCATGGTTTCGCAGCCGCCGATGACGATGACGGTGCCAAAGATGCCTTTGTGTGCATCACGTGGACGCAGCGGCAGAGGCGGCAAGGTGGTGATGATGCTCAGCGGACTCATGTGGGCAGGGTTCCTCGGACAGCAGAATATCACGCCAGTCTGTTGGCATGGTCACTTGCCTTTGCTTTCGATCACTTTGATTTCCAGTCGTCCGATCAGTGGCACCAGTTGCATCATGTCGTTGGCAGCGCCATCGGTCATGGCGCTGACGCTGAGGGTGATGTGAGCGGCGTCGAAGCCGGGATCGGCAAGGGTGGCATCGAGATCGAGCCAGTATCCGCCATGTTTTTCATCCTGCACCCAGGCCTGTGCCCACATGTGGTAGCCGAAGATATTTTTCTGGCCGGCGAATTGATCGATGTAAATCAGGCCGCTGGCGGTTCGACTGGGCAGTCCAGCGGCGCGCAGCATCGCAGCCAGCAGCACGCCATGTTCGGTGCAGTCGCCCTGACGGGTGCGGGCCACTTCACTGGCAAACGCGAAACCGACGGAAAGATCTTTCTTGCGAATGTAGCGATGCACGTAGGCACGAAGTGTCTCCGCCTTTTCGGTGTCAGTGAGTTTGTCGCCTTTGCCTTTGAGCGCGGTGGTCACGAGTTCCTTGATCTTGTCATCATCGCTGTTGAGCGCTGCACTGGCGGCCCGATGTTCCTTGCCCGGCAGGTCATCACCTGGAGCGACCGGCGAACTCAGATCAATCGCGACGCGAACTTTGCGCTCATTGCCTTGCACGATGCGCTGAAAGCCAACCTTGGGCAGATCGGGCAGCGTCAGCTTTTTGTTGTCATCATCCTTGGGCGAAGGCTTGAAGGTCAGTTCGTACACCGCAGATTGAAGCTGACGCGGATTACGAATCGGCTGCTTCATGTGAATGAAAGTCGAAGCCAATAGCTCTGGCGGATCAACCTGCGCCATCGCAAGATCTCTGTCAGCCAGCAGGGCGGTGATGGAAAAACCAGGCATCGGCGTGAGCGTCATTTTCAGCAGTCTGCCATCGCTGTCGATGTGCTGTTTGCTCGTGATGCCTGGCAGATTGCTGAAGGTGGTTTCTGCGGTGAGTGAAGGCACCGTTTTGCCGAGCACTTCCAGATCTTCTGAACCGGTGATTTTCAGGTGGACCTTAAAAGGCTTGAGGTCGTTGTTGGGGTCGATGGTGTTGTACGCAATGTCGGTTTCCTTTTTGCCAAGCTTCTCGATGACGTAGCGTCCCGCGGCTGCGGGGGGCATCCACTGGCCCTCTGGCAGCGGAGCTTTGGTACGGGTGGTCTGTCCGGAAGATTTCGTTTCGATGGCGAGATGATCGTCGAGGAAGTCGATGGTCTGAATCGTTTGCGCTGCTCCCATGGTCGTGATCTGGACGACGCGCAGGGGTTTGCCTTGCGCGGACTCTGTGAATTTTGTTTGCGTTTCAACCACGATGGTGGCGCGGCCGCGGCGCATGGAGAGTTTGGTGTGGGAGCTTGATGTGATCGTGCCTTGTTCTTCTGAGGCGGATTCGTGAAGCCAGCCGGAGGGCTTGCCTTCGATGAGCATGACATACCAGCGATCCTGTGATGAAGTGGACGCCTCAGCGGCTGCTGCGTGGATCGTGGGCGTCGAAAAAAGAAGATGTAACAGCGTCAGGAAGCAGAGGCTGAATCGGCGTGATGTTCGCACCATGATTAAACTCCGGTCAGAGGTCGAGTGAAACCTGCGTGAAGCGCAAGACAATGGTTGGTAGGTAGCACATGAGACGAAGCGTTGCGGTCATTCGATACAATAACCATTCGTGCTAGGGCTTCGTGTTCGACTGATTTCGCAAAGGGTTCGCTAGCTTCAAGAAGATACGTTCGCGTGTCGGATGAAGATCGGTTCTCTGCGGGCTGGTGCAGGTTACGGATTCGCTTCCTTGCTGAATTGATTTTAATGGTACGGAGACCTTCCATGCGACAACTCACTTTGACTGGCATGGTCCTGCTGATGCTTGGCGTGGTGTTGAATTCGCCAGTGTTTGCGCAAACTGAGCGAGCAGCGAAGCTGCTGTTTGAAGAGCGATATGGGCTGGCGTTTCGCAAGGCGATCGCTTCGCGCACCACGGAGGATGATGTGGTTATGGCGGGCGAGCTGCTGGCGGTGGCGCAGGCAACGGTGGACAATGCACCCCTGGTGGCGGACATTTGCGACAACGTTTTTCTTCTGGCTTCGCGCGATGTGAACAGTCACGATATTGCCATCGAAGCCATGAATCTACTGGCAACCTCGATCCCTGAAAAGGCCACTGCATCGCGCGAGAAAGTCGTCGCTTTCCTTCGGCGATACCTGCTCACCGCCAAGGGCGAGGAGCGATTGCCCACCGCCACGCGCCTCATCGCAGTGCTCACCCGGCAAGGAGATGATCTGGCAGCAGCCAGCGATTTCGGCGGAGCAGCGAAGATTTATGCGCAGGCTTACAAAATCGCAGAAGATGAAAAGATCACGGATGTCGCTCCGCTCAAGACCAAACTCGATGCAGCAGCAGCACGAGAAAAACTCGAAGCGCGCATCGAGGTGGCCAACGTCAAACTCGCCACCGATCCGTCCAACGCCACCGCAGCCGCTGAGCTGTTTCAGATTTATCTCGTCGAGCGGGACGATCCCAAGCAGGCGATGCGCTATCTCGAAGTCGGCGGCAGCGCCACGGCCAAGCGATTGCTGCCGCTGGTCAATGGTGTTTCAAGTGATCTCACGGCAGTCCAGTGCGTGGATATTGCGGAGTGGTTTGAAACGCTGAGCCTCGATGCACCCGCCACTTCCAAGGCGGCGATCATCAAGCGCAGCCGAACTTATTACGAGCAGTTTCTGCTTTTCTCTAATGTTGACAAACTGCTTCAGCTCAAAACGGGCCTGGCCATCAAGCGATTGCGAGAGGCTTGGGTGCGTGCCAACCCGGAAGAAGCTAAATCGCTGGCACCAGTTGATGACAACGGCTGGGCAGACATGCTCGCAGGCATCGAACCCATTCGATATCGGCTCAGCGGCAAGTGGCGGCGAGGCGAAGAAGGATTCGTCGTCAGCGCCTCTGTCGATCCCGCGCGCATGATGCTTCCCGGCGTAGTCGCCGCAAGCTATGAACTCACCGCCAGATTCACTCGCCTCACCGGCGAAGGCCCGGTCGTTTTCATTTTGCCAGTGCGCGACAGCCAGGTAAGGCTTGTTCTCTCAGGCTGGAATGGAAAAGCCAGCGGCCTTTATTCACTGGGCATCGAAGCGATCGATCCTGAAACAGGCATCATTCGCAACACCAGCACCGTCCTGCCTGGCACCCTTACCAACGAAATGGAATACAGCGTGGCGGTGCGCACCATCATTAAAGGCGACACGGTGACGTTTGCCATCGATCTGGCCGGCGAACGGTACATCGACTGGACCGGCTCGCTCCAGGATTTGAAGCTCGATCCTGCGTGGTCGCTGCGCGAACAAAATGCTCTGGGCCTCGGCGCAATGGCCGCATCGGTGCAATTCAGTGAAGTGAAGCTGCGATCGCTCCAGGGTGATGTCGTGCTCATGCCCAAGCCTTCGACGCTTGCTGAGCGTGGCGTGGTGACGCCGGCCGATGGCTTTGTCGATCTCACGGAAATCTGGGATGCAGGCAAGGACATTTTCGACGGTCGCTGGGTCCGCGAGCTTGATGCGCTGGTGACCGATCGTGCTCACAAAATGGGTGTGCCGCGAACGAGAATGCCGGTGCTTCCCGAAGGCAACTACACCCTACGCACGCGCTTCACCTGTCTTGACAATAAGCGAAGCGCGGGCGGGCCTGTGCTTTTTCTGCCAATTCAGAATACGCGTGTCATGCTCGTGATGGGCGCTGGGCTGCGGGGCAATCTGGCAGGGCTTTCAAACATCAGCGGCAAGGATGCGACGAACAACGAAACGACGGTGCCAACGAGCCTGTTTGAAGTGGATAAGAAATATCTGTTGGAAACTCGCGTTTTGGTTCAAGAGGATCAGGCGAGTATCGAGGCTGATCTCGATGGCAAAAAGCTGATCCGATGGAAGGGGCCAGTCGCTTCGCTTGCCGGGCCTGTTGATGTGCCGCTAGGCGATGGCAAGTCGCCGGGCATCGGCTCGCATCACGCGGAGTTCAGTTTTGAGACCGTCGAAATGAGAATGGACACCGGCAGCGCGCCGCTGGTGCGCCAGCCTGCCAAGATGCTGGTGGTGGATACGACGCCTGTGGATCTGCTCAAGCTCATCGACACGCGTAAGCATTCGTACGCGGGGCCTTGGACGCTGGAAGGCGGCAAGTTGAGCACCATGACGGTGACCACCTCGACGATCATGCTGCCGATCGTTCCTTCGGGCAGCTATGAGTTTCGTACCAAGTTCATGCGCTCTGGTGGAAGGCCGACGGTGAACATATATCTGCCGGTGCCCGGTGGCTCTTTTGACCTGGCTCTGGGTGCCAACGATGGCCGCACCTGTGCGCTTTCGGTGATACCGATCAAGGGCGATCCGCCGACGAATGTGGTTTCCAATTCAAATGTTCGCGTGGTCAACAACACGCTCTACTCGGTGCGAGTGAAGATCGAATCGAAGGCGAGCAAGACGCACATCTGGGTTGAACTCGATGGCAAGCCTTATCTGGAATGGCAGGGGCCGACGGAGAATCTTCGCGCCAGCGTGCTGCTGCCGTTGGGCTTTAACACGCGTGCCCCGGGCATCGTGGTTTCCAACCTGGTGGCACGATCAGGCGCGACCTTCACCGATCTTGAAGTGAAAATGATTTCGGGCAGCTCGAAAAAGCTGGAGTAAGTTGACGAAACCTGGGTTTCGCTTAAGTCCCGTCCCGGCAGGGCGCGGGCTCACGCCGTCCAATTCGCAATGGAATGTGCCTTATGAAATGGGTTCACCAGCCGCGATGTTGGAGCGCGCGACCACTGCGATTTGATCGGGGCTATCTGCGTTGAAGCCGATCATCGCGAGATCGCCTGGCAATAGCACGGCGTGCGCCATGCTTGTACTAAAGGACATCAAAGCAATAGCTGCCATTTTCTTCTTCATCTCATTCCTTCCAAAAAATAGGTTTACGAAACACAGCGCAAAAGATCGCAACACATGCGATCTTCAATGTCACGGTCTAGTCCACCACATGCCCCGGCGACACGCTGCGATCGCCAAGTTCCACGGTGCTGATGACCGTCGAACCTTTGGGGTACCAATACGAAATCTTGCGTGATTCGAGAAGAAGGTTAAATCAGTCGCGCAAGCTCACTGTTGGCGTGAGGAGGAAAAGGGATGAATTGCAGGTGATATTTTGATGAGTAGCCCAGTCGCACCATGCCCCTTTAGCTGTGGCTCAGGCTAGTGCCATCTACTTCAATGTCGGATGTCAACGCGATCAGCGACGAGAAGATCGAAGGATCTTTTTCATCCGACCGAACCCGCGCCAGCCGTTGACGAGCACGGTGTTCACGTTAGCGTAGATGTTGCCGACGATGTAGCGGAAGGCGGCGGGCGTGGTATATGACTCAGGCTCAGGCATGCCGATGAGCCAGATCAGCGAAGTCAATCGCAGAACTGCGGAGATGAAAAAGAGCAGGCCGTGATAAGTCACGGGCCAGCCGAGGATCACCGCGTGCCAGTCGTGCAGTTGCTCGACGACGAGGGAAGCGAACAGGCCAGAGCAGATGCCCGCGACACCGATGACGGCTGAGTGCACCGCGATGTAGGCGCTGCCGCCTTGCACATTCGTGTCGCTGTCAGCCATGTCCAGCAGAATGTTCTGGCTGGCGAGCTCAACGCCCGGCCAGGCCATCGTTGCGGAAAGCACCGCAAAGTAACCGAACCACCAGTTGTCCTTGGTGACAAACATCCACGACAGAGCACCGTGCGTGATCATCACGCCTGCGATGAGCAGCACCGGACGGCAACCGAGGCGATCGACGAGCCTTCCCCAAAGCGGAAAGGTGCACATCGTCACGATCGTCGGCACCGCGACGAGCATGACATTGGCCCGCCAATTGGACATTTCCACCACGTCAAACAGATAGAGCCATGCGTAGTATTCGATGTACCCAATCGCAAAAAAGAGTGTGGCGCGAAATGCTAAAAACCGCCTGAAAGCAGGGTGTTTTAGCGGTTGAGCGAGCATCGTGAAAAACGGCGGCTTCTGCTCCACGGGCTTGCGATATTCATCAGGTACCCACTTGAACATGAGAATATCCACCGCGCCAAACATCGAGGCGATGATGAACAGCACAGAGATCGTGCGCTGAAGCGTCTGCTGATCCACCGCCTTGGCCTGATCGAGAATGAAGCCGATGGAAATCGTCGTGGCGATGCCGACCATGCGGCCAAGTTGCCCGCGGCGGCCAAAGTATCTCCCGCGAATTGTGTCAGGTACCAGGTCCGCCATCCAGATCAGCCAGGCGGGATCATTCATGTTCGCGATTGCCGTGGTCAAGGCGAGGAACGCGAGAAAGACCCACCAGTGTTCGCTCATCGGAATCGGCAGCCAGGGAATGGCAGCGATGAGAATCCAAAGCAGACGATGAATCGTGCCTGCAATAAGGAAAAGTTTTTTGCGATTGCCATAGCGCTCGATGAGGTAGCTGGCGATGACCTGAAGCAGCAGGCCAAGATTGGGAATCGCGCTCATCAGTCCGAATGCAGCATCGCTCATGCCCATTGACTTGGCGAACTGCGTGCGGGCTGCGCCGGTGGTCGCATACATCCACACCGCGCCGAATCCCCACGCCATGGTGACGATGCGCAGCGATCGCCGAAGCGTGTGAGGCTGATGCTTGTCGAGCATCGGCATTTCAGTGGCAGAGGGCGACGAACCATCCATGGCAGCATCGGCAGCAAGGTGAATCAGCGAAGGGGCGACCGATGACATCCATCGACTCGAACATCGCAGTGGAACAATAGCGTATCGGTCCGGCAGCCGTTGTGCATTGAACGTGCGCCGCACAATTAGCCGTTCGCTTTGGTGAACGATGATGAACCCTTGCCTAACTGATTCATTGTTGAAAACTATCGATTTTGCCGACCCGACTGGAAATGGGACTGATTCGGACCTATATTATCGAGCCATGCTCAGTTTGACCCGAAAAACCGACTACGCACTCGTCGCCCTGGCCCATCTGGCCCGGCAAAAGGCACAAGGCGGCCCATCGCTCAGTGCTCGCTGCATTGCCGATGAGTACGACCTGCCCACGCAACTGCTCAGGAGCGTGATGAAGAGCCTGCACCGGGCTGGCATCGTCGAATCCAAGCGCGGCTCACGCGGTGGCTATGACCTGGCACTGTCGCCTAAACAAATCAGTGCCGCACAGGTCGTCGATGCCATCGAAGGTCACGCCCGGCTGACCCCGTGCTGTACCGACGAAGAGCCAGGCGAGCTTTGCACCATGTGCGCGATCACCCAGAGGTGTCCGATCACCGGCGCTATTCGCGAACTCAATGGCCAGATTACTGCCTATCTGCGCGATGTCACTTTGGAAACGCTGATGAATGTAGAGCAGGGCGGCAAGATGCCTCACGTGAAAAGGACCACCACATTGACCGTAACAAGAAAATAATACATCCCCGTTTAGCGACGGCCCAAAGGCCCTGCGACGGGCCGTGCTGAGAGAAGCAAGACCAGTATCAAATAGAAAGGACCGATCCTATGCCAGTCACCACCGAAGCAGAACTTCGCGAAGACATCGCGAATCAGAAATATAAGTACGGATTCAGTACCGACATCGAAACCGAAACGATTCCCGTCGGCCTGAGCGAAGATGTCGTTCGTCTGATTTCGTCGAAGAAGGATGAGCCGCAGTGGCTCACCGACTGGCGCCTCAAGGCCTATCGCCACTGGCTCACCATGCGCGAGCCCACATGGCAGTTTCTCCCCTACGGCTACGGCCCCATCGACTATCAAGGCATCAGCTATTACTCGGCCCCCAAGCAGAAGGCGCTGCTCAAGAGTCTCGATGAAGTCGATCCGAAACTGCTTGAAACCTACGCGAAACTAGGCATTCCGCTCACCGAACAGAAAATGCTCGCAGGTGTTGCTGTCGATGCAGTCTTCGATTCTGTTTCCGTCGCCACGACCTTCAAGAAGGAACTCGAAAAGCACGGCATCATCTTCTGCTCCATCAGCGAAGCTGTGAAAAATCATCCCGACCTCATCAAGAAATACCTCGGCTCGGTCGTGCCACACTCGGACAATTTCTTTGCCGCACTCAACGCCGCTGTCTTCAGCGATGGCTCATTCGTTTACATCCCCAAGGGCGTGCGCTGCCCGATGGAACTGTCCACTTACTTCCGCATCAACGCGAAAGGCACGGGGCAGTTTGAGCGCACTTTGATCATCGCGGATGAAGGCAGCCACGTGAGCTACCTCGAAGGCTGCACCGCGCCGCAGCGCGATGAAAATCAGTTGCACGCAGCAGTGGTCGAACTCGTCGCCATGAAGGATGCGACGATCAAGTACTCGACGATTCAGAACTGGTACCCCGGCGATGAGAACGGCAAAGGCGGCATCTACAACTTCGTCACCAAGCGCGGCAAGTGCGTCGGCGACCGTTCCCACATCAGTTGGACGCAGGTCGAAACCGGCTCCGCCATCACGTGGAAATATCCATCCTGCATCCTGCAAGGCGACCACAGCGTCGGCGAGTTTTACTCCGTCGCTGTCACCACCAACATGCAGCAAGCTGACACCGGCACCAAGATGATCCACATCGGCAAGAACACCCGCAGCACCATCGTGAGCAAAGGCATCAGCGCCGGCCGAGGCCAAAATGCGTATCGCGGTCAGGTGAAGGTGCTCAAAGGTGCGACGGACAGCCGTAACTACACACAGTGCGATTCGCTGCTCATCGGCGACAAGTGCGGCGCTCACACGTTCCCTTACATCGAAGTGAAAAACACCAGCTCGAAAGTCGAACACGAAGCCTCCACCTCGAAGATCGGCGAAGACCAGATTTTCTATTTACAGCAGCGCGGCTTGCAAGCCGAACAAGCGGTCAGCCTGATCGTCAACGGCTTCTGCAAACAGGTCTTCAAGGAACTCCCGATGGAGTTCGCGGTGGAAGCGAAGAAACTGTTGAGCGTCAGTTTGGAAGGAAGCGTGGGATGAATCGCGCTGCGACGATCATTATGCCTGCGGAGATGCCTCTCATGGATGCTCGGAAATCTCATGCGTGGTTGCCCATTGCCGATCTTCCTTCAGATTGGCAGACGTTGATCGACCCGACACTGGTTGAGCTTGCGCACAAGTGGATGGCTGAATCGCAATCGATTCGAGACCATGCTTTGCTTCGAGAATTCGTCGCCCGGTTGTGTCGTCAGTATGCGATTGAGACTGGTGCCATTGAAGAGATTTATCACATCTCGCGCAACGCAACGAAAGTGCTCATCGATCAGGGCATCAATGCTGCGCTTCTGACACATGGCGACACAGAAGAACCTGCGGACTTGGTTGTAGCCCGCATTGAAGATCAACATCGTGCCATCAGTGGTGTGTATCAGTTTGTCGCGTCGCAGCGACGGTTAACAAAATCGTTCCTGCTCGAACTGCATCAGGTGCTCACGGACAATCAGCGCACCTTCATGGGGCGTGATTCACTGGGCCAATGGGTTGAGCGCGACTTGCCGCGCGGTCAGTGGAAGCCTTGGCCTAATAATGTCGGCGGCCCCGGTGGATTCTCGTATGAGTTCTGTCCGCCCGTTCAGGTGGACAGTGAGATTGAGCAACTGCTCGCTTGGTACGAGGCGCACGCTGCCGCGAATGTTTCACCTATTGTTGAAGCCGCCTGGCTTCATCATCGTTTCGTGCAGATTCATCCATTTACTGATGGTAATGGCCGGACGGCACGCTGCCTTGCTTCGATGGTGCTCATCAAGGCGGGATGGTTCCCGCTCGTCGTCACACGCGACGATAAGCCTTCTTATTATCTTGCGCTTCAGGCCGCCGACGATGGCGACCTGCGGCCGCTCATCAAACTTTTCACTCTTTTGCAATCGATCGCCATGCGGCAGGCTCTGCGGGTTGCCGCCGAAATTCAAGGAAATCCTGCTGATTTGTGATCTGGAGATTCATCACCCATGCCCCTACTCGAAATCAAAAACCTCCACGCTCGTGTCGAAGGACGCGAGATTCTCAAAGGCCTCGATCTCACCATCGAGCCCGGCACCGTACACGCCATCATGGGTCTCAATGGCTCGGGCAAGTCCACGCTCGCTCGTGTGCTCTCGGGCCACGAGTCGTATGAAGTCACCGAAGGTGAAGTGCTGCTCGATGGCAAAAATCTTCTGGAGATGGCCGTCGATGAGCGAGCCTGCGAAGGTGTGTTCATGGCGTTTCAGTATCCCGTTGAAATCCCCGGCGTGAGCAACACCGAATTCCTTAAAGCCTCCGTCAACGCAGTGCGCAAGCATCGCGGCCAGCCGGAACTTGATGCTGTCGCTTTCCTCAAACTAGTCCGCGAGAAGATGAAACTCGTCAAGATGCCTGAGGATCTGCTTAAGCGCAGCGTCAACGAAGGCTTCTCCGGCGGCGAGAAAAAGAAGAACGAAATCTTCCAGCTCTCCGTCCTCGAACCCAAACTCGCCATCCTTGATGAAACCGACTCGGGTCTCGATATCGATGCCCTGCGCATCGTGGCCGATGGCGTCAATGCATTGCGTGCGGAGAATCGTTCGTTCCTGGTCATCACGCACTATCAGCGGTTGCTCGAATACATCGTGCCTGATTTTGTGCACGTGCTCATCGATGGCCGCATCGTGAAATCTGGTGGCAAGGAACTGGCTGTCGAACTCGATGAAAAGGGTTACGACTGGGTCAAAAGCGAGACGCGCAAGGCGGAGCCTGCGGCAGCGAACTGATTTCGTAGGGTGGGC
>CAZYQL010000011.1:0-42722 GCA_964650055.1 uncultured Phycisphaeraceae bacterium | reverse complement strand
TGTCCAAGGGTTACGCAGAGGATAGCACAGGTGACAGGAAAAGTCCAATGGGTTGAATCGCAGTCGATGTCGCGCAGCACTTTCACAATGTAAGGCATGTAAAATTTATTGCGATTCTCACTGAGCTGATTTCAGCGTGACTGTGCGCGAAAGCGTGCGTTCTGATGAGGATCATCGATTCAAAATATTGCTTGACACATGGGCGGCATAGCTGCGCCACCACATCTGTCGCGGCGGGCCGTCGAAGGAAGCGAAGATTTGCGCCTGTCCCAAGGCGGCGAGTTGGCGGGCCTGCTGAACGTTCGCATTGGCGGTCGCTTTGGCTTCGAGCATGTTGGCCCAGCCGGTGAGGAAGAGGGCGAAGGAGGTGGAGCGAATCTGGTTGGCTTCGCTGATCTGGCGCTGGGCGGATTTGTAGTCGCCATAGAGCAGGTCCAGGTGAGCGATGGCGAGCCGGGCGAAGGCATCGTTGGGCGAAGAGAGCAGAGCTTTGGCTCTACATTCGTAGGCTTTTTTCTTGCGGCCGTCGAGAGCGTGCAGGATGCCCAGATTGGCCCAGGCGATACCTTGCCGTGCGGGCCAGAGTTCGATGCTCTTTTCAAAAGCGAGGATGGAATCGACGAGCATCTGCTGGGGCGGTGCTTGCTTGGGGGGCAGTGAAATGACTTTGTAATTATTCAGATAAAGCGTCAAGCCGGACAAGCCTTGCAGCATTTCGAGTTCAGGATTGGGTGCACCGTTGAGTGCGTTACGCGTCATGCCGATGAACTGCGGTGCGCCGATGGCGCCGCTGGCGACTGAGGCGCGAACATGCGAGAGATGCGAAGCGGGATTGGTCGGTGCCATGTTGAAAGCCTGCACATTCCACTGGCTTGCGAGAATCACATCTTCTGTTTCGAGCGCTGCCTGCGAAGCCATGAGCACCACGGGGAAACTGCTCTCAGGTTTTTTTCTTGCGGCCAGCAGACTTTCCTGCGCTCGCTCGGTGTCGCGCTGCAAGGCGTACATGCGATAAACGTATGCGTTGGTCATGCCATCATCGGGTTTCTCCTTGAGCGCTTTCTCTGCTTCGATGAAGGCTGCGCCGAATCGCTCCTGCAAGAGAAAGTAAGACGTCAGCGCACGGCGTTCTGCGATGCCTGATGCTCGATCTTTCCAGTCGGCTGCGACTTGCGGAAACTCCCAGAGCAATCGCGAGACTGGCACACCGCCTTTGAATCCGCCGGGCATTTCCTGCCAGACGCCGTTGACCTGACTTTTGATGGTGTAGGCCATGTAATGAGCTGCGACAATGGCGCCCAGGTCCATATCGAAGACCGGGCCGCCGCTGCTGCCGGGGCGTGTGAAGGCATCGTGCTGCACGCGCATGGCCCGCCCTCGGGAATCGACTTCGATGGACAGCACTTTGCCTGCGGAAATCGTCAAATTCTCTATGCCATATTTTGCTGGCTCAGGCCAACCGGCGACGAGCAATTTGTGATTCGCCTTGATGAGCGAAGGATCTGCCAGCGGCACCGTCGGCCAAACCTTGTCGCCTTCGATCTTCAATAGCGCCAGATCCCACTGATGTGAAACAGCCACGACCTTGGCCGGCTGCGGGGCGATCTTCAGCGACTTGTCGAAGTGAAGTTCGACGCGGTCGTAGCAGAGGCGAGTGAACTTGGGATAAACATTGGATTCCACCACGTGCCGATTGGTGATGACGTAACCAGCAGGATGAATCAGGAAGCCGGTGCCTGATGCGTACTCGACATCGAGCGTGTCTTCATCTTTCACATTACTTCGTGCCAGTACCTTGATGCGCGGCGTACACTGTTTGAGCAGAAGCTTCGCTTCATCTTCCGTGATCGGCGTCGCAGGTTTGCCCGGCGTGGTGATCGGTTTGATCGGCAGAGGGGCGACCATCGATTGCAAAGCCGCTTCGTATTTCGGCTTGAGCGCATCAAATTCCTGGGGCGGGCTGCCGTAGTGAACGACAAGAAAATTGTCATCCTGCACCGTCACATAAAGCTGCCCCTTCCAGGCACCGGCCACCTTGCGGCTGCCTTCGACAGTCATCGACAGCGCATCGAGCTTGCTGATTTTTGCGGGGGTTCGCTTCTCGCTGATTTTCAGGCCAGGCTCAGTCACCTGAATCAGTGCAGTGATGATCGGCGAGATGGCGGTCGCATCAAGTTGATCATCGGTGGGGATGGGAAATGCGATGATCCAGATGCCCCGTGCGATGTCGTGCGGTGATTCGCTCTTGTCATCGGTGAGCACGTAATAAGGCACGCCAAAGTCATCGAGAAAAGCTCGCACCGCATAACCATCAGGCGGCAAGACGGAGTAAGCCGAGGCTGGATGGGTGAAGGTGGATTCGGCTGCGTGCGCGGTGGTATCCGAACAGGCACAAGCGAAGAACGTGAAAATTCCGATGAGCGCCGCAGCTACTGATGCCAGATATTTCATAGCGTTTCCCTCGCAGAAAATGAGACGGGCCCAGGTCCATTCAAAATCATTTTACCCTTTACGACAATCAAACGAGTTCCGTTCTATAATTGCCCGCATGAAGATCATTCTTGCCAACCCGCGTGGATTCTGTGCTGGTGTGAATATGGCGATTGAGTGCGTCGAAGAGGCGCTGAAGATCGTCGGCCAGCCGCTCTACGTTTATCACGAGATCGTGCACAATCGCCACGTGGTCGATCGCTTTGTCAAAGATGGCGTGATCTTCGTCGATCACATCGATGAAGTCCCCGCCAACTCCACGGTCATCTTCTCAGCTCACGGCGTAAGCCCGCAGGTGCGCGGCGCTGCTAAAGCCCGAGGCTGCACCATGATCGATGCGACCTGTCCGCTGGTCACCAAAGTACACATGGAAGCGATTCGCTATGCCCGGCAGGGGCTCAAGATTTTGCTCATCGGCCACGCGGGTCATGATGAAGTTGTAGGCACCGTCGGGGAAGCGCCCAATGCGATTTCGATTGTCGAATCACCAGCCGACGTCGAGGCGTTGCCGTTTGAGGGCGACGGCTCGAATATGGTTTACCTCACGCAGACCACGCTGAGCATGGATGATGCCAAGATCATCAGCGATGCGATTCGCCGCAGGTATCCGAAGGTGAAGCAGCCGCCCAGTGAAGATATTTGTTATGCGACAACCAATCGCCAGCTTGCGGTGCGAACGCTGGCCAAGTTCACCGATCTGGTGCTCGTCGTCGGCTCGCGCAACAGCTCCAACTCCGTGCGCCTGACCGAAATCAGCGAGACCAGCGGCACGCGGGCTTACCTGCTCGATGATGTCAGCGAACTGAGGCACGCCTGGTTCGAAGGTGTTGAATCGGTACTCATCACCGCAGGCGCATCAGCACCGGAAGATCTCGTGCAAGGCATCGTGCGCGAAGTCGTCGAAAAATACGGCGGCGAACTCGAAGAGAATCACGTCGTTGAGGAAGATATGCACTTTGCATTGCCATATAGCCTGCGCGTGCTTACCGCCAGCGGGGTGTGATTGTGCAGGCATCACTGCTGTTACACAGTCGTGACGCGATGCAAGCCTGCGGCGAGTGACTTGGCTTCAATAAATGGGAATAATGTCTGCGTCGTGGATGTTGTCTCAAGAGTGGAAACTGTTTTCTACTTTGACGAACGAAATCGAATTGAACTTTTGAAAGGATGATGTCATGAACGTATCTCGCCGAGTTCTGTTGTCGCTGGTTGCGATGCTCTTTGCCGTTTCTCCGTTTGCTTTGATTGCTGCCGACAGCGGTGATGCAAAGTGGACTGAAGATTTCAAGGCAGCAGTTGCGGCCTCGAAGAAGACCGGCAAGCCGATCATGATCGACTTCACCGGCAGCGATTGGTGCGGCTACTGCAAAGTGCAGCACAAGGAAGTCTTCGGCACAGCCGAGTGGCAGAAGTGGGCGGCGGACAATGTGATTCTCGTCACGGCTGACTACCCGCGCAAAGCTCAGAACGCTGCCGTCAAAAAGCAGAATGAAGAACTGAAGAAAACCTACAAACCCGAAGGTTTCCCGACGATCATCTTCATCGATGCCAAGGGCACCGAACTGGGTCGCTGGGCGGGCTATGGCCCGGGCACAGGCGCTGAAAAGTGGATCGCCAAGGCTGATCCGATTGTTGCCAAGGCCAAGAAGGCTGAGTGAGTTATCACATCGGCATGCAATGAACTATTTCAAATCACCCTCGGCATTGCCGGGGGTGATTTCGTTTGGGGCTATACTGCGATGATGAAGCCACCACGCGCGTGGACTTCAAAGAAACGGCCTGATTAAAAAGGACTGCTCATGCCTGCCGAAACAGATGATGGTGAATGGTTTGACGAGACCGGTTTGCAGTTTTCCTGCACGCAGTGTGGCAACTGTTGTAGCGGGTCGCCTGGCTTTGTCTGGTTTGATGAAGCCGAAGGCCAGGCGATGGCGACATCGCTGAATCTGACGGTGGACGAGTTTTATAAGAAGTATGCACGCAAGCTGATGGGCCGATGGTCGCTCACGGAAGTGCGCATCGCGGGCAAGTATGACTGCGTTTTCCTTCGCCGAGATGATGCGGGCAAAGCGCTGTGCAGCATCTACCAGACGCGTCCGCAGCAGTGCAAGACCTGGCCGTTCTGGCCCGAGCTGCTTGAGAGCAAGAAGGCTTGGAAGGAAGCAAGCCGTAAGTGCCCGGGCATGGACACCGGCAAGCTTTATCCGGCTCAGCACATTCGCCTGGTGCGCGCGAGTAATCCGCAAGTGTGAGTTGGCTGACTTAAGTCGGGGCGTCGCTCCGCGCTGGCCGACGCAAAGCCTTTGGCCATCGGCTAAACAAAGACTTCCAAAACCTTCCGCAATGAATCCCTAGGCGCGGCATGTCAATGCCCGTGGTTAAAGCTCGCCATCGTGCCCAAGTCCCTCCTTCATCTCGCCGATGAACTACACGTTGAGCATTCGCTCTTCGTCAGGCCGTTCTGGCTCGGTGGTGTCGCGAGGATGGAAGGAGTGGCGATTGTCGGGACTCTGGTTTACATGGCTTGCGCTCCTGGCGATCGGCGGTTTCCTGCTTGGAAATCGACTGGGGCGCGGTGATTCCCGCAGAGCTTGCACCGCCATGATCGCCTCGGTCGTACTCATTGCCGGCTGGACCTGGCTGATGCGCAATCCGGCGGTCGCGCTTGGCGCCATGCCCATCTGGTTTCTCAGTCACGTCGAAGGCACAGGTTCCGTGCCGCTGTTCATGCTCGTCACCGGCATCGCCTGGAGCAGGGCGCAGCTCGCTCATCAGAAACGACTCACCATTCTTGCCGCGTTCTTCGGTGGCTTGTTCTTCCTGCAAGGTTCCATGTGGATGTTGCAAAGCACCCCCAGCAGTGTGCTCGGTAGCACTCGATCGACCACCGGCATCACCCTGCAAAGCCAGGATTTTTCCTGCGTCCCCGCTGCATGCACCACAGCTTTACGAATGATCGGTATCGATACGACAGAAGCCGAGATGGCTGGTCTGACACAGACCCGCGCGGGCACAGGCTCGACGCTGATTCGCGCACTCGATGGCCTGACCACCCGCCTGGCGGGCACCGGTTGGCGCGCACAGTTCCTGGAACCTTCGATGGATGATCTTGCTTCGCTGACAATGCCGTTGATCACGCCGCTGCAATTCGAAATGCAGCGATTGCACATGGTCACTGTGCTTGGCATTGATCGCGGCTACGTTCGCATCGCCGACCCCGAATCGGGCGTGATGTTCCTGACGGATGCTGAGTTTGCAAAAGTCTATACGGGACGCGTCATCAGTTTTATGAAGAACTGAGCGCACAAAATCCCACAGGATTGATGGCCTGCTTCGTCAATCATCACTTCATAAGTCATCACTACGTTTAATCAGTAATGAAAAAATCGGCGCAAACAAATCGCGCCGATCATTTTTCATTTATAGAAAACCTCGTAGCTCGCAATTAAGCAGCGACGAGCGAACCCTTCATGAGTTCCGCTTCAGCCTGCTGCCAGTTTTGGAGATCCTGACCTTGTGGATAGCCCTTGGCAACCCAGATTTCGTAGGCCCGCTGGGAGATATGATCATTGGAGGGAGTATCACAGGAGCTGCCGCCGCAGCAACTGGTGGCGACGGGCTTGGACTTTGTCGCCGCTACTTTTGTTGCCGTTGCTTTAACTGGCTGAGTGGTTGCGACGCCCGAAGCGCTGGCTTTGGCGGAGGTGGTTGAATTGGTGGACTTGATTGATTTCGATGCTTTTGCCATGGGAGAATCCTTTCCCTCTTGGGGTTGAAAAGTTGATTGGCGGGCTTGGCCCGTCAGTTTCCGTTATCGTCCGATATCCATTTCGGAGTTTAATTTTTCAAGGTTTGAAAGCCGTTTGATGTTTATGTGAATCCAGCTACCCGACTGCCCAATCAAACAAGCAAGTGCAATAGCCGTGCCAACATCGAGATGACCGGTTTCGGGTGCATGATCCAGCAGACTGTGGTGCGCCAGCGGGCAATCACTCATCTCATGCCCAGCGCGTGAGCATGGATACGTCGGCCAGCGACTACCCACATTCAGGACTTCGCATCTTGCATGAGTTCATCAATGGCCGCCAGCACAGCCGCTTCGTGCCCCTTCACTTTCACCTTGTCCCATCGCTGCGCCACCGTGCCCTTGGGGTCGATTACATAGGTCGTTCGCACAACGCCCATATACGTTTGGCCATACATACTCTTCTCCTGCCAGACGCCGTAAGCTTCGCAGACGCGCTGCTCCGAATCCGCCAGCAGATCGAACGGCAGCTTGTGTTTCTTCGCGAACTTCGCATGCGACTTTTCATCGTCCGGGCTAACACCCAAAACGATCACGCCACGATCCGTGAACTCCTTCATCGCATCGCGAAAGCTGCAAGCCTCCGTTGTGCATCCGGGCGTGTCATCCTTGGGATAAAAATAGAGAACGATCCACGAGCCCTTGAGCTGTTTCAGTTCGATCAACTCATCGCTTTGATTTTGCAACTTGATTGCCGGGGCGGCGCTGCCGATCTCGATGAGCGAGCCGGTTGACGATTTACTTTCCGTTGACTTTGCCATGTTGTTGCTCCATGTGTTTGAGCGATTGTAGGCGCATGCCATCGGCAGGACTGCTCGATCTTCAAACAGCGCCATGCCATTGGATCGCTCGTCTTTGAACGCAATCAAGACTATCCTTTGCACCCTATGCCTGAGCACTGTGTCATGACGATTGGCAACTTCGATGGAGTTCACCTTGGACACCAGGCGATCATTGCGCAGGCAACAGACCTGGCGAAACAGGCGGGCAGCCGTGTGAAGGTGCTCACCTTTGATCCGCATCCCGCTTCCATTCTTCGGCCAGAGCGCGAGCCGCTTCGCCTCACCACGCCTGATCGCAAACGTAAGCTGCTGCTCGATGCCGGTGCTGATGAAGTCGTTGTCCTCGTGCCTACCGCTGAAATGCTTTCGCTGGAACCTGGCGAGTTTGTTGCAAATCTCGTGGCTGAGCATCAGCCGATCGCACTGGTGGAAGGTATTGATTTTCGTTTTGGTCGCGGTCGATCCGCCGATGTGAATGCACTGGCTGAGCTTGGCAAAGCATTTGGATTTGCCACGCCTATTGTGCCCGATGTGCAGGTCGCGCTTTCGGATCATCTGCTTGCGCCGGTGAGCAGTTCGCTCATTCGCTGGCTGCTTTCGCATGGCCGAGTTGTAGATGCTGCACTTGCACTGGGCAATCAATATGAAATCACGGGCAGTGTGGTGCAAGGCGATCAGCGTGGCAGGACGCTTGGGATTCCCACGGCGAATCTCGATAGCGCTGATGTGCTTGGCCGAGCGCTGCCTGCTGATGGTGTGTATGTAGCGACGGTGGAGCTTGGAGATACCGCCACGCATCTCGCGGCAGTCAGCATCGGCATCAAGCCAACATTTGCAGGGCGTCAGCGCACAGTCGAAGCGCACCTGCTCGACTACACCGGCAACCTCTACGGCCAGCGCATCACGCTCCGCTTTCATCGCTGGCTGCGCGAGCAGCAACCGTTTCCTTCACTGGATGCACTCAAGGCTCAGCTCAATCGTGATGTTGCTCAGGTGCGCGAGCTGTCACAGCTTGGGGCGGTGACTTTGCCTGCATGACCGTTACAGGTGGACCCCTTGAAAAACTTTCTGACAGGTCAAGGGCGGATTGCTGCATAGATCGCCCCGTGTGAAGTACGATACGCCGATGGATTGCATAGGCAGGACAATCGCATATGGTCCGCTCCGATCCCCCTCCCTTGGGGAGGGGTTAGGGGAGGGCACTGCATTCGCTTGAAGTTTCGCACCGCACAGTTCATTCTCGTTTGTATAGACGGCCCTCCCCCAGCCCCTCCCCAAGGGAGGGGAGTTAAGGCGACGGACAAAGACTCCATGCGATTGCCCTGTTGGCATAGGTTCCTTGCTTGCTTTTTATGACTGAATATCGCTCCAACATCACACTGGCTCAAACCGTAGAGCGGATCGAATCTGCTCGCCACATCGCGGTCACCACCCACGCCAAACCCGATGGCGATGCCTATGGCAGCGCGGCTGCGCTCGTCGCATCCTTGCGTAAACACATGCCGCTCGCCAAAGTCGAAGGCTGGTTGATGGGGCCGGTGCCTGCCTGTTTCAAGAAGCTTCATGGCTGGGCGGGCCTAAATGAATTTCAAGAAGGCGACTCCATCGGCGAGCCAGACCTGATCATCATTGTCGATACCGGTGCCTGGGCGCAGGTCGCGCCCATGCGATCGCTCATCGAGCCTCGCGTCGATCAAACCCTCATCATCGATCATCACATCAGCGGCGGCATCCCCGCCAAACATATGTTCATCAACTCCGGCGCTGCCGCCTGCGCCAGTGTCATTGCCGATCTTCTGGACGTGCTGGCGCAGTTCGATCCCACGCGCTCGCGCCGCCTGTCGGATCAGAATCCATTCTTCGTCGATCCTGCGGTAACAGAATCGCTCTTCGCCGGCATCGCTTCCGACACCGGCTGGTTTCGTTTTTCCAACACCACCGCACAGACGCATCTGCTGGCCGCTCGCTTGATTCAAGCAGGGGTCAATCAGGCTGAACTTTACGCCAAGCTCGAACAGGCGGAACGACCAGAAAAACTCGCGCTCCAGATTCGTGCGATGGAGAGTCTGAAGCTGCTCGCCGATGGCCGCGTCGCGGTGATGATCCTGCGTGAAAATGATTTTGAAGAGACCGGGGCACTGGCGGAAGAGACGGAGCGATTTGTCGATATTCCGCAGGCAGTCGAGACGGTGCGCATGGTCGTGCTCATCACCGAGCCGCCGGGCGATGGCAGCGCAAAACGGCCCGCGATTCGTGTGAGTTTTCGCAGCAAGCCGACGCCTGATGCGGTTAACGTGGCCCAGTTTGCTCAGCAGTTCGGCGGCGGCGGCCATGCCCGCGCCAGTGGCGCCAAGATCGATGCGCCACTCGATCAGGTCATCGCGCAGATCGAAGAAGCCATCGCACAGGCGATGGTGGAAGCGTAAAGCGGCGCGCTCGTGGAACATTCTCATTAATTTCGTTTAGCCGCGGAGCATAGGCTTTGCGCCGCTCCGCGAGGGCCGCTATTCGATAATGACCGAAGTCGTCGCTGCGGGAAGGTGAATGATTTGCCCATCTTGTGTGCGAACGATGAGCCCTTCGCGTGCATCGAGATCGAGTACAGTTCCACGAATGCGTTTGCCATCTTGTTCGAATGTGATCACTTCATCACTGGAAAAAAGATTCATCGCTCGCCAGGTGCGAAGCATTGAAGCGATGTCGGCACCACTGGCCAGACACTGATCCAGTTCACGTACAACATCAGAGAGGACCCGCAGCCGATCACCGGTGTAGCCGTGCATGTCGAGACTGCCCATGCGATGGCGCACCTCTTGAGGAATCAGCGCGGGATCGTGCAATACATTGATACCGATGCCGATGATGGACGCCCGCGCAGAAGGCATCGCTTCCACGAGAATGCCTGCGATCTTGCGGCCATCAATGAGAATGTCATTAGGCCATTTGATGCGAAGCATTGAAGACGGCGCGATCAACGATTGTAATGCCCGTGCGACTGCAACCGCAGCGACGAGTGCAAAATGATCTGACGATCGCGATGATTCCTGCTCCGACTTTCGCACCACAGCACGGCTCACCAGCACCGACCAGCCCGCCGGTGCGTGCCATGTTCGTCCCAATCTTCCGCGACCTGCCGTCTGCTCATTGGTGATAGCCAGTGCCCCATCCGCATCGCCACCGTGTGCTTCAATTAACCGGCGAATCACATCCTGCGTGCTACTGGTCTTTCGATAAACCTCAATGATCCGCTGATGGCTTTCGAGGGGACATCGCCACGCGAGATAATCAGACCAGACGCTCAGTGCCGTGCGTTGGAGGGTGAAATGATCCTTGGGTGATTCAATGATTTCACAGCCTGACGTGATGAGCCGTGCGACCTCGGCTGCGCTGACACGTAACGGTTCGTGTGTGCCACGTAGTGCATGTAGCACAGCAGGATCAATCAGTGGTGCAGACATAAAGATGTAGCATGCAGGTTGAAAATGGAAACCGAATTTACGTTTAGCTGCGGTGCAAAGGCCGATTCCGGGGGCGTCGCACCGCGCGAGTTTACTCGACATCCCCGATATCCAACCCGATATCGAGCGCCACTGCCGAGTGCGTCAGCGCTCCGATGGCGATGCGATCCACGCCTGCTTCCGCCGCAGCGCGAACTGTTTCGATGGTGATGCCGCCGCTGGCTTCGAGCTGCACGCGCGGGGCCACGCGATCGCGCAGCTTCACCGCCTGCTGCAACTGGCTGGGCGTCATGTTGTCGAGCAGGATCACATCGACACCACATTGCAGCACCTGTTCGCACTGGGCCAGCGTATCGACTTCAACTTCGACAAACGTCGGTGACGGCTTCATCGCACGGGCTTTGGCGATGCCCGCCTGCATCGCAGCCGCGAGTTGCTCGGTGGGCACGTGCGCAATGTGATTGTCCTTCACCAGCACCGCGTCATACAGACCGATGCGATGATTCTTTCCGCCGCCGCAGGCGACTGCATATTTTGCTAAACCGCGCAGGCCGGGGATGGTTTTGCGTGTGTCGTAGATCGCTGCATTGGTGCCTTGCACTGCTTGGACAAACGTCGCAGTGAGCGATGCGATGCCCGAGAGATGCGTGCAGAAATTCAGCGCGATGCGCTCCATCGCCAGGATTGATCGCAGGGAACCTTTGAAAGTGGCGATGGTCTGCGAAGGCGCAAGCGCGTCGCTATCGTGCGTGGTGATTTGCACATCGATGGTCGGATCGTACTGAGCAGCGATGCGATGGAGTAGTGCTTGTCCGCACAAAACGCCGTGCTTTCTCGCGTGCATCAACGCAGTCGTTTGTAGCTCTGGCGGGATGAAGCAATGACTGGTGATATCGAGATTAGCTTCGCCCATGTCTTCGCGCTGAGCCAGCGCGATGAGGTTGCGCAGCTCATCATCAGTCACGAATTGGTTGAGGGATGGTGCCATGGTGGCGTGGATTTACTTACTTCATCAAACAGATCGATGCACGAAGCTGACACCATACTCGCCGTGCTCACGCTCGACAAAACGAACAGCATCGCCCGGCAGCATGTGGTGAGCCGTGAAGTAAGCGTGCCAGCCGCGCCAGCGGATCATGTGGTTGTCCACGATGTCGGTTTGAATGCGTACGCCATCGGGCAGCACCATCGTGAAGGGCGTGCCCGCTTGAGCAATGGTTTTACCGCCGTAGTGTTTTGCATCGAACGCGTGCATCTTGCGACTAATGCGCAGGTAGTGATTCTTGATCGCCCCTTGTGTGAGCTTCACTTCAAACAGCACCGGCACGCGCGGCGAAAGCGCATCAGGCAACACAAACCACGCCAGCCCCGAAGATGGCTTCATCTTCGGCCCGCGATCCCACGGCTGCACCTGAGTCAGTTCAATAAAACTCGCAAACCTGCTGTCGCGCTTCCATTCCCAAAACTCATCATCACCGCAGACCGCTTCATTGAAGCGAGCTTTGAGCGCGGCAACCTTGGGGCGCGTAAGTTGATCGAAAAAGTGAACCGCACCCGCAATCGCCGTGGCAACGAATGGCCCGGAAGATTGCTTGATGAAGATGCGCTCGCCGGTGCTGATCTTCTGAAACGGCTCAAGCGGCTGCTTCGTCAGCCGACTCTCGATGGTCTTGCGGCCATCAAGAATGAGCTTCGGATAAGGCGCACGCAGAATGGCGACGTGGATGGGCATGCAGGATCAGTGGGAGCGAAGCCGCGAGCGGCTTATTCGAGGTAGGTATATCCTTCCAAACCGTTCTCGTAAAACTTCAGCAGCACACGGCTCTCCTCAATCGTCAGCTTCTTGTCGCGCAGAGCAGTCTCCACACGTTTGCGCATCGATCGCTTCAGATCATCCGCCGAGAACTGCACGTAGTGCAGCACCTCGCGCACCGTGTCGCCTTCGACGATCTCATCGATCTCCCAGCCGCCTTCGTCGTTCAGACTCACATGCACCGCATTGGTGTCGCCGAACAGGTTGTGCAGATCGCCCAGAATTTCCTGATAAGCGCCGACTAAAAACGCGCCCAGGTAATACGAATCACCTGTGTGCGTGTGCAGTTCGATGAGCGGTTTGGCTTTTCGGTTGTCGATGAAGCTGTCAATTTTTCCATCGCTGTCACACGACACATCCGCCAAGATGCCGCGCTCTGTGGGCTGCTCATTCAGGCGATGGATCGGCATGATGGGGAAAAGCTGATCGATGGCCCAGCAGTCGGGCAGCGACTGAAATATCGAAAAATTGCAGAAGAAAATGCGAGCGAGCATCGTCTCCAGGCCATCGAATTCTGACGGCGGATCTTCGATCTTGCGGACGATCTCCAGCACCTTGGAACAGGTCGCGAAGAAAAGCCGCTCAGCCAGGCCGCGCTGTTCGAGCGTGCAGTAACCGAGGTTGAAAAGATTCTGCACCTCATCGCGCATCAGCTGCGCATCGTGGTAGCTCTCTTCAAAGTTGGTGTTGCTGAGATGGTGGTACGTATCAAAAAGATTGAGCACCGGCTTGGGGAATCCCTTGCGATTCTCGCGGCCGATCAGATGTTCGGGCACTTCAAACTTATCAAAACCTGTCGAACCCATCACGTTGAAAATCAGCACGCTGTGAAATGCGACCAGCGCCCGGCCGGACTCGCTGATGATCGTCGGATGCGGAATGTTGGATTGCTCACACACTTCCTTGACGTGGAAAACGACATCGTTGGCGTATTCCTGAAGCGAGTAATTGATCGATGCTCCTGCGCTGGATTTGGAGCCGTCGTAATCGACGCCCAGGCCGCCGCCGACATCGATGTACTTCAGGCCAGCTGCGCCGCAGCGGTGCAGCTCAACATAGACGCGGGCCAGCTCGATGATCGCGCCCTTCACGTTGCGGATGTTGTTGATCTGGCTGCCCAGATGAAAGTGCAAGAGCGTGAGGCAGTCGAGCATTTCCGCTTCGCGCAGGAAGTTGACGGCATCGATGACTTCGCTGAAAAACAGGCCGAATTTCGAGCGGTCGCCGCCAGAGGATTCCCAGCGACCAGCGCCGCGCGCCGCCAGCTTGATGCGCAGGCCGATGGCGGGGCGGACATTGTGCAGCTTGGCGTATTTGGTGATGAGCTTGAGCTCGTTGAACTTTTCAACGACGGGGATGATGTTCTTGCCGATCTTCGCCGCGAGGATGACCGCCTCGATAAACTCATCATCCTTGAAGCCATTGCAGATGATCGGCGTGGTGTCGTCTTTCACCAGCGCCATGATCGCCAGTAGCTCCGGCTTGCTACCTGCTTCAAGACCAAAGTTGAAAGGACGACCTGCTTCGATGACCTGTTCGACAACGTGCCGCTGCTGGTTGACCTTAATCGGATAAACGCAGCAGTAGCTGCCTTTGTACTCGCACTCGGTAATGGCGCGGGCGAAGACGTTGTGCAGTTCTTTGGCGCGGTGATGGATCAGATCGTTGAAGCGGATCAGCAGCGGCGCAGCAATGTCGCGCTGCTGAAGTTCATCGACGAGCTTCATTAGATCGATCGAGCGCGCCGGATCAGCGGTGGGGTGGGCGAGCACGTGGCCGTTGTCGCCGATGCCGAAGTAGCCTTGGCCCCAGCGGTTGATGCCATAAAGGTCGGCTGAGTCTGCGACGGTCCAAGGCGCAGCAGGGGCAGTTGCCGCTTCGCCGTTGCCGTTGAGTTTTTCATTCGCCGCTGCGGCGGTTTTTTCTTTGACAGTCATGGCCATGTTGGAGGCTCCTTACCCAATGAATGCTTTGCCGCGCTTGCCTGTGGCAGGCAGTGACGACTCAGAGGTTTTCATCATAGTCATGTCAGTGACGAAGCGATCAGAAAGCTCATCAGAAAATTCACGCGAGAAGTTTTGGATTCATCTCACACCTTCGCCAGCACGCTATTCCTGTTGCGCTGGGCGGCATCCATCTGTTCCGCACTGGGGCTCTTGCCGGTGGTCATCATGTCCATGAAGCAGTCAAAAAGATAGCGAGCATCGTGCGGCCCGGGTGCTGCTTCGGGGTGATACTGCACTGCGAAAATCGGATCGCTCTTGTGGCGGAAGCCTTCGAGGGTGTTGTCGTTGAGATTGATGTGTGTCGCTTCGCCGCCGACTTTTTCGAGGGAAGGCAGATCGACTGCGTAGCCGTGGTTCTGGCTGGTGATTTCCACTTTTTGTGTACCGAGATTCTGCACGGGCTGATTGCCGCCGCGATGGCCGAACTTGAGTTTGTAGGTCGTCGCGCCCATGCCCAAAGCGAGCATCTGATGCCCGAGGCAGATGCCGAAGATGGGGAGTTTGCCGATGAGGGCGTTGGTGGTGGCGATGGTTTCCTTCACCTGGGCCGGATCGCCCGGGCCGTTGGAGATGAACAGGCCGTGGGGTTTGTGTTCGAGGATTTGCTGCGGCGTCGCGTTGTAGGGAACGACGGTGACATTGCAACCGGAGGAAACGAGATTGCGAAGGATGTTGAGTTTCGCGCCGCAGTCGATGGCGACGACGTTGAACGGTTTGTCAGGCGATGTGACGTTGCCTTGGATCGGCGACCAGCCGCCGAGATTTTCATCCCATGCGAGTGTCTTGCCTTGCGAAACTTGTGCAGGCAGATTGATGCCCGCCAAACCGCGTGAAGCCTTGGCCATATCGACGAGTTCAGCATCTGATTTTCGTTCGGTTGAAAGCACGCCGCTCATGGCACCGGTGATGCGGAGCTTGCGAGTGAGCGCGCGGGTGTCGATGCCGGTGATGCCGGTGACTTTGTGCTTGGCCAGGTAATCGCCCAGTGAAAGGTTCGCGCGGTAGTTGCTGTGCAGGTTGGCAATTTCGCGGCAGACAAAACCACGGGCGAAGATGCCGCGCGATTCGATGTCCAGTTCGCTCACGCCGTAGTTACCGATGAGCGGGTAGGTCATCGTGATGATCTGCCCTGCATAAGATGGATCGGTGAGGATTTCCTGATAGCCGGTGAGCGACGTATTAAAGCAAACCTCGCCATCGGTGGAGCGAGGCGTGAGATCGCCGAAGGCAGAACCGTGAAAAACGCTGCCATCGGCGAGCGCGAGTTTTGCGGGGGGAAGCGTGGTCATGGCGGGATTATAGAAAGAAAAGAGCGCGGGGACAGGGAGCGGATTTGGTGAAAGTAGAAAGCATCAGAGTTGACATCCAATGCCCTCGTAGATCAACGCGCTGATGACGCTACGCCGCGAGCGGCGGATGAACCGGGCCGCCCGCCGAGGGCATTGGAATTATTCTTAGATCAGGAGCATTGCGTCGCCGTACGAATAGAAGCGGTATCGCTGTTCGATGGCCTGTTGGTACCACGCTTTCAGGTTGTTGATGCCAACGCCAGGCAGTGCCGCGACAAGGGCTAGAAGCGTCGAGTGAGGCAGATGGAAATTCGTCATCATCGCATCAGCAAATCGGAAGGGCGATGCAGCGCCATCATCGCGCGGATAAATGAGCAGGCTGGTCTCTCCTTCGTAGCCTTGCGCAAGCAGCTCATCGCTCCACAGGAGCGGCAAGCTTTCCAAAGCGCGCACACTGGTGGTGCCGACGGGAATGATCCTTCCGCCCTGCGCACGTGTCTTTTGGATCATCGCCAATGTTTGCGGCGGCACGCTGATCCACTCGCTGTGCATCGCGTGATCTTCGATCCGCTCAGCGCGAATCGAGGCGAAGGTGCCCAGTCCCACGTGCAGTGTGACAAAAGCCTGCATCACGCCGATGCCTCGCAGCTTCGCAAGTAGCTCAGGTGTGAAATGCAGACCCGCTGTCGGCGCAGCGACGGAGCCAGGCTCTTTCGCATAAACGGTGTTGTACCGTTCCATGTCAACGGCGGTGACGCCTTGCTTCTCCTGCTTCTTTCGCTGCGCGATGATGTACGGCGGCAGCGGCACCGTGCCGATCTTTGTGAGCAGGGTGATCGTCGAATCTTCACCATGCAAACGTGCGCTCCACAGACCGCCATCAATCTTGGCGAGAAGTTCAAGCACGGAATCACTGGCGAGCTGAATCGTTTCACCCGGTCGCAGCTTGCCGCCGGATTCGAGCATGACTTCCCATTGGCGCTCATCAGTCGTGAGGGAGCGCACATAGAGGCCAGTGATGTGGCCGCCGGTGCTTACGCGCTTCGCTTCGAAGTGAGCAGGTAGCACGCGCGACTGATTGAAGATGATGAGGTCGCCAGCGCGCAGCAGGCCGGTGGAAGTGTCGCCAAGATCGCGAACATAACGATGCTCGATGCGTGCTTCAGCGCGGTGAATCACCATCAGCCTTGCGCTGTCGCGCGGCTCGGCTGGCACTGTCGCAATTAGATCCTGCGGCAAGTCGTATTCAAGTTCACGCGTGAGCATTGACACAGATTAGCGGCAAGTAAAAATGATTTCCGTAGCAGTTGATTTCACGGGTTGCTATTCGCTGCGTCCCATGCGCGAGCGGAGCATAGAGAGGAAGATGGGGCCGCCGACGATGGCGGTGAAGACGCCGATGGGGAATTGCCGCTGCTGGATCGAGGCCATCACGGTGTCAGCGAAGACAAGCAAAAGAGCGCCGAGCACCGCTGAGCCAATGAGCAGCATGCGATGCGATGGGCCAAAGAGAAGGCGAGCGACATGCGGGCAGACCAGGCCGACGAAAGCGAGCGGGCCGGCCAGCACCACAGCACCGGAAGCGAGGATGCCTGCGGTGAGAAAAAGCACAGTGCGCAGACGATGAAGATTGACACCCATGGCGATCGCTTCTGCATCGGAGAAAAGGGCGACATCCATCGCTTTGCTCTGCTTGATGAGCAGGCCTAGGCCGAGGAAAGTGATGATGGTGATGGCGAGCATTTCGCGTGAGCCGAGATTCTCTTCGAGGTAGCCTTGCATCCAGCGGGCGAGCTGCGCCATGTCGCCTTCGGTGTTGAAGTGGAAGAGGATCATGATGATCGCGCCGTTGAAAGCGGAGAGCACAACGCCGGTGAGCAGCACGCCCAGAGGATCGACGATGCCGCGGCGGCGACCGGCGAGATAGACGATTGCCAAGGTGATGATGCCGCCTAGTATCGCGCCCATCTGGAGCGGGCCAAGGGGCGAGCCGATCCATTTGGTGAGCATCTTCTGGCCGATATATCCGACGGCCGCCCCGCTCGACAATCCCAGAATGAACGGCTCCGCCAGTGGATTTCGCAAGAGCGCCTGAAGCGCAACGCCACTGGTCGATAGTGCGATGCCCGCGATGATCGCCACGAAGACGTGCATCAAGCGAATGCCAAGGATGCCCACCGGCTGCGTGAAGAGACTGATGAAACTGCCGCTCGCGGCTTCGCTCTGTGGCGTTGGGGCAAGCCAGTCGCCCACAAAAATGCGAGCAACACTGGAAAGAAAATCACCGCGAGGCCAACCGAAGGTGGAGCCGACAAAGAGGCGCAGCGCACTGCAAGCGAGCAGTGCGATGAGCAAGGCGATGAGGATGATGCGTTGGCGAGGCTTGCCGGACATGGGGACAGTGTACGGTGAGAAGGGTGCGATTTCGCAGGGGCTGTTTGGGCTGGATTACATCTGCTTCAGTTGTATCGTGCCACACGATAGCGATCGCTTCGCGCCTATGGTGTGCAATTGCCACTCTCAAAATTCTTCATGTAAGCACGATTTCAATACCCGTACCGCAGCGCGGACACTGCGTCTGCGCTTGGGTGGTCTTGGAAATGTTCCAAAGCGTCGGGTCTTCATCGAAGACCGCTTGTGCTGCATAAACGCAGAATCCTGCGGGCATCTTTGGGCCAAAGTGAAAGGGCGTCTTCGCAGGACAGCGAGCAGGGCAAGCGGTGCCAGGTGATGCGGTGAGCTTGGCGGTGAAAAGTGAGGCTTCGGTTTTCGTTGTCGATGTAGAAGAAGCAGGCGATGCGCTCGCGGTGGTCTTCTTCACTGGTGACGACGGCGATCGATCAGTCACTGGCGAAGCAGCTTTGCCATCGCCGCTGATGACGATGACATCGCGGCCCGCATCCAGCGCCATGTTGGCCAGTTCATCAGCCCGGCGATTCTGTTCGCGCGGAACGTAATGAATTTTCCAGGAGCCGAGTTTGCGCAGCAGCATCTGCGCTTTGGCGACCATCGGCGCAAGGTCAGGAGATTTCACGCGGTACTCGCCGGTGATCTGCCGCACCATGAGCTGCGAGTCGCTGTGAATGTCAATGGTGGTGCTTGGCGGCAGCGGCATCGCGGTGAGCACTTCCAGCGCTTTGAGCAGGCCGTTGTATTCCGCCACGTTGTTGGTCGATTGCCCCAGCAGGTAGCCGGCTTCGTGAATCGCTTTGCCCGCAGTGCGATCGCGAATGACCAGACCCGCCGAGGCTGGGCCGGGGTTGCCGCGAGAAGCACCATCGACATTGACGATCAGTTCCATGGGTGCGCTGAGGAAACGAATGAGATGATTTTACGCGATTGATTTACTTAGCCGGTGCGAGCGAAGCCCGCAGTTCATCGGCGACATAAAGAATGCGGCCGCAGTTGGGGCAGCCGGTGATTGAATTGTGCTTGGTCATTAGTGAGTTGAGGCGTTCCACAGGGATGCTCATGTAGCAGCCGCCACACGAATATTCCAGATGCTTTCGGCTCTCCTCCACCACCACCGCCAGCGCTTCGCCATCGTGCAGATCAGCAGCTTTGTTGAAGGCGACCAGCGTCTCGGGCGAAAGCTCGGTCGATGCCTGATCGCGCTGCTGCGTCACCTGGGCCAGTTTCGCGCCGACTTCTTCCTTGCGATCGACCACTTCCTTTTCCGACAGCGTCACCATCTTCTGCTGATCAGCGACCTTCGCATCCAGTTCCGCAAGCTGAGCGACCAAGCGCTCGCGCTGCTCCATCTGGGCGATCGCTTCTTCTTCCTTCTTGTCCTTATCAATTTTCAGCGTGCTGACTTCGACCAGAAATGCGGAGTACTCTTTGTTGTTGGTCACCGTGTTCATCTTTGAACGAATCGAAACGATTCGCTCTTCGACGCCGCTGGCTTCCTTCTCTAGCGTGGTCGTCTTGGTCGCCACCTGTTTGACTTGGTCGGCCAATTCTTTTTGCTGTCTGGCGAGCTGATCGAGTTTGACGGCCTGAGCCTTGTGGCGGTTGCGTGCGGAATCGAGGCGGGTACTTAAGCCACGAACCTGCTGATCGAGCAGGAAGAGTTGATACAGATTCGCATGCAGAGACATTGGGTAACTCCAGCGGGGTGAGTCAGAAATGATAGCAGATTTACCATGCCCTCGGCGGGGCGCTAAACGTCAAGACACCTGCGCCTGCGCCGCCCGCTGGATGGATTCGCCGCTTGCGGCGTAGCGACGCCAGCGCGGCGATCGCCGATGTCGATGGATCACGCCATCGAAGGCGTTGCGCCGCCGAGTTCGCGCATGTCTTTGATGATGGGTTTCGTCGTGCGCTGTTCGCCGGGCAGTTGCTTGGTGAGCACGATAACGCGCCACAGATCGACGGTGCTCATCTTGAAGATGTAATCGACATTCAGTTCGCAGCCCACGAGCACATCTTCCAGAGGCAGATCGCTCTTCCAGCCGATTTTCAGGAAGATGGGATTGAGCACTTTTTCCACCCATGCGATGGCGGGCTTGGTGGACTGGAAGTGATTGAGGACGACGATGCGGCCGCCGGGCTTGACCAGACGCTGAGCCCACTTGAGCAGCAAGGGCGGATTGCTCACGACGCTGATGACATGCGTGATGAGGATGTGATCAAAGCTCTCATCAGCAAAGGGCGGCATCATCGCATCGCACTGAATCAGATCGCAATCCTTCAGGCCCAGATTGTCGCGCTTGACCTGTGCTTTTTTTAGCATGCCTGCGGAGAGATCGACACCGACGACTTTCACGCCGTGCGGGTAGTGACGCAGCGTCATGCCGGTGCCTACGCCCAGATCGAGAATGCGATCACCGGGTTTGGGGCGAAGCTGTTCGACGGCTCTGCGCTGACGTTTGCGAACCAGCGCGCCGAAGGTGTGATCGTAGAACCACGACCAGACATCGTATTGTTTGCCGGTGAACGACTCTTTCATGGTGCCAGTGACGACGGGACTTTTGTCCTGCGCATCGCGGGTGGCAGTTCTCGGCGTTGAGTTGGAATTGGATGAGGTGGCCATGATCGTGCTTGAAGGCAATGGTCGCTCCTTGGGGGACACTTATTGTAACGCTCACAGGGGTTGAATCCAAAGCGAAATAATCTGTGCGGAAAACAGGCGAAAAATGAGCGAGAGTTAACACGGACCGGCTGCGGGATAAGCGATACTCACAGCAGCCAGGCCTTGGCACCATCGGCAGGGCGGGTGATGAACGCGGTGGCGGCGATGCCTGTCTTCAGTTCGTACCGCTTGGAGATTTCGGCAGCAACCTTTGAAGCCAGGTGTTTTTTTACGAGACTGACGACGCAGCCGCCAAAGCCGCCGCCGGTCATGCGGCAGCCGATCACGCTGTCACGCAGCACATCGCTCGCCTGTCCCTCGCTGATCCCACGGGCCAGTTCGACCAGCAGATCAAGCTCCGCGCAGCTCACTTCAAAATCATCGCGCAGCGATGCATGACTTTCGTACATCGCCTTGCCAACGTCATCCCACTGCGCAGCCTCAACCGCGGCAGCGGCTTCAGTAGTGCGCTGAATCTCACTGATCACGTGCCTGGCCCGGCGATAGTTCACCGGCTCCATTTGCGTTTGTGCTGCGGCAAGGTCCGCCATCGTCGCATCCCGCAGCGAAGAAACGCCCAGCATCGCCGCCGCCTGTTCGCACTGGCTTCGCCGCTGTGCGTAGCCGCCATCGCTTAGTTCATGCCTGACATTGCTGTTGACAATGAGCACAGCGATGGAGTCATCTTGCAGCGGTACATGACTGATCTGCTGCGAGCGACAGTCAAGCAGCAGCAGGTGATCGCGCCTGCCCATGGCTGAGGCAAATTGATCCATGATGCCGCAGGGCACTCTCGCAAACTCGTGCTCAGCGCGCTGACAAAGCAGAGCCTTCTCCGCAAGCGACATGAAATGCCCCGTCATTATTTCGAGAAGCGACGCCGTTGCCATTTCAATCGCCGCGCTGCTGGAAAGCCCACCGCCCATAGGGAGATCAGACACGACCATCGCATCAAAGGCGGGCACCGTTATGCCTCGATCCTGAAAACCAGCAATGACGCCGCGCACATAGTTGGCCCAGGCAGGATCGCTGCGTTTCATCGCGCTAGTGGTATCGATTTCAACGAGTTGCTCCTGACCATCACTGGCCAGACGGGAGATGTGCGAGGGCACTTGGGGCAACGATTCTGTCGCGGATAAAGCGCAGCGTGCAGATGCTGGCGCTGCCGCGATGACGATGTGCCGATCGATGGCCATGGGCAGCACAAAGCCATCGTTGTAATCGACATGTTCGCCGATGAGATTCACGCGACCGGGGCCGATGGCCACCCACTTGGGCGGATGGGCGAAGCGTTTTGTAAATGTTGCCGTCGCCTGCTCGATGAGGCGAGGCAGGCGAGGCAATCGTTCTTGCGCGTCAGAGATCACCGGTGAAAGCGTGATAGAAAAAGTCCTTGTCTGGTATGCCTGTGGATGCCCAGCCTTGAAAGCGAAACCGACTAACGGCTGATACGAAGCTGCACATAAGACCCGCGCATCAGGCGATCTTCCCGGCCAGCGCCCGCTTTGATGATGATCGCTGATTCACGCAGCTTGTGCGTCTCTACAACATTGATGGCGAAGCAGCGCGTCTGACATAAGCCGCAGCCCACGCACTTGTCTTCGCGCACCACCGGGGCGATGAAGCCGCTGCCATCGATGGGGTTGCCTTCGCCATCGACTTTCGTTCCCACGCGAATGAACTCGATGGCGTCGTACCCCGCAGCCACGCACTCATCCACGCAAAGCTGACACGCCTCTTTGTCCGCATAAGGCAGACAGGTTTTTTCATTGACGATCGCCAGGCCCATGCGTGCTGCCTTCTTTTCTTCTAGAGGCAACGCACGAATGGCACCCGTGGGGCAGACCTGTCCGCACGCATTGCAACTCACTTCGCAGCCCGCCCAGTCAGCCACGACATGAGGCGTCCAAAGACCTTCCAATCCCTGCTGAAATCCCAGAGGCTGAAGCACATCGTTGGGGCAAGCTTTGAAACACTCGCCGCAGCGAATGCACATCTGAAGAAACTCCTGCTCGGGCACACTGCCAGGCGGACGCACAGGACGATGCGATTCTGGATCGTCAAGGTTCGCGCCCAGCGCTTTGACGCCGAGGGTGGTGGTGATGCCACCAACGATGGCCGAGGCGAGACCGACGCCTGCGGAGAGAAAGCCGCGACGGCCAAGCGCTGTTTCATTCGTAGGCGGATCGTTCACGACTTTCAGCTCGATGCGGTTGCCGCGATCGACAAACTTGATGGCATCCACCGGGCACACGCCGCCGCACGATTGGCAGAGCGTGCAGTCGGTGACACGCGTCGTGAAGTCCGGCTTGATCGCATCAAAGGGACAAATTTCCACGCACTTGTTGCAGTTGATACAGCTCGATTCCACCTTGCGCTCCGTGGCGCGAAAAATATTGAACACCGAAAAAACCGCGCCGCTGGGGCAGACATATTTGCACCAGAAACGAGGCTTGAAAAAACCAAGCCCGAGTACCACGAAAAAGAGCGCAATGGAAATAAAATTGCCCACGCCAATTGGAGGCACATTGTGCCAGCCGCGATGTAGGCCATCGTGAACAGGTTTGAAAAGGAAGAGAAACCCGCGCGTGATGACGGGGATGGCAGCGACAAAACCCGAGAGCAGCACGCCGCCCATCGCGGCAATGAGCACGCCCAGCAGCAGGTAATACTTGATGTGGACCCACCAGCCATCGCCTGCGACTCGAAAGCGTGTGACGCGCTTGCCGATGGCCCAGTCGAAGAGATCGATGAGCGTGCCCAGCGGACAGATGTAGCCGCAAAAGCCGCGCGGAATGAAGATGCACACCGCGAGGATCACGCCCATCCAGATGAGCGACCAGACCCACGCCTTCGATGCCAGCGCGGTGGAGATCGAAAGCAGCGGATCGATGATCAGAAATGCTTCCGCGTTGAGTTGCTCCTTGGCGGCCAGATCGTCCGCGTAATGCGAAGGCCAGGCGGCAGGTGATCGCTCATGGAGTGACCAAGGCCCGGTGGAAAAAGAGAGCGACTCAATCGTCGCCTGATCGAGCTTCTTTGTTGGCGCGAGCGTGAGCTTTCCCGGAGACATTTGCGCGATGGTGAAAGCGCCTAGTGTTCCCGCTTCACTTTCTACGGATGATGCGGAGTCAATCGTACTGGGATCGACGAGGAAAATCAGCTGGTTCAGCGCGAGTTTTTCATGGGCTGGTTGATCGTGATGAATCTTGATCTGCCCTGATTCGGGATCGACTTCGACAGGCATCCAGCCATGCCACTGCTGTGCGGGCTCGGCGGAATAAGGCCAGCAGACATAAAAGAAGAGAGCGCAAAATGCGATGAAGCAAAGCGTCTGCGTGACTCGCCGAAAGGGCGATGACGACCAGCTCTTGCCCAGCCATTTGAGCACTTTGCGAGCCCGGCCAGGCTTGCCATGCAACGTGTCGGAGCGCCATCTGGCAGGGACCAGCGCTGTCCACATCCGCACAAGCAGCCCCGGCGTCTTACGCGGCGGCCCTTTGATCGACTTGCGCAGAAATGGAAGAAACCAGTTGAATTGCATGGTGGTATCGCATCAGGATCAACGGTTGATTCTCACTGCCCGCCGCCCAGCGCCTTCGCTGTTGCATTGATGATCGCATCACTGGTGATCGTGGCCCTGCTGGTCGCATCGATCCCTTTGACCGATTGCTTGGCGATGATCTGCGCAGGCGTGTCGCTGATCGATGCGTAATATTGCTTCTCGCGGTGGCTGGTCACCTTCAGCGATTCGATCTTTCCCGCAGCGACTATGGCTGTGATCTCCACCGGCCCTTCGTAGCCGAGGCTCGATGCCTTGTAAGTTCCATCGGCAACCTTCTTCAGGTCAAACGTATCGAAATACTTGATGCCTTCCAGAGAAGCCTTGGCGCGATCCTTGTTGCGTTTGACGTTGTTGTCATCCTTCATCGCCGTGACTTTTTCATAATACTGAATCGCCTGTTTGTACCTGCCGGCTGCTCTGCACGCATCGCCGCCCTGAATAAATGCATCATCGGCCCCTTTGCCCGCGCTGAAAAGTTCCACCAGCTTCAGGGCCTTGTCAGGCTCGCCCATGTCTGACCAGAGCTTGATCGCGCTGATGGGCACCTGCCTCATGCGATCGAGAATATCCACCGCCATCGCCTTGTTGCCGAGTTTGAAATAGCACTCTGCCAGTCCGACCAGGTCCTGCCGCTCCGGCGCTTGTCGCCACCAGTAGGCAGCCCGGGCGTAGTCCTGAAAAAAGTGGTGATACATGCCCGCCATGCTGGCCATGGCGCGCTGGCGCGTTTCGGGATCGTTCTTGTGCATCTCCATGAGATGCTCCATGAGCTTGATGCCTTCGCGCCATCGCTTGTCATTGGGGTTGATCACATCCCAGACAAACTGCCCGACATTTTTCTGATTGTTCCACGCGCCTTCGGGTTTCTCCGGCCAGGAAAGGTCGAGTGACTTAGGCAGATTGAGCGCTATATCCGCGAGCCAGTCGGGGGGCTGCTTGCCGGTGGAATTGATGATCGCTTCGATCTCGCTGCGCGTTCGATTGGCAACGCCTGTGCTTGGATTGGTGCCCGTTGAAGGGCCGGGGGTGAGAGGTTTACCGCCTTCTTTTAGGACTTCGCGCTGACCATCGATGGTGATGGCGCGGATGAGACTCAGGCCATATTTCCGCTGAACGGGCTTGCCGCCGATCTGCACTTCCATGACGACGAATTTCTCATCGCGCGAGATGACCTTGCCTTCGATGACGGAGCCTGACAGCGATTCGATACTGTCGGCTGTCACGGTGCAGGCTGCGGCGAAGAGCAGCAGGAGTGCGATGGCTTGGCGATGAAGGTTCATAGCTGCACCTGCGGGAAGCCGGGCGTGATCGCCTGGCGGCCGTCCTTGAAGATGAAGAGAGCATCGACATTGCGCGACTGATCGATCAGCGCCATGCTCTTGTCGTAGCCGAGGATGAAGAGAGCCGTCGAGAGCGCATCGGCTTCCATCGCGGTGGGGGCAACGATGGAGACGCTGGCGAGTTCACCGGGCGACTGACCCGTGCGGGGATCGATCAGGTGATGCGAGGTGCGATCGGGGGTGAAGCTGGTGGCGTAGTCACCGCTGGTGGCGAGGCTGCGCTGATCGAGCTTGGCGAGGGCGGCATAAGCATCAGGCTCACGTGGATGCTGAATGCCGACTTGCCAGGGCTGCGCGTCCTGGTTGCGTCCGAGAGCAGCCAGTTCGCCGACATCCAGGAGAGCGCTGGTGATGCTGTGTGCTTGAAACACCGCTTTCACACGATCGACAGCGAAGCCTTGAGCGATACCGTTGAAGGTGATGGACATGGGCGCATTAGTGGGGCCATCACTGGCGATAAATGCGATGCGATCCTTGTGAATCGAAATGCGTTGGTATCCGACGGCTTGACGCGCGTTTGCAATAGCGAGCGCATCGGGTTCGCCGCCGTTTTTCTGTGCCTGTGCATGCGCCTTCCAGAGCGGCTGCACGGTGACATCAAAAGCTCCGCTGGTGCGCTGCGACATCGCCAGCGATGCGCGCAGCACCTGCATTAGATACGGATGCGGCTGATCGAGGTGGCCTTGTGCGTTGAGCCTGCAAAGTTCGCTATGGGGGCGATAGAGGCTCAACACATTTTCAATCTGATCAAGCTCCGCGAATGCCGCATCGAGCGCTGCGGCAACTTGAGTATTGGCACGCTGACGGCTGACGTTGGGATTTGGAATTGCGGTCAGTGAAACAGTGGTGCCCAGGGCGTGACCTGTTCGGGTGATCGGTTCAACGTTCGTGTTACTTGCTGATGGTGAGCCTTGGAACGGCCACACTGAATATCCCGCATAACCAGCGGCAAGAGCAGCGAACCCACCGACTGAAGCTCTGAGAAATCGACGGCGAGATAGGGGGTGCATGGTCGTCTGCCTTATGCATGAAGCCACACGAAAGGAGTCCAGGAATGCTTGAGATTAGTGCGACTAAGGATACATCGGACAAGCCCATCGCGCGGCAAGAGGTAAGAGATGTCGCCGCATGAACGCGCCATTGATGTAGCCCGCACTGAAAAACCCCGCAGTGGTTGTCGAAGAAAACTTCGCAGACCACGACGGGGTTGGGACCAGTTATTGAATGGATGAACACTTAAGCGGTTGAATCAGAGTTCGTTGTTGCCGCGCTGCGGGGGAGTGGAGGGTTGGTTGCCGCCGCGATCACCGCCGCGATCGCCGCCACGGCCGCCGCGATCACCACCGGGGAAGAAGCCACGCAGGTTGTCGCGTTCATTTCGGAAGAGCTCTTCGCGTTCTTCACGGCTAAGCTGGCCGTCGCCATCTTTGTCGTACTTCTTGCTCAGCTCCTCGAACTTCTTGCGACCTTCTTCGCGAGCGGCATCAAAGCCAGCGCGACGTTCTTCATCGCTCAGTTCGCCGTTGCCGTCTTTGTCGTACTTCTTGGTGAACTCTTCGCGTGCTTTCTGGAAGCGGGCATAGGCTTCGGGATCGCGCTCTTTCCAAGCTTCCAGGCGGGCTTCGCCTTCAGCGCGGAAACCTTCGCGGCGTTCTTCATCGCTCAATTCACCGTTGCCGTCTTTGTCATATTTCTTCGTGAAATCAGCGCGGCGCTTTTCTTCTTCAGCGCGGCGTTCATCAAAGCGGGCAGCCGCTTCGGGGTTGGCCTTGCGCCATTCTTCGATCTGAGCAGTGCGGCCTGCGCTGCGTTCTTCATCGCTCAGTTCGCCGTTGCCGTCTTTGTCGTACTTCTTGAGGAACTCGGCTCGCTGTTCTTCGGTCGGGCCGCCGCGATTGCCACGGTCGCCGCCGGGCTGACCGGGGGTGCCGGGGGTGCCGGGTGTAGCGCCGGGAGTGCCGGGTGTGCTAGGCTGATCGCCACCATCAGTACCGGGGCGCTCACGCCGAGGCGTGGAGACGCGCGGCACTTTGCCGGCAGCCAGATCCTTGTTGGCGGCTTCGAGTTCGCCGTCGTTGAGCTTGCCGCTCTTATCTTTATCGTAAGCGAGCATCACCGCATCGCGCAGAGCCTTGCGATAGCCATCGGCTTCAAACCAATCGATCGTGCCGTTGCCGTTGCGATCGAAGGATTTGAGGGTGGACCAGGAATCGAACTTGCGGGCGAAGGGTTCGCTGGCAGCGGCGCTGGCCTTGAATTCTTCTTCGCTCAGTTCGCTGTCCACGCCAGCGGCGGCGAGAAAGCGGGCCCGCTCAGCACCGGCGTCATATGGATCAATGGCACCCGCGACGACACTCGCGTCCTCGGCGTGGCTCAGGGCCGGGCCGACGGCCAGCAAGGCGGCGGCAAATAAGAAGGCTTGACGTTTCATGGATTCACTCCAAAAGAGAAAAGGGTTTGCGGTACGATCAAGCTGGCGGGTTTCATCCTGCCTGGCCCAAAGGGCAATATCCCACAAGCATAACGCCCACATCATGGCATCATCTTCTTCGCATAACGTCTGCCTCGAAGTCTGTATTGCATCCCTTGATGATGCTTTTTCTGCATTCGCCAATGGGGCCAACCGGCTGGAACTCAATAGCGCCCTGTCCCTGGGCGGCCTGACCCCATCCATCGCCCTGACGCAGCGCATCTGTCAGGCTGTGCCCATCCCCGTCATCGCCATGGTTCGCCCTCGTCATGGCGGCTTTTGCTACAGCGAAAACGATCATTACGTCATGCTGGACGATGCGCACGCCCTCCTGGCAGCCGGGGTCAGCGGCATCGCCTTTGGCATCCTTTTGGAAGATGGTTCGGTGGATGTGAACCGCTGCCGGGTGATCATCAAAGCCATCGGCCACGGTCAGGCGGTATTTCACCGGGCCTTTGATGTGACGCCTGATCCGATGCGGGCATTGGAAGAAGTGATCGATCTGGGCATCAGCCGGGTGATGACCAGCGGCCAAGAGAATAAGGCCGAGGATGGTTTGCCGCTGATTGCCCAGCTCGTTGAACAGGCTCGAGGCAGGATCGAAGTGCTGCCCGCCAGCGGCATCAGGCCACACAATGTAAAACGGATTCTGCAACAGACGTGCTGCACGCAGGTGCATGCATCGCTGCGCAGCGCTGCGCGTGATGATTCGCTCGGTGGTCTAACGAAGGTGCGATTCTCCGCGCTGCCAGGCGATGAGCGCTTGATCGATGCGACCGATGGCGCGATGGTGTACGCGATGCGCCAGGCCATCGATGAGCATGTGGCAGCCAAGTCGAAACAGCGCGATTGATAAGGAAAAACAACCGCATGCAACAGACGGCCAACTCGCAGGATTTTTCGTGTTTAGAAAAACGTTGCCTTGTCCGAGCCGCCAGGCGTAAGCCTGCGGATGCTTCAAATATCCAAGCCTGAGTTCAAGAAAAACAGTGTGAGCAGAGCCGCGATTCAACGAATCGCGGACGCCACGGGCCTGTTGGCGTCTTCATACATCCGGTGGTCTTTGGGATCAGCGTCTGAACCTGCGGTCAGTCGAAACACGGCGCGATGAACAACCCTTCAGGCCTGGGGCGTCCGCGACTCGTTGAGTCGCGGCTCAGTTCAATCCTGAAATAGAATGATCCTATGAAACGAACCATGCTCATTGATACCGATACCGCCTCCGATGATGCTGTCGCAATCGTGATGGCCCTGCGCGATCCGAGGATTAATGTGAAAGCGATCACCGTTGTTGCTGGGAATGTGCCAGTTGAGCAGGCGGTGATCAACGCGCTTTACACAACTCAACAGTGCGACAGTGATGTGCCTGTTTATGCCGGTGCTGCCAAGCCGATGCATCGTGAAGCCGCAGATGCGACGTGGTTCCACGGCAAAGACGGCATGGGTGATCAAAATTATCCGCTGCCCAAACGCACCGCCGAAAAGCTCAGCGCCATTGATGCCATCTCAAAAATCATCCGCGAGAACGAAGGCATCGAGCTTGTCACCCTTGGCCCGCTGACCAACATCGCGTTGGTTCTTGAGCAGGAGCCGAGGCTGGTGAATCACGTGAGCAAGTGCGTGGTCATGGGCGGGGCAGCCTGCACCCAAGGCAACGTGACGCCCGCTGCGGAATACAACATCTGGTGCGATCCCGAAGCAGCGCAGATCGTTTTCAATAGTGGCATGAACATCGAAATGGTGGGCTGGGAACTAAGCCGAGGCGAGGCGAATCTCAATGAAGCTGACATCGCCAGGATTCGTGCCATTGATTCGCCGCTGGCGCACTTCTGCATCGATTGCAACCGTCGCTCTCTCGAAGCCAACAAAGAACAGTCCGGCGAGATCGGCATCCCTCTGCCTGATCCCATCGCCATGGCCATCGCGATCGATCCGACACTCTGCACCAGGCGATCCACGCACCACGTGATGATCGAAACGCAAAGCGAACTGACGCGAGGCATGACCATTATCGATCGCCTCAATGTCAGCGGTGATGTCCGCAATCACACCGCATGGGCACAGGCCAAACCCGTGAGCGTGTGTTGGAAAATGGATACGGATCGCTGGAAGGAAATGTTGTACCGAAGTGTGCGCGGGGATTACTAGGCGCGGCACCTTAAAGGTGCCGTGCCTTCGCGCCAGATTCACTTCGCTGGAATCAATTCAAGACAAACAAGTTCATGCTTGCCGCGCAGATAGAGCATGCCGTGCGACAGAATCGGCGCTGCCCAAGCGGGATATTCCAGCAGCGGCCGCGCTTCGCCATCCTTCGCGGTGTTCAGAATCGATGTCGCCACCGGTTCAAATTTCTTCGGGTTTGCTTTGATCAACACGACGATGCCATACTCCGACAGACAAACGAAATGGCCATCGACATAAAGCAGTGAGCAGCGCGTCAGCCGGGTATCTGCGTTCATGGCCTTGACGAAGACTTTGCTTTCGCTCCACATCACGTTGCCTGTTTTCGCTTCGATGCAGCGGAGTTCCGCGTTGCCCGAGTGGCGACCGGAGGAGCCATAGATGTAACCATCGAGATGAATGGCGGTGTTCCAGTGCGTCTGCATCGACTTGAGGCGTTCGCGTTTTTCATCATCAGCCCAGACGACATCGAAGCCACCGGGCTTTACTTTGAGCATCGCGGAACCTGGGCCGTAGGTCTCGCTGATGAAGACGTGGTCATCAATGACAATCGGGCTGCTGGCGTTGACGGATTCGAGCGTTGGTGAGCGGAAGGGAAAATGAAAATCGACCTTGCCCGTCTTGGGTTCAAAGCCCACGAGGCCGCCGCGTGAAAGCGAGAAGCACCACCGCCGCTCGCCGATGGTGGCGAGTGTGGGCGTGGCGTAACTGGCCAGTTCGTCGGCGATTTTGTAGATCACTTGGCCGGTCTTCTTGTTGAAGGCGACTATGCCGCTGCCATTGGGTTTCACCTTGCCGCCTGCTGCATAAAGATCAGCGCCTTCACCGGGCGGGCTGCCGCCGACTTGCATGATGAGGTTGTCGCCTTCGATGACCGGCGCTGCGCCAACGCCGAAGAAATTTTTGACAACGCCAAACTCTTTCGTCGTGTCCTTCTTCCATATGACTTTGCCATCGGTGACGCTTAAGCAATGGAGCACGCCTTCGCCGCCGACGATATAGACGCGATCATCATCGATGACCGGACAGCAGCGCGGCCCGCCTGAATATCCAAGCAAATCTTCAAAGTCAGTGGGGTATTCAAACTGCCAGATTTCTTCGCCGGTCTCGCTCTTGAGGCAGATGAGTCGATTACTGTTGCGCACGCGATCGAAGACGAACATGCGCCCCTTACTGGACGAAGGCATCGCATATCCCTCTGCCAGCTTGCGCTTCCAGATCATCCTGGGCCCAGCGTCTGGCCAGGTGGTGATGATGCCTTTTTCGGTTGACTTGCTATCACCCGTTGGCCCCAGAAATCCAGCCCAGTCGCTGCCGGTGATGCGAGTGCGAAGATCGTCCACTTCTGCGGTGACAGTAGCAGAAGCAGCGAAGATGAAAAGACCAAGAAGCAGGGAAGTTCGAATCACGAGATCGCTCCTGTCGAATATGGATACCAATGCATCATATAGCTAAAGGGCAACCAGCTTCACTGACAAAAAGAGATGAGTAGGAGCGGCCATGTCGTTCGACAGATCGATCATCGCTCACGCTGCGATGCCTTATTTGTTTGCGGGCACTTCGTTGAGGGTGTAGTAAGCGTTGCGATGCAGCAGTTCCTCTTTGTCACTTGAGCGAAGATTACCCAGATCAAATTCGTGAACGTGGCCACGTGTCATTTCGTCGAGCACGATCGTTGCGTGCATGCCGTCGGGCGAGAGCTTCACTGATTTCACGGTGGGCGTCGTTCGGTCCACCTCGGGGCCGCCGTAGGCGCCGTGGTAGATGTGGGTGAAGGTTGTGACTTTGAAGTTAGCGGTGTCACCTGCTGTCACAGAATCGACAGGCTTGGTGAATGCGATCTTAAAGCCATCAGGCTCGACGGTGATTTGTTTGATTTCAAAAGGCATCTTGCCCGACCAGTCGAGGCGTTCCAGCGCGTAAGGCTTGATGCCGCGCACGGGCCAACCGCGGTTGGTGCCGCCGGCGAGCAGGTTGCCCTGCGGTGTGAACTGTACGTTGAGGATGCCTGTGGAAAGGCCTTCGCGAAACGGATAGCACGCGCCCTGCCACACGCCGTTGATCTTTTCAGTCGTGGCTCGCATGATGATCGACTGCGTGTAGTCGCCCAGAAAAAGCTGATCTTCAAATGGGCCGAACTTTCCCTTGGTGCGATTGACGGTGTAGCCGGTGATCGATCGCCCCATGCGGATGTATGGAAAAATGACAGCGTAAGGTGCGAGCTGTGCAATCTTCTCTCGTTCGATCAGAACGCGCGATCCTGATTTAGGTTCCGCCGGAGCAGGGCCCATGTCGGGCGCGTACTTGTACCAGTTGAAACTGACCGGGTGTCCCATGAATGCGCCAGGGGTGATGGCTTTAAGACTGCACGAAGAATTCCAAGGCCCCTGACTTTCAATATAGAAAAGCGCATCGTGTTCGTTAGGACCGATGCCGCCGGGACTGCGAACACCACTGGCGATGGGAATGGTCTTGCCTTGCGGCGTGATCTGCATCACCCAGCCGCGAAACAGTGCCCGCGAGTGGTAGGAACTGGAGAGCCCCAGCGCGACATAGAGATTGCCATCTTTGTCGAACTTGGAGCCGAACGCATACTCGTGATAGTTGGCGTAGCCCCAGGTATCGGAGACGGTTTCAAAGCGGTCCGCTTTGCCGTCACTATCAGTGTCGGTGATGCGTGTCAGTTCGCAGCTTTGCGTGACGTAGAACGCATTGTCTTTGTAAGCCAGTCCGAAGATTTCATCGAGGCCGGTGGCGAAGAGGTGATACTTCGGATTTGGCTTTTTCTCATCAACGCCTTCGATGATGTAAATTTCGCCATAGCGTGTGCCCACGGCGACGCGCTTGTCGGGGAGCGTCACGAATGCACCTGCTTCGATGACGATCTCTTGGGGGATGGGAATGTTGACAATGGGATAGTACTCCCGCTCGCGCTCAGCGGTGCCCCATCGATCGCCCACTTCCTCAGCCTTGGCCGGCGCAACCAGCAGCGTGCAAATGACAAGGCAGAGGAAGTAATAAAGCCAGGTTGTCTTATTGCTGAAGTAATTCATAGGTCAAGTTCACCTTCGATTTGCCTTGTGGAATGTCCAGTTTCAGCAGCAGTTCCTGGCTGTCCTTTTCACTGGCGATTGGTCTGAGCAGGATGTTTGTCATCGGAATGGTCAGGCGAAGTTCGTTCGTCTTGTATTGCTGCTTCGAGAGGGCTTGGATCTTTCCGGTCATCGCTCGAAACCAGAGCGTGCCAGCCTTGGGCGATGTGAATGAGAGTGTGCGCGACAGCGCCGTCTTTCCTTGCGATGTCGTCGCTTCTGATCGATCCTCAATAATGATCTCGCCGGAGCGATACATGAGGGTCGGCACCGAAGCCTTATCGAAAAAGTAACCCTTGAACTGGTAGCCGCGATTGCGTGGATAGAGCGGATCAGGATTCACCGGCTCCTCTTTAGTCATCGTCGGGCGCAGCGGCCAAGGAGTTTTCTCATCGGATAAATCGAAGAAAGAAACATCCTGCGCCAGTGACACCGCACGTGCTGCCGGATTGAAGTTACCCGACCCTTGGCCGCCGCGTGCAACACTGACAAAGTCGCCGCGCCAAATGCCGCTGAGCGTGCCGGTCTCCGCGTTGAATGCGTAGTTAAGCCCGCCGGGAAAACCCACCGCGATGCCACGGTATCCCGCAATGGAACTGCGTCCGCGGTAGGTTTGCGTTGTATCTGTGACCAGCAGTTTTGAATCCACCGACTGCAAGCCTGAAGGTGATGCAGCAGAAGTGCCCAGTGACATGTAGTACCACAGGGCCTGAATCTGGCTGTCTGTGTCGCCGCGCAGAATGTCATCGCGCACCGCTTTGCCGCCGGGCCAGTAGGTGGGCATGACAATGCCGGGGCGAAGCGATGCGGGATCGCGCATGAACTGTTCAAACCAAGCGGGCTGGAGTCGCTGATAAGAAGTCATGAGATCGATGCCTTTGAAGCCTTGCGATGCTCTGCCGTTGAAGGTGTGGCAGGTCACGCAATTGAGGCCCTTGTCACCCATGAGCTGATGGCCTGCGGTTCGCAGTTCGCGTTCGCGGTCTTTCTCCGGCGGTGTCCATAGATTGGGCTTGAGGGAATCCACTTTCGCCAGCACTTGGGGCAGATGGCGCAGATTCGCCTCGCCAAACTGCGGCATGCGCGTCAGCATGTAAGGACGAACCGATTCACCATCGAAGAGAACTTTCTGCATCCAGACGGTCTGCAATTTGGCCCCGACGAGCGTCAGTTGCGGAGGAATTCGAGCGTCATCGCCCAGGTTTTTCTCGGTGGTCTGAAACCATTCATTTCTTTCTTCGCTGACGCCGCCATGCTCACCACGAATGTGACAGGCAACGCAGTTGAACGTTGTCAGCGTCATATTGATTCTGACATGATCCGACATTGGCAACGCCTTGCTGGCCATCGCTGCTTGAATCGCTTTGACCTGCACATCGCTCAGATGAAAGCGCGGGCTGTTCACCGCATCCTTGGAAAGACATCCGCGTGAGGCATCCATGGTTGCCATGTCGCCTTTGATTGCTGCCGGTGCGATCTCCCCGAGTTGGTGACACGCGGCACAATTGAACTGTGTGAAGTATTGTTTGCCCGCAGCCACCAGTGAAGCGTCTGGTTGAAGCGCCTTGGTCTGTTGATCGCCGTCACGTGCGATCAAATAGCTCGCCACCACTCTTGCTTCATCTTGAGTTAGCTTCATGTCGGGCATACGCCCCGATGGACGTGTCTTGGCCGGTTGGAATAAAAAATCAGCAAGTGAAGCGAGGCTGTATTTCGCCTGAACATGTGCAAGCGATACGCTCGCATCGGGCACTGTCTCCTGGCCTTTGTCATCTCGCGGCGAGTGACAAGCGATGCAGCCGACGGAGTGAAATAGTTCCTTGCCCGACTTCACATCGCTCTCCTTCAAAGGCTCACCCTTGAATCCAAGAGGAGATTGCGAAACGAGAAAATGAGTGATGGCCTTGGCGATCTCGCCGCGCTTTTGTTCAGGTTGAGAGAGCAGCAGATCGGGCATTGTCGTGCCCACGTGTACAGCGCTGGGCGATGCGATGAATCGCTCAAGAAAGACCGGCGAAACGCGCGAGCCGACATCCTTCAGATCAGGGGCGGATCGATCCGGCAACCGCGACTCGCTCTTCATGTCGTGGCATGATGCGCAACGTAGTTCACTAATGAGCAAGTTGCCGACTTGCGCTGCCGAAAGCGAGCTTTCGCGCTCAAGGCCTGGAATCACGGGAGAGGCAACTGCCATCGAGGTTGACAACGACAAGATCAAAACAAAGATCAATATCAAATTAGATCTGGTCACGTTCGAACCTCAAGAAAAAAAAGTAGCTAATCGAATTGCGATGGTTTTTCAGACAACAGTTCTACACAGAGACATCTTAGTTTGCATTCACCAACTTAGGCCCGTTGCGCCGCACTGCCTTCGATGGACGGTCATAGATGAAACCACATTGCTCATGATGATGGCAAATGCGGCTGGACTATTTTTTGGATCTCCAACTGCCAGTTGAATGATCCGCCAGCCTCGCGTGACGAGATGCTACTTCGAAGCAAATACCACGACACGGTTACTTCTTGCCCTTCTCTTCTTTGCGATACATGAAAGAGTCAGAGGTCAAGAGCGAGACGATGACCGCCTTGAAGCTACCGCCGCTTTTGATGTAGGCATGGTCGGCGTCGATCAGTGACTGGGAATCCGAAAGCATCTCGTTACGCCCCATGTAGAAGCGGAACGCATGGCGGATGATCGATTGGCGCACGCGCTCAGAACGTCCAAGACGGTCGATGAGATCCAGTGCGTCTTTGACGCTGCCGTCCAGTGTCGAGTCGCCTGTGCCGGTGAGTTCACCCGTTGAAACAATCGGCGCGGTCTTGTAAACATCGAACGTGCTCTTGCCGTTGCCCGCTTTGAGGAGGTTGTCCGGGTGCTCCATACTTTCCAGTTTGCGGTAGCGCCCAAAGTCGTCGTAGATTTCAAAGGGCAGTCCCAGTGGATTCATATATTTGTGACACTTCCAGCACTCGTTGGCTTTGGTCACCATCTCCACGCGCTGGCGGAAAGTCTTGTGCGGATCTTCGGGCACTGTCGCATCAACGGTGATCGGAACATCGGGCACTCGCCCGGCCAGGAGCTTCTCCTGAATCCAACGGCCACGGCGAATCGGATCGGGGTGCAGGTTCGACGAGTGCGCAATCAGCCACGACGGATGCGTCAAGATGCCTTTGCGATTCTCGATCTTGAACGGCTGCCGGGTCGGATAATCCCAGAACAACACCTTCTCGACTTTGTCGCCTAGATATTGAGTGGATTTCCAACTCCCGAACCTTCCAACGGGCGGCGTGGGCGGCAGGTTATACAAAGGCGAGTGATGCAGGTAATAGCCATGCGTCCATGACGGCGTTGTAAACGGCGTTCGGCCTTGACCGAATGTCTCATCAAAATAATGCATGTAATTCACGAGTTCCCCTGCGCGTGTTTCGTTGGTGATGCCCATCGACTTCTGCGCTTTGAGGAACGCCAGATTTTCTTTCACGACTTGTTCGGGATTTTTTTTCCAGTCGGTGCCTTTGAGCTTTTCATAGACACCTTTCCATTCCTCAATGATCTTGCGACCGGTTTCATTGTCTCTGTCGTGATAGACAAAGAACTCGTCGGAGGTCAGAAGGTTCTCAAAGACGTGCTCGTCTCTCTCGACGAACATGGTGACGATGCGATCGGTTTCCAGGATCAGTCGGCCTGGCGTGCCCGCAGTGCCTCGGCCGGGGTTGCTGTAGGTGCCGCCACTGCGTGGCTCGTCTTTGAAGACTTTCATTGCTCCCGTGTAGCCGAAGAATTCACGAAAGAATCGTACGATCTTCGGGTGCGATGTCTGGTTTGACTGGTAGTGCTGGCCGTTGATGACAGCATCGACTTGACCGAAGTAGTAGGTCGGGTCGCTCAGCAGTCGGGTCACTTCACGCTTGTAGTCTTCCTTGGTGAGCAGTCGGCCTTCTGCAGCGGCCTTGATGAGCTGCGGGTCCGGGCCGCGATCGCCCAGCGCATAGGAAATGGCGTAGCTCGCTTCACTGGGCGAAAGCATTTTGCGGCCAAACGAATCCACTTTGCCCGCACCAAACTCCACGCGATAGAGGAACTCGGACTCCAGCAGTACGGACATGAGCATCTGATGAAGGCCATCGGTATTGCCGCCCAGCTCAACTGATGCCCGTGTCAGCTTCAGGTACCTGCTCAGCTCTTCCTGTGACGGCTTGCGGCCCAGTACACAATCAAACTGCGTCTGGATCGCGGCAATCAGTTCTTCATCAGTCGGTGGCGTGGTCTTGAGGATCACGGTTTCAAATGCGAGCGGCGTCGTGCGCGGATACCAGCGGTCCTTCGGATTCGAGGTGTCGCCAGCACCCGGTTCGCCATGCTTGATCCGCGCAGCTTGCATCTGCTTGCTGGCGATCCACTGAGCGTTGGTGAGCATCACGAGCAGGTGCCCGCCATCGAGCATGGTGATGTCGTAGTCACGAACGCCCGAAGGGTCTGGCAGCACGAAAGGATTAGTGACGCCGTAGAACGACCTTGTTTTGAAGGCATCGCGATCTCGCCCTTCGAGTTTGAAAACATTCATCACTCGTTCGTGAAAAATCTGCGGGCTGACCAGCCAGCGACGGGATGGCGAATAAGGTTTGTCCTTGATCCCGCCGCTGAAAAGTTTTTCGTGATCGACAAGGTTGCCGTAGTGAGGGTAGCGCAGTTTGTCCTTCAAATCGGAACCGCCAGCGAGTTCGAGTTGGCCGTTCACCCAGCCCAGAAGTGTCTTTCGTTCCAAGGCGGTTGGCTGCTTCGCATCTTCCGGAGGCATGTCGCCAGCGTGGAGTGCCTCTTCTGCTTTGCTCAGCAGGTTAAGACGAGATTTTCCAGACAGCGTGTCGAATTGATCGAGCCGAATTTTGCCCTTCTGCTTCTGATCGCCATGACAGCCGACGCAGTAATTGTTGAGCAGAGATTGCACATCGCTTGGGACCACTTCGCCCGATGTGGTGCCAATTGGCCCCATGGCTGCCAAGGCAAGGAATATCGCGGCCACATTCAACGTCTTGGGGAACTGCTTCATCGTTCATCGCTCTACGGAATCGATCGGTATAGGGGTGGGTTAGGTTGCAGCCACATAGTTCGCGGCCACAATGGGCCTAAGAATCGTAGGCTGGCTCAGCGACGATTCTACAGTGGATTGAAATTGGCAAGCTCTTGGCAACGCACAAAATTGCTTTGCATCCGCATAAAATGTGAAAGCGCAACGGGTGACCCTCGGCCTGGTTTATTGGGCCGGCGGGGTGCGATGCGGGAGCAGGGCAAACGCATGTGGCATTTTCTTATTCCCCTCCCTCTCAGGCAGAGGTGGATGTGCGACCAAGTGCTCTAGCTCTCGATCGCGTGCTTCGGTGAGTCAAGTATCTTCCGTACGGACATCTCGAGCACTTCAGGGGAGAATGGTTTTTGCACAAAGTCCTGGCAATAGGGGTCAATGTCGACACGAGATTGTTCGCGGGAGTAGCCGGACATGGCGATGGCTCGAATCTCTGGACGGATGATTCTCAATTGACTCACCAGTTGCAGGCCGCTTATTCCAGGCAATGTCATATCGGTTAGCACCAATGAAATCACTGCGGGATATTCTCGCGCAACTTTGAGTGCCTGCGTTCCATTGGCTGCCTCCAGTACGGTGTAACCGCTGGAGGCAAGCACTGTGGAAACATACATGCGCACAAGTTCCTCATCTTCGACAACCAAGATGGTTTCAGTGCCGCCTGATAGGGAAGGCACTTCCTCAGGAGCTTCGACGTTTGCCGCCAACTCATGTGAGCAAGGCAAGCAGACTTCAAAGCGGGTGCCTTCGTTGATGTTGCTGGTGACTTGGATGTCACCGCCGGACTGTGTCACGATTCCGTACACAGTGGACAGGCCAAGTCCAGTTCCCATGCCAATCGCTTTGGTTGTGAAGAAGGGTTCAAAGATTCGCGTTCTCACTTCTTCGGTCATGCCATGCCCTGTGTCAGAAACAGACATCACAACGCAAGGCCTCGCCTTGATTGGTTGCTCTTGGCGCGTGGATAGTTTTCGATCAGCGTTACTCGTCTCGATCAGGAGCTGGCCACCTTCGGGCATGGCATCGCGCGCGTTGATTGCGAGGTTCATCAAAACCTGCGTGATCTGACCGCGATCGATGTTGACTTGTTTTAGCCGTGGATCAAGTGAAATCGTTACGACAATTTCATCTCCAATGAGCGACTTGAGGAGGGATGCCGTCTCGACGATCACTGCATTAAGGTCCAGCGTCTGAGGAGACAACATCTGCCGCCTGCCAAAGGCAAGAAGATTTCCGGTCAGATCCTTGGCGCGCTGTCCTGCTTTGTAGATTTCGCTCAGAATTTTCGTCGTTGAATCATCAAGTGATTTATTCTTCAGGAGAATCTGAGTATGGCCATTGATGGCCGTAAGCATGTTGTTGAAGTCATGCGCGATGCCACCTGCGAGTTGTCCGATGGCCTCGATTTTTTGCGATTGCCGCAGTTGTTCCTCAACATTACGGCGATGTGTTACATCCGCCTGAATGCCGACAAAGTGCGTCAGATTTCCAGATACATCCTGCACCGGTGTGATTGAAACTTCATTCCAGAATGGTGTGCCATCCTTGCGGTAGTTGAGAATTTCAGTCGTCACGGGTTGCTTAGATCGGATGGCACCACTGATCAGAGCCGTAGCCTTGGGATCAGTATCCTTACCTTGGAGGAATCGGCAGTTCCTGCCAATCACATCGGCGGATGAGTAGCCAGTGATCAGCTCATAGGCACGGTTCACATAAATGATTGGATTGTCCGGCAAAGTCGGGTCGCTGATGACGATTCCCTGAGTCACTGCCTGGATTGCTCGATCGCGCATGCGCAGCAACGCTTCGGCTGCCTTGCGCTCAGTCTGATCAATGTGCGAACCGAGCATGCGAACCGGCTGTCCCTTATCGTCAAGTTCAAGTGCTCCTCGGGAAAAGATCCAACGGTAGGATCCATCCTTGTGCCGCATGCGGTACTCAACTTCATAGTTGGGCCATGGATTCTTGATGTAGGCTTCAATAATCTTCAAAGTCGGCTGAAGGTCATCCGGGTGAACACGCTTGCGCCACTCATCGAACTCGTCGGGAATCTCGTGCTCCTGATAGCCAAGCTGAGCCTTCCATTCCCTGGAAAAGAAGACGGCATTGTTGCGCAGGTCCCAATCCCAAAGTCCAACCTCCGCTGCACGCACAGCAGTTTGCATCCATCTGCGGCTGCGTTCCAAGGCTTGCTCGACATGCTTGGTCTCGCTGATGTCCGTGTGTACGACAGCCAGACGCACCGGCCCATCACCGACAAAGCGTGATACACGGCAATAAAACCAGCGCAGCTTGCCCGGGGAATGGCACGGGTACTCCTGCATCCATTTAGATCTGTCTCCACGAATGATCTGCCGAAGCCCCTCGAATGTTTCTGCGGCGTACTTATCACCCGCTGCCGCAGCACTTTCGCAGGCATTGAGATAATTAGACCCTTCACCGACCTTGCGCCAATCTGCGCCATTGGCTATTGCAAAATCACGCCACGCCCGATTCACTTTCAATATGGTCCCCTCAGCATCCAGTACCGCGATGGTGTCGGGCACGGCATCGATTGTCGCTCGATTGAAACGCTCGCTTTCGCGCAGTGCCGCCAGGATTGTTTTGGATTCGGTGATGTCCCGCACCACACCAAAGACATGCTGGTTTCCAAATTCATCATTCTCTAATTCTCCAAAGGCCTTGATCCACCGGACTTCACCTGTGTCGGCCTTGATAATGCGGTGCTCCAGGTTGTATTGCTTCTCGCCGCTACAGACTTGGGCAAGCGCCTGACGAATCATGTCCGCGTCGTCCGGATGAGCTAGGCTCATCAATTCATCCGCTCTCAATACGCCAGGCTGACAACCGTGAATCCTTGACCAGCCTTCAGAAAAACGCCATTCATCAGTCTTCAGTTCCCATTCCCATGCACCGGTGTCGGCTAGTTTTTCCGCATGGCTGAGGAACCGCTCTGATTTGAGAAGCAGCGCGCTCTTCTCCCCCAGCAACTGCATTGATGTCCTCAGTTCAGTGAGGTCCGTGAGTGATGTTCGACACTCCAGTCCATCAGACGAAAGGACGGCTTTCATGCGAACAATTCGTGACGACTTGTCCTGCCCCGTCAAATGGAGTTCTGTGGTCTGTAGCCCTTGATTGTCAAAGACTCGCACAAGAAGATCGGTGAGCGACTGGCGATCTGCATGATCCACGAGATCGGCGAATCTTCGGCCTGTCAATTCGCTTCGCTCAATACCTAGAAGAGTGGAGCCGGTCAGGTTCACGAGACGAATCGTGCTGTCGCTATCGAGATTGAAGTACGCCACCGGAGCGAACTCGAACAGATTTCTATAGTTCGCAAATCCCTTTTCGATCTCATCACGCGACCGCCGGAGTTCTTCGTTCTGTATCTCCAACTCGACCTGATGGACTTGTAGTTCATGGACAAGCCGATGGAGCTGAACAGACTCTAGACCAAGCACTGTCGCCGCAGGATTTATTTGCAGACGCTGTTCTGCTTCCCGGCGCAGGTTGGCTTTGTCATCCGATTCGGGACGTGATTTCATGTCGCTCATGACTCGGTTGTCTCATCTGGACTGCGAAAGGGTGACGTCAGCGGCTCCTCCTGCCGCTTCTGCAATACGACCGAAATGCCATCCTCACTGGGCAGGAGATGAACATCATACCAGCCCGGGCTTGAAACACTGGTCAGTTGCAACGAGACCGTTGCCGCAGATTTGTCCTTTAATACCGCAGCAAATTTGTCCGCGATACGAAGGGCATCATCGCGAAACAGCGTGGCAATATCCATGGCCCGAGGTGAACTCGGTGGCAGCAGGTGTAGAGCGCCGTGGTAAAGTGACATGTCACTATTGGGGGGATGACATACACGGTATTGGGCCGTGCGCCAGCCCATGGCCTTGACGCACGCTGGACGGGAAATGCGAGCGGGCTTGCGGCGAAAGTTTCGCAGGGGTATATCATGCCCTGCTAGACGCTGCCTAGGCATCCCAAGTGGAGCAGATTCATGCATGTGCTAGTTCGGTTGGCAAACTTAATAGAGCAAGAGCGTGACGATTTGCTGGCGCGGTGGCGTTCGCAGGTGCGCGAACTCCCGGCGGCTCAGGGGATGGACACGCCCACGCTCAATGACCACATTCCGGTCCTGCTGACGGAACTGGTCTCGGCCCTGCGCGAGCGCTCGGTCCAGACAATCGCCGAGGCGCTGTGCGAAGGCAGCCCGCCGGCGCACGGACAACAGCGGCTCAAGGATGGGTTTGACATTGAGGAAGTG
>CAZYQL010000010.1:4040-42744 GCA_964650055.1 uncultured Phycisphaeraceae bacterium | reverse complement strand
CGGCGGGTGATGCGGGTTGAGGTCAGGGCAAACGCATATGGCTTTTTCTTATTCCTCTCCCTCTTAGGGAGGGGTTAGGGGAGGGTCGCGTTCCCGATCATTCCTGCGGGAAATACAGCAATATTTTCATCGATGACTCGACCCTCCCCCTGCCCATCCCTAAGAGGGAGGGGAGTATGAGCCAAATGTGCCGGTCCTGAGGGTGAGGTCACCACTTATCCGTTCTAAACGGTCCCGCAGGCAAGCCTTCTTTATTGATCAGGTTCGGCTCGGCCATGTGATCCCATCCAAAGCGCACAGCAACAGGTTTCGTCACGGTGGTTGCTTCCACTTCAATTGTGTCGCCGACAATCTCCGCCTTGGCGGGGACGAAGACTTTGTCTTCACCGGCAATCTGAAAATGGGTCAACGGCTTCTTGTCGCGCACCGCCAGGCCTGAGCCGATGTGATCGAAGGTGATGATCGCCTTCTTTCCATCCACCGTGAGGCTCTTGAACAGTGGCCCGCTGTAAACCAGATCAGTCTTGCCATAGGTTTTCGCCAGTGCCCACAGCGCCAGGCGACGGCCGACCTCCTGCTTGTTGCGCGGATGAATGTCCTTCACATCGCCGATGTCGGTGGTGACGGCCAGGCCGGTGTTGGGGATCGCGATGAGGCAGGCGGTTTGGGCTTCCCATATTTCGGGGAGTGCGGTGGGATTGTTGCCGTAGTTGTAGGGGGCGAGTTGCACGATGAGGAATGGAAAATCTTTATTGGTCTCCTGCTTCCAGACTTCGCGCCAGCCGCCGATGAGAGCTTTGGAGAGTTCGAGATAGTGCATGCCGTTGCCGCGATTGGATTCGCCCTGGTACCAGATGGCTCCGGCAATGGCGTAGGGGACGAGCGGTGCGACCATGCCGTTGTAAAGGCCGGTGGATGAGTTGTGACTGGCGACAGGATTGATCGGCCACTGCGGCGGCGCGGGGATCGGTTTGCCCTCGCGCTCTGCGTCATTGGCAAGGGGCAGCCACTTGCGATAGTCGGCCAGCGCATCGAGCTGGGCCTTGGCATAATTTTTATTTGACTGATCAGCCCAGTCCGCATGCTTGGCCAGTTCTGGCACGAGGCGGAATCCTTGCGCCGGTGTCCAAGGCTCGATGCGCGTGCCGCCCCATGATGTGTTGATCACGCCGATGGGCAGGCCGGTTTCCTTCTGAAGATGCCTGGCGAAGAAGTAGGCCACCGCAGAAAAACCGCCCACCGTCTGCGGCGAACAGACCACCCAGTTGGCACGGACATCTTTCTCCGGCTGCGCTGCCGGCCGCTTGGGTACTTGAAACAATCGAATCGCGGGATGGTTTGCATCTTCGATTTCTTTCTGAGCATTGAGCGTGCCGCTGACGGACCATTCCATATTCGACTGGCCGGAGCAGACCCAGACCTCGCCAATGAGAATGTTCTGGAGTTTGATTTCGTTTTTGCCTTTGATGATGAGCGTGTGTGCGGTCTTGCCGCCGTCGGCTTGCATGGGCTTGAGTTTGACGCTCCAGTTGCCCTGCGCATCTGCTTTAGTGGTCGCACTGTTATCACCCAGGGCAACGTTCACCGCTTCATCTGCATCGGCCCAGCCCCAGATCGGCAGCGCCTGATCGCGCTGAAGCACCATGTTGTGATTGATCACCGCAGGTAGCGTGACATCGGCCAGTGCCGCATGATGTCCGTGAAACAGAAAGACGATTGAAATGACGCAGTACTGAACAATGCGATTCATCATGATGCTCCGTTTCATTTGAGACACAGGCCGAAATCTGATTGCGAACGCTGATAGAATTCAATGACGCATATTTCGCACTATTCTACGCAGACGATCAACTTGAGATATCGTTATCCTTATGCCGCCCATCGCCAAAGCTGGCGATGGCTTTCAAGCCTGACTGACCCACCGGAGCTGACTATGCGTATCGTTCGAATCTCTGCATATCGCGTTGAACTGCCCTTGCACGAAACGACCTACAAATGGTCGGGCGGAAAGAGTGTGACTGTGTTCGACTCCACCGTCGTTCGCATCGAGACCGACACCGGCCTCATCGGCCACGGCGAAGTCTGTCCGCTGGGACCATTCTATCTGCCTGCTTACGCTAACGGCGTGCGCGCTGGCATCGCGGAACTTGGCCCGCACCTGATCGGACAGGACCCGCGCGAGCTGGACAAGATCAATCGCCTGATGGATGCAGCGCTCAAAGGGCACGCGTATGTGAAGTCCGGCCTCGACATGGCCTGCTGGGATATTCTCGGCCAGGCGACTGGCCTGCCCGTCTGCACGCTGCTGGGCGGACGCTACGGCGAAGACTTCGTGCTCTACCGCGCCATCTCGCAGGAGACGCCCGAGATCATGGCTTCGCGCGTTGCTGAGTATCGCGCTCAGGGCTATCGCCGTTTTCAACTGAAAGTCGGCGGCGATCCCGATGTTGATATCGCACGCATCAAAGCAGTTTCCAAAGAACTTGAGCCCGGCGACAAACTGGTCGCTGATGCGAACACCGGCTGGTACATGCACGAAGCCATGCGCGTGGTCAGAGCGGTGCGCGATATCGATGTCTATATAGAGCAGCCTTGCCTGAGCTATGAAGAATGCCTGACCATTCGCAAGCATACGGATCATCCGTTCGTGCTCGATGAAGTGATGGATTCGATTCAGCCGCTGCTGGTGGGCTACGCTGATCGTGCGATGGATGTGGTCAATCTGAAAATCAGCAAACTCGGCGGGCTGACGAAGATGCGACAGGCCCGCGATCTGTGCGTGGCCATGGGCGTGGCGATGACCATCGAAGATAGCTGGGGCGGCGACATCGTGACCGCTGCGATTGCTCACATCGCTCACTCGACGCCGACGCCGCTGCTCTTTAGCTCCACCGACTTCAACAGCTACGTGACGGTGAGCATCGCTGAGGGTGCGCCTCAGAGAAAGAACGGGAGACTGGCTGCATCGACAGCGCCGGGCCTGGGCATCTCGCCGCGCATGGACGTGCTGGGCAAAGCGGTGGTTGTGGTGGAGTGAGATTTGAAGAGGTGTGCGATGTTACGTGATAGCTCATGACGTCAATGATCGATGACCGGATAGACTGCACACTTGTGATAAACGCTCGTTTTCAATAGGGATTCTTCATGATTCGCATCGCTTACATTGGCATCCTCACACTGGCCATTTCCTGCTCTGCTTTCGCAGCCGGTGAATGGCCGCAATTTCGCGGGCCTTCATCGGATGGGCACGCGGGCAAGGTTGGCCTGCCGCTGACTTGGAGCGAGACGGAAAACGTCAAGTGGAAAACAGCAATCCCCGGCAAGGGCTGGTCATCGCCTGTCGTTGCTGGTGATCAGGTCTGGCTGACCACGGCCCTCAATGAGGGGCGATCTCTGCACGCGATTTGTGTCAGCCGTGAGACTGGAAAAATCATTCACGACATCGAGCTATTCACGCCGGAGAATCCTGGCAAGGTGCATATGCTCAACAGCTTTGCTTCGCCCACGCCTGTCATTGATGAGAGCCGAGTCTATGTTCACTTTGGCAACTTCGGCACCGCTGCGATCAATCGCAAAGATGGTTCTGTTGCGTGGAAGACCAACGACTTTGGCGATGTGATCTACACCGTCGGCCCGGGCTCATCGCCCATCCTGCACGGCAACCTGCTCATCGTTCACTGCGATGGCATCAATCAGCGGTTCCTCCTCGCTCTCAACAAAGACACCGGCAAGGTCGCCTGGAAAAAGGAACGCTCCAATCCCATCAAGAAATCAGAGCAGCAGGAGAAAGCCTTCTGCTCCCCCCTGCTCATCAAGCACGATGGCAAAGAGCAGCTCATCAGCCTTCATGCCGATGCGCTGACGTCATACGATCCGGCGACAGGCGATGAGCTTTGGCAGTATCGATATGAGGGATATTCCAACGTCGCTGTCCCCGCGTTTGGCCACGGCATGCTCTATGTCAACACCGGCTACGACTTCCCCAGATTCCTCGCGCTTAGGCCCGGCAGCAAAGGGCAGGTCAGCGATGACCACGTCGCATGGACCATCAAGCGCGGCATCGGTGCCCGCGTCAGCCCGCTGGTCGTGGGCGATCGCCTCTACCTCATGACCGATGATGGCATCGCTCAGTGCGTTGATGCGAAAACTGGCGATCAGCTATGGAAGCAGCGCATCGGCGGCGCGTTCTGTGCATCGCCCTTGTTCGTTGATGGTCACATTTTCTTCTTCGATCAGACCGGCACCGCCACGATCTTCGAACCCGGCGACACCTACAAACAAGTCGCCCAAAACAAACTCGGCGACGGCTGCATGGGCACCCCCGCCATCGCTGGCAAGGCGATGTTCCTGCGCTCTAAATCGCATCTGTACCGAATTGAAAAGTGAGCGTCGCATATAGCCCCGGCTTTAGCCGGGGAAACCTTGCGAACTCGGTGAGTCACCCCGGCTAAAGCCGGGGCTATGTGGGGCTTGACTTCATCCGCGTAGAGCTTGCATCATCGCCTTCGCTTTGACGAGTGTTTCTTCATATTCAGCAGCAGGATCAGAGTCGGCGACAATTCCACCGCCAACGGAAAAATCAACGCGCTGCTTCGCAGCATCGAGCAGCAGTGTGCGAATGGCGATGTTCAGGCAAAGCGAATCGCGTGAGAGATAACCGATGCAGCCGCAGTAAGGCCCGCGCTGGACGGGTTCGAGTTCATCGATGATCTGCATCGCCCGCACTTTGGGGGCACCGGTGATGGAGCCGCCGGGCATGGCGGCGCGAAGAAGCTCGATCATGTCGCGGCTGGGGTGGAGCTTGCCGATGATCGTGGCAACGCCATGATGCACAGTCGGATGCGATTCGATGGTGCGCGGCTGACTCACCTTGACCGAGCCATACGAACAGACCCGGCCAAGATCATTACGCAGAAGATCGACAATCATGTTCAGTTCGGCCTTGTCCTTTTCGCTCTTCTCCAACTCGCTCGGGTCAGTTGAGGATGGCCGCGTGCCTTTGATGGGGCGCGTGGTGACCTGGCCATCGGATGAAACTTCGACGAAGAGTTCAGGCGATGTCGAAGCAATGACGCGGCGGTCTTCCAGTTCGAGATAGGCACCAAACCATGCAGGCGATCGGCTCGCCAGTTCGTGAAAGAGAGCGCGCTGAGCCAGCGGGTATTCGCCAGTGAAGGAAGCGGAAAATCGCTGGGCGAGATTGACCTGAAACACATCCCCCGCTGCGATGTAGTTGAGTGCTTTTCTGACGGTGGCTTCGTAGGTTTGGCGATCAAACGTGCTCACCGGCTCAGTGCAGTGATAGGGCGCCAGACTTTGCGACTGATCGAGATGATCGAGCCAGTCCGCCGGCATAGCTTGTGCCCATGTGCCGCAGGCGTGCCACTGATTTGATTCACCATCATGCACCAGATACCCGGGACAATAAGCCAATTCGATCACGGGCCACTGCCGATCGTTGATAGCCTGACGAGGCAACAATTCCACCCATCGGCCAAGGTCATAACTGAGTTGCCCCATCCAAATTCCAGCACCCGCTGCGCCTACAAGGGTACGAAGATCGCGAAACGGCTTATCGCTTAGAGCACCGAGCAAGGGTGACGCCTCTTGGGAACCGACCCACTGGCCCTGCCCCTGACCATCCTCGTTGGCCACAAACTGATAGGAACCGACCGGCTCTGCGACGATGCAATAGCGAGCCCAGCGCGGGTGAAAACGACCCGAGTGCAACATGGCCAGGCGACGATGCGCGGGCCATCGTGCCAGCAGTTGCAAGGGCGTCAGCGACCAATCGAGGTGGTGTCCAACAGGCTTCATCGAGGGGCATGATAGTCGCGCTGGCCCGCTGTCGGTGGCATCCAAATGTTGAGCTTTCAACCATCTCCAATCCAAACAAAAATCTTTGACGGGTGGAGTTGGTGTCTGGTTGACCTTGCGTTAAGCTATGGGGGGTCAACGCTTGCTCAGGCGAGCGCGATTGGCACTCGTCAGGATGTAACGAGTTTCATGATGATGTAGGAGTCTTCCCTTCATCAATTGCCTTCGGATTTCTTAGGGGTCCTTTGAATGACTTTCTCCCAACGCGCCACTGCCATTGCAACGCTGCTGCTTGCCTCAACTGCCTACGGCCAGATCGAGCTTGATCGCTTTGAAAAGCAGCTCGAACAGATCCAACGCGATACCCGCCTGCGCGTGGATACCGATGTGCCCGTCGATCAGCGCGTCCTCATTGACTACGGCGGATACTACTCATTCAGCTTTCTCGCCATCGATGATCCCAGCGGCGAGACACATATTCTTCGTCAGAATGATCTGAACGCATACGTGCGCGTAAACCTCGACGGTGTGCACGAATTCTTCATCCGTGCCCGCACCACCTACCGCGACTTTAATCATGGCGATGACTTCAATGGTGCTGGCGATGATCTGGTTGAGCCGACCCTTGACCGCGCCACCTATCGCTTCGATCTGCGGCGTTACCGGGCAGCCTACGATGGCGAAGTTATTGATTACGATTTCACGCTCTCCGGCGGCCGGCAACTGGTGCACTGGGCCAACGGCCTTTCGCTGAGTCAGGACATCGATGGCGTGGTGATCACGCTGGGCTACGATCCCATCGTGGCAGAAATCATCGTCGGCCACACCCGCGATTCCACCACCGACATCGACAGCTCACGCCCCGGCTTCGACAACGAAACCGCCCGCATGTTCTATGGCCTGATGCTCTCCTGCAAAGCTGACCCCAAGCACACGCCCTTCATCTACGCTCTGATCCAGAACGACCAGAATAAAAACGAATTGCTCACCACCACCGTGCTGGGCACCAATGTCGATACTCGCTTCCGCTATGACACGTTCTACATCGGCGCCGGTTCACGCGGCAGCATCACCGACAACCTGCTCTACGGCGTTGAAGTGGTCTATCAAGGCGGACGCGGCCTGTCCACAAGCTTCACCTTCGATGGCGTCACCGCGACTGAAATCGATCAGACCCGCGAAGACATTCACGCAGGCGCGCTCGACTTCCAACTCGACTATCTGCTCAACGATGCCAACCGCACGCGCTTCACCTTTGAAGTCCTGCTCGCCACCGGTGACACCGATCGCCTGCACACCACCAATACCTTCGGCGGCAATGCCTCTGGTACCGATGATGCTGCCTTCAACGGGTTCGGCCTGCTCAACACCGGCCTGGCCTTCGCCACCAACGGCTCCAATATCATGATGTTCCGCGGCGGCGTCTCCACCTTCCCCCTGCCCAGCAGCGCCGCTTTTTCCCGTCTGCAAATCGGCTCCAACCTTTACAGCTTCAATAAGTTCAACCGCAACGCCCCCATCGATGAAGACACCAGCGACCGGTCGCACCTGGGCTTTGAAGCGGATGTCTTCATCAACTGGCAGATCACCAGCGATATTTCCTGGGCAGTCCGCTACGGCGTCTTCATCCCCGGCCCTGCCATCGGCGGCTCTGTTACCAGTAACGACGGCAACCCACGACACTTTTTCTACTCCGGCCTGACCTTCGCGTTCTGAGCAGCGATCGTCTTTCAGCAGTCTGCTATCAGCCTTCAGCCTTCAGCTACTAAGCAATAAGTAATCACCAATAAATAATCCCAAATCGCTTTGAAGAATCACCAATAGGCTGCCCATGAAACACATCCCCTTCCTCCTCATCGCCCTGCTCCTGACCGGTTGCACCACCCGCACCGTCAGCGAACCGATCACCGTCAAATATGGCGGCGCTGATGCTGACGCTCAGATGGAGTTCTGGCACGCGCTCTATGAGAGCAAACTCACCAGCTACGATGAAGCCTTCCATGGCCTATTGCTGTTCATCGATGCGAACAACGTGCCCACGGAATACGAAGCCAAAGTGCAGGCTCTCAAGTCGCGTGGACTGCTTCCCGATAGCTTCGACCGCCCTGCCAATGCAGCGGCTGAGCGCGGCGACCTGGCCGTCATCGTCATCAACCTCGTCAAGCCCAAACGTGGCCTGTTCGCCTCCGTCCTGCCGCAAAGCCCGCGCTACGCCACCCGCGAACTTCAATACGTCGGCCTCTACCCGCCGGGCAGCCCCTGGCAGAGTTTCACCGGCGGCCAGTTCGTTTCCATCGTCGGCCGCCTCGAAGACTACGCCCGCACCAACCCCACCGACCTTCCCGCCAAGACGCTGCCCGATGGCGAACAGCCCAGAGAAGAAGACGCCCAGCCCGCCGCGAAGCCCGCCAATGACAGCGATGCCAAGCCGGTAGCGATGGCCAAGTGAAGTGAATAGCTGAGAAACAAGCCCGATGGCGAGGCTTTGCGAGCCGTCGGGTACGAGGACAGAAATGCCTCTGATACCCCGACTCTTTGCCCCTGGAAACAAGCCTCACAACATCAGATCAATTCGCGCATCGGTTCGATGCCCGATTCGACAAGGTACATCGGGCGACCACTGTGATCCTGCACTGTTGCGGTGCGGACGTCGATGCCCATGTTGTGGTAGAGCGTGGCGAAGACTTCCTGGAACTTGACCGGGCGATCGACGGCATATTCGCCCAGGCTATTGGTCTTGCCGATGACCTGCCCCGTCTTCATGCCGCCGCCAAAGAGCAGCGCGGTAGAGACCTGCGGCCAGTGGTCGCGGCTGTTGCTCTTGTTGATCTTGGGTGTGCGGCCAAACTCGCCCCAGACAACGACCGACACATCCTTATCCAACCCGCGCTCGTGCAGATCGGAGCACAAGGCACACAGAGCGCGATCGAGCATCGGGAACTCGATGCGCGATGAAGGGAAATTCATCCCGTCGCCGCCGTGCCAATCCCATCGGCTGTAGTTGAGAGAAACCACGCGTGCGCCAGCTTCGACGAGTCGGCGAGCCGTGAGGAAGCTGTGCACCATGCGCGGTGCGCCATCGCGCTGATACTCGGGATCGTTCTTGCCGTAGCGCTCGACGATGCGCGGATCTTCCTGCGACAGGTCCAGCGCATCTGCGAGTTTGGAGGTTGTCAGAATGCCCATGGCCTGCTGACTGAACAGATCCAGGCCTTCCATCGCGCCAGTCGAATCAGCGGAGCGCCGAAAGCGATCGATCGATTTGAGCATGCGCCTTCGATCGTGCAGTCGTTCCAGACTGATGCCTTCGAGCTTCATGCCTTCGGGCTTCTTGTCGATTTCCTTGGTGAACAGTTGCACGGGATTGTGCGCGTTACCGACGAAGCCCGCGGCGCCAGGCTCGCCCCAGGAGCGATGGCTCGTCGGATACATGATCGAAAGATGAGGCGGGCAGTCGTCGCTCACCGCGCCTTGGACGCGCGAGACCCACGCGCCAAAGGCAGGCCAACCGCCAGCGGGAGCCCGATCGCTTTTCTTGTGGCCGGTCATGCACTGAAAGCAGTCGTGATCACCGGAGGCATCGGAAATGGAACGAATGATGGCGAATTTATCCATCATCTTCGCCATCATGGGGAAGAGTTCGCAGATTTCGATACCGGGGACATTGGTTTTAATGGGGGAGAACTCGCCGCGCACTTCGCTGGGGGCATCAGGCTTGGGGTCCCAAAGGTCGATGTGGGAGGGGCCGCCGGGGAGGTAGATGTTGATGACAGCCTTGTGATTTTTCTGGACGCCCGCTTGCGCTTCGACAGCCAGAAGCTGCGAGAGCGAAAGGCCCCCTGCCGCCATACCACCGACGCGGAGAAACCCACGGCGAGATAGGCCATCACAATGATTGACGCGTTTGTCCGAGCGTCCCAGCAATTCAAGCATCATCGTGCTCCTGTACAAAAAGGCGGATGCGTGTCTGATCAACCAGACCGGAAAGTCCCTATCTCTCTTTGCGTCTCAAAGGCATCGGGTTACATCTTCATGATATCGAGGGCACGAATGAGGAGTCCAGAGTCCGGAGTCTTGTTGCCGTTTCCCGACTCTGGACTCTGGACTTTTTCTCGGATCTGCTTTTTTTTGTAGCCGGGTTTTGTCTACCCACGGGTTTTTCAATCGTGTCTATCATTGTAATTCCTGTTCTGCACTGAAATTAGCTCATGTCTAGGGGTAAACGAGTAGACGTCTACCCGTTTACCCTCAATCGTGTCGAAACGATCAAACCGGTCCGCGCCATTGCGCCAGGCATAGTTTATCATATATTGAACCATTTGTCAACAGTTAAATTGTTGGTAGGCAAGCCCTGAAAGGTGCTGAGCCTGCACAGGGTGGCAGGGTTGCCCATTCCAACGAAAAAGCCCCGGCTGCGAGGCCGGGGCTGTATTGGAGTGCTAGTTGTCGTAACAGATCAGCGCATCACACGGCGACGACGGAGCATCGCCAAACCGCCCAGTGCCAGCAGCGACATCGTGGCTGGCTCGGGGATAGCGATATAGAGCAGATCGAGGCGGCCTTGGGATTCGACCACGGAGAAATTGCCATGGAGGGGGCTCTGGAAGCCGCTGGTATCGAAGACGAATTTGTCTTGGCTAAAGGAAATCACGCCGCCAGTCGTGGTGACAAAGCCAAGCCACGTGGTGCTGGCGAAGGGGTTCCACGAGGCCAGAACTCCGGGAGTGGTCGCATCGAGCATCGTGATGAGATCGATGTTGATCGGGTTGGCGTTGGAGGCACCCGAGAGGTTGAGCGTGCCGTTGATGGCGAGCAGGTCATATCCGATGCCGGCTACGCCGCTGCCGTCCGTGCTGAACTCGAATTCGTACGAGGAGCCGCCGTTCCAGATGTTGCTGCCTGAGACGAGGCTCTCGATGCTCGAACCGGGGGAGAGGATGCCGCCGCTGTTGAGGGTGATGCCGCCGGTGATGGAACCGTTGCCGCCGAAGGTACCGCCGCTATTGATGATCACGTTACCTGAGCCGGTGCCCGATCCGGTGGTGTTGTTGACGAGCAGGGTTCCACCGTTGATGGTGGTGTTACCGGTGTAGCTGCTGTTGCCGGTAAGGGTCCAGGTGCCGATGCCTTTTTTGGCCAGCGACATGAGTTCGTCGCCGTTTGACATGCTTCCTGTGATCAGTCCGTCGCTAACGCCGTCGAGGGTGAGTGTGCGGGAATTGCCCACCCCGGCTTTGTCGGAGATGTTGCCGTTCACAGTGAGCAGGCCTGCATCTGACTGCCACTCACTGCTACCGTTGCCACCGATGAGAAAGATATTGCTGGTGGCAGTGATGGTGTTGTTGCCGCTGATGTTGCGGAGGACACCGTTACCCCCGACGCCTGAACCGCTGGTTTGGAGCGTGCCGACGGTGACGTTGATGTTGTTCTGAAGTTCGAGTGCCGGGGTATTTCCGCCGCCAGCAACTGTCACTGTCTTGGCTGCGGCGCCCAAGGCGGCAGAGTTGCGAATGTTGAGGATGCCGTCCTGCACGGCGACGTTTCCGGTGAAGGTGTTGGCACCATTGAGGATCAGCAAGCCGTCGCCGTTCTTGACCAAGGTGCCTGAACCGGTGGTGATGTTGCCGTTGATGGTGGTGTTACCATTGCCGCCGATCGTGAGGTTGCGATTGGTGCCGGTGACGCCTGCAAGCGTCAGAAGGATATTGGCCGCACCGGGATCGGTGACATTGATGATGGCGTTGCCGTTGAGAGTGGTGGTGCCGGAGAAGGTAAGGCCAGCCGTGCCACTGGTGACATTGGCTCCGGCGCTGACGTTGAGCGTATCAGCGCCATTCAAAATGAGATTGGTCATGCTGGTGGTGGTACCCGCGCCAGCTGCAACACGATCCACCACGAGAGCGACTCCCGAGCCTTGTGTCTGAAACGACCCAGTGACGGTCGTGTTCGCATTGAATGTGAGGCGGGTGGTGGTTCCTGCACTGGCGAGTACGAAATCGCCGGCTGCAGAGTTGCCGATGCCCCCGGCGTTGCGCACGTCAAGCGTACCTCCCGTGAGAGTGATGTCCGTATCCAGTTGTGTGTTGTTTGCGCCGATAATCAAGGTGCCTAAGCCCGACTTTGTCACCGTGCCAGCACCGCTAAACGCGCGGATATTCCCGTTAGCGGTGAGTACATCGCCCGAATCGATATCTAGTGTGATGCTGCGAGCCGCACCTATCGAAGTGAACTCCTTTGTGGTCGTAAAGGAATTGGTGACATTCAAAGTGGCGTTGCCAGTGAAATCGACCAGCGCCGCCCCCAAAGGGGCACCGAGATTGGCTGCTGAAGAGATGCTGAGTATTCCGCCGCTCAGAGTGGTTCCGCCGGTGTAGGTGTTGGTGCCACTGAGCTGCGTCACGCCAAGGCCTTGGATGCTCAAGTTGGATCCACCGGTGATGGTGGAGTTGACCACCATGGTGCGTCCGGCTACAGCACTGTTGATGGACGAATTGGCCACGAGTTGAAGGTTGCCTGCAAGGGTGGCTATCTCAAGGCCACCAACGGAGGATTGGTTGATTAGTCCGCCGTTCATGCGGAGGTCGTTAACGGTGATCACGCCCGGTGTCTTGAAGCCCAAGCTGCCGCCGGCATCGATCTGGAGCGAATCGCCAGCGAAGGCGTGGGCACCCGACGTCGGAGTTCGGAGTGTGGTACTTATAAAATAGTTATTCCCTGCCGAAGGCGCCGCCAAATTGCTCCAGTTGCCGGCCGAATTGAAGGACGATGTGCCAAAGGCATCCCCCGCAGTCAGCGAAACATTGATCGCTTGCGTCTGCGTCGCTAGCGCCATCACACCCGCTGCGACCAGCACCCGTGCGACCAATCTTCGCATCTGCGAAGGCTTTGCACAACGACCAATTGCATTCGATTTTAACGCTTTCATACTTGCTCCTTGTAGGAATCTTGACTTTGACGAGGACCGGCTGGAGATATTTCTCGCAACTCGCTTCTGCGCCAGGCTTCTGTGCCAGGCTTCTGCGTCAGGTAGGGACGAATGTCCCAAAGAGTGAACCTGCCAGAGGTGGACAATGCTACCATACCTCATGCAATATCGGATGTCAATAGCCAGTTGGCAAAAATCCTCGGATATTTGATTATGTCGATTACGTCAGTGGCATGACTTGACTTCTCCATGTCCACTTTCGCCTTGCGGACAGCGCCTTTCTGGAACGTGGACTTGGCGATCAGGTGCTTGAGTAGTCGGTGGTAGCGCCTTGCGCTGAGCCACCAAGCTATCGCACAATCCGGATATCCTTGATATGCATGTCCGGCCGCCGTCTGCCGTCCCACGAATTGACCTTCGGCTCAAACACCACATCCACCCGCACACCCGCAGGCAACTGCTCCGCTAGTTCGCCCATGCGCCAGCCCACCGCCTGCATCAGCGTGCGATCCTGCTTGAGTTGCAGGCGCAGATGGGCACCGCCGCTGCCGATGCGACGGGCACACTCCGCCAGCACCACATCGCGCACGCAGAGCACTGGCGAAGGATTGTCGCGCCCAAACGGCGCCAGCGTCTGCACCTGCTCCACCATGAGCAGCGTCACCTGAGGCAGCGCGCAGTCCGCATCAATCCGCAACATCGGCATCAGATCTTCCGCTGACAACTTCGCATGGATGAAGCCGCTGAACTTCGCGCGAAATGCGTCGAACTGATCGCGTTCCATGCGCATGCCTGCTGCCATCGCATGACCACCGAAAGTTTTGAGCAGATCGCTGCAATGCTCGAGTGCTTCATGAATGGAGACGCCGGCCACCGAGCGCCCTGAGCCATGGGCTTGGCCATCAGCGAAGTTCAGGAGAATGGTCGGGCGGTGAAACTCATCGACGAGGCGTGAACAGACGATGCCGATGACGCCGGGGTGCCAATCTTCGCAGCCCAGGACGATGGCGCGGTTGTCGGGGTGGTTGAGGTTTTGATCGAGCACCATTTGCCGTGCTTGCGCGGCGATGGTTTTTTCTGTTTCGCGTCTGCGATCGTTTTCTGCGGTGAGAAACTCGGCGAGTGCCGGGGCTTCTTGAGCGGTGACGGTGGTGAGAAGTTTTAGTGCATCACTGGCGTGGCCCATGCGGCCGCAGGCATTGAGCCGCGGGCCCAGGACAAAGCCGACGTGGAACGCATCGATATTTTCTTTGCGGAGTTTGGTGGAATCGATCATCGCGTTGAGGCCGATGAATCGGGTGCGCTTGATCTGCCCCAGGCCAAAGGTGGTGATGACGCGGTTCTCATCGACCAGCGGGACGATGTCGGCGACGGTTCCCAGCGCTGCGATGCTCAGGAGATCCAAAAGCAGATCGCGGAAAGCAGCGGGCACGCGCTCGCTGCCACAATGAACTTTGGCAAACTGCCAGGCGAGTTTGAAGGCGACGCCAGCGCCGCAGAGTTCGGGGAAGGGATAAGTACAGGTCTGAGTTTCGAGTTCTGAGTTCGAAGTTGCGGAGTCGGTCTGGAGCTTATTCGGCTCGTGATTCTGCAACTGAGAACTTTGAACTTTGAACTTTGAACTCTTTGATATTCTCGGATGAACGACCGCGACGGCGCCTGGCAGATTCGCAGGATCAAATTCGTGATGATCGGTGATGATGAGTTCGATGCCCGCAGCGGCGGCTGCTTTGGCGGGCTCAATGGCGGTGATGCCGCAGTCCACGGAAATGATGAGCGGCGGTTTGCCGTCGCGGGCATGTTCTTTGCCCAGTGACAGCAGGGCTTCGGCATTGAGGCCGTAACCTTCATCGATGCGATGCGGAATGTAGGTATGAACTTCGGCCCCGGCCTGCCTGAGGATGTGCCAGAGAATCGCCGAGGCTGCCACGCCATCGACATCGTAATCCCCGTACACCACAATCGGCTGCTTGTCCTGCACCGCCTTGTGCATGCGCATGGCCGCTAAAGCGAGGCCAGGCATCAGCGCGGGATCATGAAGATCGGTGAGCTTGGGATGAAGAAAGGGTTTTGCGCGGTCAGCTTTACTGAGGCCACGCCGGTGCAGCAGCATGGCGACGATCGGCTCCACGCCCAGTTCCTTGGCCAAGAGCGCCGCTTCATCCTCTGATCGCGCCAGGGCCTCGCCTTGAATCCCCTGCCAGCGAAAAAGCATTCCTTTGCTTTGCATCGCCGCATGATAACGTGCTCTGGCAACATCGCCTGACACACGAACTAGCGTCACGGATATTTCTCGTCACCTCGTGCGAGCACTGCGTAGAATGTGCTGATGCGTACCCGCCAAACCTATGCTCTAAGACCAGTGCTTGCTCTGCTCCTGTGCTGTCTCGCCTGCGCCCCTGCCACCGCAGCCGAGCCTATTGACTTTGCTCAGCAGGTGCAGCCGATCCTCTCCAAATACTGCTACGCCTGTCACGGCCCCGACAAACAAAAGTCCGGCCTGCGCCTGGACATCCGCGACGATGCACTCAAGCCCGCTGACTCCGATGAGCGCGCCATCGTGCCAGGCGATGCTGTGAAAAGTCGTCTGATGAAAGTGATCGACGGCCGCGATGAAGAATTCGCGATGCCGCCCAAGGGTGCCAAGCCTTCGCCGCAGCAAGTGGCACTGATCAAACAGTGGATTACGGAAGGGGCGAAGTACAACAAGCATTGGTCGTTTATCGCGCCGGTGAGGCCGATGGTGCCGGCGGTGAAAAATGAGGCGCTCAAAGACTGGCCGCGCAATGCGATTGATCATTTCATTCTCGATCGGCTTCAGCGCCAAGAACTTTCGCCTTCGCCGATGGCTGATCCTTTTACGCTGATTCGCAGGGTTTCTTTCGATCTCGTGGGCATCCCGCCAACGCCCCAAGAAGCTGACGCATTTGCAAGTGAGATGGGCGACTATCTCGCCGCGACGCCGCAGCAGCGAATGGCGATGGCTGATCCTTATGAGAAGCTGGTCGATAGGCTGCTCGCTTCGCCTCACTACGGCGAGCGCTGGGCCCGGCGCTGGCTCGATCTGGCGCGCTATGCCGACACCAATGGCTACGAGAAGGATCGCACCCGCACCATCTGGCCCTACCGCGACTGGGTCATCAAAGCGCTCAATGATGACATGCCGTTCGATCAGTTCACACGCGAGCAACTCGCAGGCGACTTGCTTGCTGCGAAGTTACCTGCCTCTACAACTTTGAACTCTGAACTCGAAACTCGGAACTCACTCCTGACCGCCACCGGCTTCCATCGCAACACGATGATCAACGAAGAAGGCGGCATCGATGTCGAAGAGTTTCGCTATCACGCCGTCGTCGATCGCGTCAGCACCACCAGCGCCTCCTGGCTTGGCCTGACTGTGCAGTGCGCCCAGTGCCACACGCACAAGTACGACCCGATCACGCACAAGGAATACTTTCAGCTCTTTGCGTTCTTCAACAATGCAGATGAGCCGGAGTATCAAATTGCCACCGCAGACACGCTGCGTCAGCGCGAAGAGATGCTGGCGAAGATTCGCGAGATGGAGAGCAAACTCGCCGATCGCTTTCCACTTGAGAATGAGCAAGGCGTTGCACCGAACAATGTCGCAGCGTCGCAAGCGCAGCGAAGATCGCACCATCTGCAATCGCAACTGGAGAAGTGGATCGAGGATCAGACGCCTGCCGCGCGACCATGGACTGTTTTGTCCCCGGCGACAGTCATTGGTTCCAAGGGCGGCACGTTCATCACTGAGCCTGATGGCGCAGTGCTCGTGCAAGGTGACAATCCGAATCAGAATGTTTACATCTTCAAGGCCACTGTGCCGCTCAAGCAGATCACCGCGCTGCGACTTGAAGTGCTTCCTGATGAAAGTTTGCCGCATGATGGCCCCGGGCGTGCGCCGCTTTTTTCCGAAGGTGATTTTCATCTGGGCGAGATCATGCTCAGTGCTGTTGCACAAGGCAGCGAGGCCCCTGCGCAGAAGATCGTGCTGCACAACGCATCACACAGCTACGCCCAAAGCGGACGCTCCGCAGCACTGGCCATCGATGGCGATCTTGATACCGCCTGGTCCATCAAAGGCGCGACAGGCAAGGCTCATCAAGCGGTGTTCCAACTCAAGGAGTCAGTCAGCAGTGATAAAGGATTTGAACTGATCATCACGCTCGATCAGCGATACATCCATCAGATGACCATCGGCAAGTTTCGCCTGTCCGTCACCAGCGACTCAGCTGCCGCCAAGGCGAGCGATCTGCCCGCAGAGATTGAAGCGATTTTCGCGAAGCCGCAGAAGGAGTGGAGCGATGATGATCGCGCTGTGATCCAGCGACAGTTTCTTTTGACCACACCTTTGCTCGCAGCTGCACAGCAGGAGATTGCGCAGCTTCGCAACAGGCTCCCGCGTGGCCAGACCACGATGATCATGCAGGAGCGCGATGCGCAGCATGCTCGCACCACGCAGATTCGCAATCGTGGTGAGTTCCTTCAGCCCACCGATGCGGTTGTGCGGGGCGTGCCTTGGGTGCTTCATCCGCTTGCAGTGCCTGCGGAAAAAGCAACGCGACTGGACCTGGCCAACTGGCTGGTGGATGCGAAGAATCCACTGGTCGGCCGCGTGGTCATGAATCGCCAGTGGGAAGCGATCTTCGGGCGCGGCCTCGTCAAGACCACCGAAGACTTCGGCCTGCAAGGCGACAAGCCAACGCACCCTGATCTCCTCGACTGGCTCGCCATTGAATTCTTCAATCCGACACCCGATACCCGACGGATTCAACAGCGGCCTGAGCCGCTAAATCCCAAACCCGCTGCCTTGTCGATGAAGCACATGCACAAGCTCATCGTCATGAGCGCCACCTACCGCCAGGCTTCGGATATTTCTCCGCAGCTACTTCGCGCAGACCCGGACAATATTCTGCTTGCCCGTGCCCCGCGTTTGCGACTTGAAGCAGAGATGCTGCGCGATGGCGCACTGACTGCGGCAGGACTCCTGAGCAAACGCATCGGCGGCCCCAGCGTTTTTCCGCCTCAGCCAGAGGGCGTCACATCCCTGGGCTACGGCGGATTCAAATGGCCCACCGCCACCGGCGAAGATCGGTATCGGCGAGGCCTCTACACCTTCGCCAAACGCACCACGCCCTTTGCCGCCTTCGTCACCTTCGATGGCCCCACTGGTGAAACGTGCCTCGTTCGCCGCGGCAGGTCCAACAACCCGCTGCAAGCCCTCACGCTCATGAACGATCCCGTCTTCGTCGAAGCAGCGCAGGCCATCGCTCAGCGAGTGTGCAGCGAAACTCGCAACGATGATGCCCGGCTCGATCGCCTCTTCCGCCTCGTGCTGATTCGCGAACCATCGAAGAACGAGCGAACAGCCATCGGCACCTTCATCATGCAACAGCGACAGCGATTCGAGAATGGCGAACTCAATGCCAAGCTGATTGCAGGTGAGGTGAAGGATAAGAAGCTGGATGTAAACGAAGTGGCGCTCTGGACGACCGTGGCCCGCAGTCTGATGAATCTGGATGAAGCGGTGACGAAGGAATAATGATGCTGAGGTAATGATGAAGTGTCTCGCCATGCAATGCAGAAACTGCGGAGCGCCGCTGGAATTTTCCTCCAAAGCGACGCATGTGCGCTGTCGCTATTGCGACTCGCTGATGCTGCTGCGCAAGGCCACATTGCCCGCGCAGCTCGATCTCATCGAGCGCGGCTTGCTCATCGATCACATCATGACCGCTGATTCCGATCTCATGGCCATGAAGACTCAGCTCAAAACACTCGATGAGGCATGGCAGCAAAATCGCGATGACAATCTGCACGATCTGAACCCACAAGCCTTCCGTATCATCGGCGAATCAGACTGGATCGTCGTCGGCTTGGCACTGTTCACCATCCTCGTGTTCTGCGCCATGGCCATGCGCTTTGCCGGTGCCAATGGATTGATCCTGCTGCTCCTGTTCGCGGTGCTGCCCGTCATCTTTTTTCTGGCTCATGGTGGACTCAATCCGATTGCCAGTGTGAAATATTTGCGCCAGCGCCATGCGTATGAATATGAACGAAGCAAACTCGTGGATCAGATTCGAATGCACTTTGCCAAGTGCGGTATCAGCAGCGAAGAAGTGGATCTGATGCCCGATGGTGATGCTGGTGCAATGAAGGAATGATGATGACCCCAATAAACGAAAACATCCTAAAACTTAAATCCGCCATCACGCGCAGGCACTTCTTCTCCGACTGCGGCATCGGTGTCGGCAAGATCGCCCTCGCATCGCTGATGGCCTCGGCGGCGACGCGCTCTGCAAGTGGCGATACATCGCAAGCAGAGCGTTCGCATCCGCCGCACTTTGCCCCACGCGCCAAGCGCGTCATCTATCTCTTCATGGCTGGCGCGCCCAGTCAGCTTGATCTGTTCGATTACAAACCGACGCTCGCCAGGTTCGATGGCAAGCCTGTGCCTGCGGAGGTGGTCAAGGATCAGCGGTATGCTTTCATTCGCCCTGATTCCAAATTGCTTTCCCCTCGCTTCAAGTTCGCCAAATATGGCAGCAGCGGCGCTGAGCTTTCGGAGATGCTGCCTCATCTGGCGAAGGTCGCTGACGATGTCACCTTCATCAAGTCGATGCACACCGATCAGTTCAACCATGCCCCCGCGCAGGTTTTTCTCAACACCGGTTTTCCCCAGCCTGGCCGACCTTCCATGGGTTCGTGGATTTCTTATGGCCTTGGCTGCGAGACCAGCGATCTGCCAGCCTTTGTTGTCCTGTCCTCGGGCGGCGGCCTCTCCGGTGGCAGCGCCAATTGGTCCAGCGGATTCCTGCCCACCTCACATGCGGGTGTTCCCTTCCGCTCGCAAGGTGATGCGATTCTTAATGTCTCTAGTCCCCAAGGCTACGACGACAAACTGCAGCGCGATTCGCTGAACCTCATGAGTAAGCTCAATCATTCGCGCCTTGCTGCTGCCAATGATCCTGAGATTGCCACGCGCATCGCTGCTTACGAGATGGCGTACCGCATGCAGGCCAGCGCACCGAAACTGATGGATTTATCCGACGAGAAGCCCACCACGCTCGCCATGTATGGCATCGACACCGGCAAGCCCGATGGCAAACCGTCATTCGCCCGCAACTGTCTGCTCGCCCGTCGCATGGTTGAGCGCGGCGTTCGCTTTATCAATCTCTATCACGAAGCGTGGGATCATCACAGCAATGTCGAAGGCGGCCTGCGTGCGCAGTGCAAAGCAACGGATCAAGCCTCGGCTGCGCTGGTGATGGATCTCAAACAGCGCGGCTTACTCGAAGACACACTGGTGATCTGGGGCGGCGAGTTCGGCAGAACGCCGATGGTTGAGAGTAATGTTTCGCTGGGCAGGTCGCTTGGCCGAGATCATCACCCGCAGGCTTTCACCATCTGGCTCGCAGGCGGCGGCACCAAGCCTGGCATCACGCTGGGCCAGACTGATGACATCGGCTTCCACATCACGCAGAACCCGATCCACGTTCACGACCTTCAAGCAACGATCCTTCACCTATTGGGCCTGGACCACGAGCGCCTCACCTTCACTTCGCAAGGCAGAGCCTTCCGCCTGACCGATGTGCATGGCCACGTGGTGCGAGACCTGATTGCCTGAGCGTAAGGGCATCCTCCTTGCCTCTACACCGCTACTGTTGCAGGCAAATCCAGTGATTCCACACCGATAGAGAATGACCTCGCTATCTCCCCGGCAAGCGTGGCGATCGCGCCGATAGTGCTCTATCTGCAATATTCAGTGCGGATAAATGCCATCAGTGCAGGCGAGAATTGCGTAGTTTTGCGGAAATGAACACGAGTGTTGTGCCCTCCCCTGCCCCTTGCCGAGGGGGCGCTCAAGGCAAGGCACAAGGCAACATGCAATCCCCCTGATAGGTGGCCATCCGCGCTTGCATAATTTCTGTGGTTGATTAGGCTGCACTGCCATCAAGAGTCGCTCGCCTCTTCCAGAGGTAGCTTCACTACGCTGCCCGCACTTTTTTTGCCCTCCATGGTGCAGGTGTACTCGTATTAAGCAGCCGCCGCGTTGCTTCCATGCGATTTGCCTAATAAACCGGCAATGCGAGTTTGTGCGGGTGGCGACTTCTGTGATGTTGAATGAAATAAAGTCCTACTTCACAATAGATTACAAACGATCGCGTAGGTTATTGGCAGTGGCATGTTTTTTGCAATACAACAGTTCAAGTTCGGGTTAATCCCGGCTATAAGTGTCGCTTTTATTCGCAACCCTTTTGGACAGGAGTGGTCCACCCATGAGTAATGCTCGTCAGGCCGCCATCGCCGCTATCACCAGTTACAAGTCAACCGAGAAGCCGATCAACTACAAAGAGACGCCGGCTTCGTCGATTTTCGGCTCCAACGTCTTCGGCGACGCCGAGATGAAGAAGCGCCTTCCCAAGTCGATCTATAAGACTGTGGCGAAGACCATCAACGGCGGCGGCAAGCTCGACGCCAGTGTCGCTGATGTCGTCGCAGGCGCGATGCGCGACTGGGCCATCGACAAGGGTGCCACGCACTACGCTCACGTCTTCTTCCCTCTCACCGGCCTGACCGCTGAGAAACACGACAGCTTCCTCGATCCGCAGCCTGATGGCACCGTCCTCGCCGGCTTCTCGGGCAAGGTGCTGATTCAGGGCGAGCCTGATGCATCCTCCTTCCCCTCCGGCGGCATCCGCGCTACCTTTGAAGCACGTGGCTATACCGCGTGGGATGTGACCAGCCCGGCTTACATTCTCGAAAACCCCAACGGCACCACGCTGTGCATTCCTACCGCGTTCGTCTCCTGGACCGGCGAAGCGCTCGATAAGAAAACTCCTGTCCTTCGCTCCATGCAGGCCTTGACCAAGCAGGCGTCACGCATCGTCAAGCTGTTCGGCAAGGAAGATCCCGGATACATCTACTCCACCGCTGGCCCCGAGCAGGAATATTTCCTGATCGATCGCAACTTCTACTTTGCACGGCCTGACCTGAACATCTGCGGCCGTTCGCTCTTTGGCGCCAAGCCGCCCAAGGGCCAGGAATTTGAAGATCAATACTTCGGTGCGATTCCCGAGCGCGTTCTGGCCTGCATGCTGGAAGTGGAGCATGAGCTTTTCAAACTGGGCGTGCCTGTTAAGACGCGTCACAACGAAGTCGCACCTTCGCAATACGAAATTGCCCCGGTGTATGAAAACGCCAACGTCGCCGCCGATCACCAGCAACTGGTCATGATCACGCTCAAGCGCGTGGCTGAAAAATATGGCATGGCCTGTTTGCTGCATGAGAAGCCCTTTGCCGGCATCAACGGTTCAGGCAAGCACCTCAACTGGTCCTTGGGCGGTGCTAACGTCGGCAACCTGCTCGACCCCGGCGAGACGCCGCACGAGAATATGCAGTTCCTGGTGTTCTGTGCCGCTGCGATTCGCGCGGTACACAGGTATTCCAAGCTGCTGCGTGCCTCCATTGCTCATGCCGCCAACGATCATCGTCTGGGCGCCAACGAAGCTCCGCCGGCGATTGTTTCGATTTTCCTGGGCGACATGCTCACCGACATTTTCGAGTCTATTGAAAAGGGCAAGCTCAAGGGTGCCAAGAAAGCCGGCCACCTGACCGTGGGTGTGGACAGTCTGCCCCCGCTTCCCAAGGATTATGGCGACCGCAACCGCACCAGCCCGTTCGCCTTCACCGGCAACCGCTTCGAGTTCCGCGCGGTCGGTTCTTCGCAGTCGATCAGTGGTCCGCTGGTGGTGCTCAACACCATCGTTGCTGAGTCGCTCGACTTCATCGCCACCGAACTGGAAAAGGCCACCAAGGGTGATCCCAAGAAACTCAATGATGCCGTGCAGAAAGTGATTCAGGATATCTACAAGGAACACAAGGCGGTCGTCTTCAACGGTGATGGTTATTCAGAGGCGTGGCACAAGGAAGCAGCCAAGCGCGGCTTGCCCAACCTGCGCAACTCGGTGGATGCACTTGAGCAGCTCATCGCCAAGGAAAACATCGCACTGCTGGAGAAGTACAACGTTCTCTCCCCGCGCGAGACCAAGAGCCGTTATGAGATTTATCTGGAGCGCTACTGCAAGGACGTGGCGACCGAAGGCAAGCTGTGCCTGAACATGGCCAAGACGATGATCCTGCCTGCGGCGTATCGCTATCAGGGTGAACTGGCTTCGACGGCGGCATCGATCAAGGCGGCGACGGGTTCTGCTGACACCAGCGCCTTGGCAGAAGTGACAGCCCTGGTCGCCAAGCTCGAAAAGTCCATCACGCCACTGAGCCACGCCATCGGACACGAAGCCAGCGGTTCGGTGCTGGATCACGCCAAGCACTACCGCGACGAAGTTCTCCCAGCCACGCTCGAAGTACGAGCTTTGGCGGACGCCTTGGAAGCGGTGGTTGCCGACGACCTCTGGCCGCTGCCGACGTATCGCGAGATGCTGTTTATCCGGTAAGGATGCGCATCGCTTGAGCTACCCCCACAGAACCCATTGCCCGAGGATTTTTATCCTCGGGCTTTTTTTTGGGTTGACGTGGCGCATCCCGATCGGGCGATTGTCCCCAAGGCTGGGGATGGAAGATGGGGGATTACCCCCGTATTTTGCCTGTGCGTATCCGTTCTCAATCCGATGAAAGCTCGTAACCAATTGGTATTTCTTTAGTAAAGAATCACTGTGAATTATTGGCACAGCATGTGCTGATAACTATTCGACTGGCACACCCGCCCACTGCCGGGGCTTGCGGAGGGGCGAGTCCCGGCAGATTGGCGGCTGCGACCGTCCGATGACATGAGGCTCGGCGTGACGATCAAAACACCCGACCGATTCATCCCGGCAGCTTGTGCCAGACACCGATGAGGGCAAAGAGAGATTCCTGCGGATCAAGGCGATCAGACTTGAAAGACCTGGTCGCTAAAGGTTTGCACAGGCGGCGGAAAAGGGTGGAGGCAGAGGGGAAAAGTAGGCCTCGCAAGAGGCGGGCGCGCGGGGGCCGCAAGGTAGGTCGCTCGGGAGAATCGACCCCTTGCGGCACCCCCGTCCAGGGATTGTTCGCCAGTGAGAAATTGGATTCGCTTGTTATTCATTCTCCGCGCTGTCAGCGGAGCAGAAGGCGAAGGGGAGAAAGCTCGAAGGCAATGATCATTCCATCATGCCCGACAGAGAAGACCCGGCCACCAGCCCGACTGTGGCCGGGCTTCTTTTTTTCTGGAGTTGTCGTTGAAGTTCTTCAGACCGAGTTGGCGAACCAGCGCATGAAGAGCACGATGACGACGGCGACGAAGATGAACGCATTGATCGCCAGGCCCGCTGCTGAGTGAGCGTGTTTGTGATAGGTATCGAGCAGCCCGATGATGGCAACGACGCAGCCGGCGGCCTCAATCACAGCGATACCGATGAGCATCGCCATCCACATCCAAGCGGTATCGCTCTCGATGCCATCGGGCAGACTGGGGCGCTTCATCATCAGGTACCAGAAGATCGCCCAGAGCAATGTGAGCAGCGGCACGAACAGCGACCACGTGCCCCACTTCGCCTGTCTGCGATGACGTCGATAATGCCGCATGACCAGCGGCTGTGCTGCGTTGTCGTCCTCGCGTTGTGCCATCTACTCCCGTCATTCCTCGGAACCATTCGATCCGTTTGCAAGACTTCGTTCGCCAAGGCGAACGGCTAAATATTTATTTCCTCTACTCCATGTACCTACCTTTACCTCCTCCCCGCTCACACATCAAAATACATGCAGAACTCATACGGATGCGGCCGCGCTCGCATGGCCATCACTTCGTTCTCGCGCTTGTACTGAATCCAGTATCGCACCACCTCTTCCGTGAACACGCCACCTTCGAGCAGATACGCGTGATCGGATTCCAGCGCGTCCAGCGCATCGTTGAGTGACCCGGGCGTGGTGGGCAGGGCCTTCTGCTCAGCGGGATCAAGCTCGTGAAAATCGCGATCCACCGGCGGCCCCGGATCAATCTGATTCTTGATGCCGTCGATGGCCGCCATGGTCATCGCGGCAAAAGCGAGATAAGGATTGCTCGATGAATCAGGGCAGCGAAACTCGATGCGCTTGGTCTTGGGATTGTCCTGATAGACCGGCACGCGAATGGCGGAGCTGCGATTGCGCGAGCTATAGACCAGCGATGTCGGCGCTTCGTAGCCGGGCACAAGACGCTTGAAACTGTTGGTCGTCGGGTTGGTCAGCGCGATGAGACTGCGGGCATGTTTGAGCAGGCCGCCGATGACATAAAGCCCGGTCTGGCTCAGGCCCGCGTAATGCCGACCTGCCATGAGCGGCTTGCCTTCTTTCCAAAGCGAAAGATGCGTGTGCATACCTGAGCCGTTGTCGAGATAGAGCGGCTTAGGCATGAAGGTGGCGACCTTGCCATGCCGCGCTGCCACGTTCTTGACGATGTACTTGTAGTACATGCACGTGTCCGCCATCGTCACCAGATCCTGATGGCGAAGTACGATTTCGCCTTGGCCGCCGGTGGCAACTTCGTGATGATGACTCTCGACGGGGATGCCCATGTTGAGCATGACATCCGCCATCTCGCTGCGCAGGTTCTGCCCCGTATCCATCGGCGGCATCGGGAAAAAACCTTCCTTGAGGCGCACCTGATTGCCCAGATTCGTCGGGTCTTTGCGGCCGCGATTCCACACGCCCTCGACACTGTCCACGTGATAGCTGGCGGTGTTGATCTGCTGATCGTAGGAGACACTATCAAAGACAAAGAACTCCATCTCCGGGCTGAAATAGGCGGTATCCGCGATACCTGATTTGGTGAGAAATGCAGCGGCTTTGCGAGCGATGGAGCGCGGATCGCGCGAGTAAGCTTTTTTGGTGATGGGGTCTTTGATGTCGCAGATGATCGAGAGCGTCGGATGCTCGAAAAAGGGATCGATCTTGGCGGTGTGCGCGACGGGGATCAGCAGCATGTCGGTTTCGTTGACCCGTTGCCAGCCGCGCACGGAGGAGCCATCGAAGCCGAAGCCCACGGTGAAGCTCTCTTCCGTGAACTCACCGGCAGGATAGGTCGTGTGCTGCCAGAGCCCTGGAAAATCCATGAAGCGGCAATCGACGAATTCGATCTTTTTCTGCTTGATCAGTTGCAGGACTTGTTTAGGCGTCATGTTGAATAAAGTATCACAACGGCGCGTGAGGAGACAGAAGCGATCTCGCAAGATGCCACCGCTTTACCCCGACGGCTCCCCCGGAACCAGACTCGCCATCGGGCTTGACTTCTGTCTTCTGCCACTGCCACTGCTCCTGCCTCTGCCCCCCTCTTCCCGCTATCATGTTTGCCATGAACCACAACCGCCGCCAGTTCCTTTCGACCACCGCGCTGGCTGCCTGCGGCTTCGCGGCAACCACCCGTGACCTTCGCGCTGAAGAGGGCGCTGCCGCTCGCGCGCCCTTTCGCAAAACGCCGCCGCCCTTTCGATACTGCCTCAACATGGCGACGATTCGCGGCCAGAAACTGGGACTCGTCAAAGAAATCGAAACCGCAGCCGCGGCAGGTTATGACGCAGTCGAACCCTGGATCGGCACGATCAACGATTACGTCAAGGACGGCGGCTCGCTCAAGGACATGGCCAAACGCCTGAAGGATTTGAACCTCACCGTCGAGTCCGCCATCGGCTTCGCCGAGTGGATCGTCGATGATGATGCTCGCCGCGCCAAAGGTTTGGAGACCGCGAAACATGACATGGATATGGTCGCACAGCTTGGAGGCATCCGCATCGCCGCCCCGCCATCGGGTGCGACCAATCAGGCCGACATGGACCTGCGCAAAGCAGCCGAGCGATATCGCAAACTCTGCGAAGTGGGCGATGCGACTGGCGTGACGCCGATGGTTGAAGTCTGGGGTTTTTCCAAGTGTTTGAACAAGCTCGCTGATTCGATGTTTGTCGCCCTTGAAGCGGGCCATCCGCGTGCCTGTTTGCTGCCAGACTTCTATCACCTGCACAAAGGCGGCTCATCGTTTGTGAGTATGAACCAGCTCTCGAAAAGCTGCGTGCAGGTCTTTCATATGAATGACTATCCTGCTGATCCGCCGCGTGAAAAGATCACTGATGCCGATCGCATCTACCCCGGCGACGGCATCGCCCCCATCACCGAGACGCTGCAAGGCATGATCGCCAACGGCTCAACTGCTGTGCTGAGTCTGGAACTTTTCAACCGCGACTACTGGAAACAGGATGCCCTGGAAGTCGCCAAGACCGGCCTGGCAAAGATGAAGGCATCGGTGGCGCGCGTGCCTGCGCCGGGCTGATTGCTACTTGACCTTCGCTTCCAACTCCGCCCATCGTTCGTACATCGCAGCCACATTCGCCTGCGCTTTGCCCAGCACCTCATACGCTTCGTTGAGTTTGCGATGATCTGCGACGATGGCTGGTTCTGTCGTGCGGGCTTCGAGTGATTTCACTTTTTCTTCTTCCTCTTGAATGCGCTCTTCGATGGTGTCCCAGTCGCGCTGTTCTTTATAGGTGAGCTTCACCTTCCCCGCCGCTTGCGGCGTAGCGACATCAGCGCCCTGCATCTGCGCAACCTTGGGCTTGACCATTTCCTTTACCCTGATCGCCTCATCTTCCTGCTCCTGATCGCGCCAGTTTTCCCACTGTTCATACGAAGGAAAAAACTTCGCCTCCCCTTTGCCATCAAGCGAAAGAAGCTGCGTGGACAACCGGGCGATCATGTACCGATCGTGCGTCACCAGCAGGACAGCACCGGGAAATGATGCAAGACTTTCTTCGAGCACTTCCAGCGATGCGATATCCAGATCATTGGTCGGCTCATCGAGGATGAGCAGGTCAGCCGGCTCAAGCATGAGACGAGCGATGAGGATGCGGGCCTGTTCGCCGCCGCTGAGATCGCCCACAGATGTGTTCATCTGATCGGTGCGAAAGAGAAATCGCGAAGCCCACGTATTGATATGGATCGGTTGATCGCGAAAAAATAGAACATCACTGACCGGACAGAGCGCCTCGCGCAGCGACTGCTTGGGATCGAGCGCTTCGCGGTGCTGCGTGAAGGTGACGATGCGTAGATTTTCGGCGAGCTTGACGCTGCCAGTGTCGGTGGCGAGTTTTTCGGTGAGGACATTGATGAGCGACGTCTTGCCGCTGCCGTTGGGGCCAAGCAGACCCAGACAGGAGCCGGGTGATAGTGTGAGTTCGAGATCAGCAAAAAGCGGCTTTCCGCCTATTGATTTACTGATGTTTTTGGCGACGAGTAAATTGCGCGTGAGGCGGCCGGTGGCGGTGAAGCTGATGTCGGCAGCGCGGTTGGGCGCATTGCGATTTTTCAGATCATCAAGCTGCCCCATGCGCTGGCCTGCTTCATCGATGCGGCCTTTCGCTTTGGTACGGCGTGCCTGCGCACCTCTGCCAAGCCAGCGAATGTCTTCGCGCACTTTCGTCGCCAGCGACTGCTGTTCCTTGAGCTGCGCGGCCAGGTAGTCGGCCCTTCGCCGAAGGAATTCGCTGTACGGCCCTTGCACGGTGAAGGTGCCTTGCGGATAAGCCTTGCTCAGTTCCAGCACACGGCTGCACACATTCTCCAGAAAGTAACGATCGTGCGTGACCACGATCATCGCCATCGGTGCGCTGTCGAGAAAATCCTCCAGCCAAAGTACGCCTTCGAGATCCAGATGATTCGTCGGCTCATCCATCAGCAGCACATCAGGCTCAGTCACCAGCGCACGTGCAATGGCCAGTCGCTTGCGCCAGCCGCCTGACATCGCACTCACCGGCTGCGCAAAATCAGTGAAGCCTACATCCTCCAGCACACGTCGCGCAGCGACTTCGCGCTCATGATCGCCATGCAGCCGTTCACCTAGAGCAGCGACCACCGCAGACATGGCTGTTGCATCAGAGGCAAACTCATCGCTCTGAGCGACGTAACTGGCGCGCAGATTTCGCCGTGATGTCAGATCGCCCGTGTCAGGCTGTTCGATGCCTGCGAGGATTTTTAAGAGCGTCGATTTGCCCGAGCCATTAGGCCCGATCAGGCCAAGGCGCTCCCCTTCTTCGATACCCATCGAGACCTCTTCAAAGAGAGGACGCGGGCCAAAGGACTTACTGAGAGATTGACAACTGAGAAGCATCGCCATGGGGCGGGAATGGTAGCGACATATCACTCGCATTTCACCTTGCTACTTCCCGGTTGCTTCGCTTCGCATCGCAAGCGATCATGTTCGCATGGCTGACGATGTGCCCGATCCTGAGCAAGATTGTTTCAAGCCGCCGGCCCAGCCGGTGGAGGTGCACTGTCTGCATTGTCAGCGCGAGTATGAGAGCTATCTCATCGAGTGGCGCATCGAAGAATATCGCGATGGCTCCAAGCATGGCTTCTGGTGCTGCCCGACGCCTGGCTGCGATGGGCGCGGCTTTGGGTTTGACATTTTTCCCACCGATCCCGATTACCGCAATCCTGATGGCCAGAAAATGTGGAATGATGATGACGACGAGGAATGGCTCGACGAGGAAGGCGAGGAGTTTGATGACGATGACGACTCATCCGAGGCCCAAGCAGCGCGGGAGTTTGAGTATATGCCCGGCTTTGATCCGCATAAAGAACTAGCGGACATACTCAAGGATGTTGATGATTCTCTTCCGGCCACGCCTGAAGAAGAGCGCGAAGAACTCGATGAATGGCGAAACGGCGAAGATCAGAAACCGTTCTAACGGATTCATCTCCCTGGAGCCTGCCCATGGCTGATGCCACTCTCTATTACCGACACTCTGGAAAGTTCTCACCGGCGGCGGTGCTCCTCACCCTCACGGTCGGACTCATCGCCGCCATCGTGCTCGGCGCGCTCTATGGCATCATCGTTTACTACATGCCCATCGTTTACGTCAACGTGCTGCTCACCTTCGGCGTAGGCATCGCTGTCGGTGCGACCGTTCGCAAGGTGGCGATGGCGCAGCAGATTCGCAACGTGCCTCTCGTGTTGCTTCTCGCGCTCATCTGCGGACTGGTGGCGGAATACGCAGCATTCATCGGCTGGGTTGCAGCGGTCACATCGTGGAACGTCATCCTCTTCAATCCGCAGAAACTATGGATCGAGCTTGATGCGATCGCGGAACAAGGTGTCTGGAGTCTTAAGAAGTCCACAGTCAAAGGCCCGTTTCTTGTCGGCATCTGGATTGTTGAAGCGATTGTGGTGGTCGGCGGCTCGATCTATATGGTGTGGGTCGAAGTCGCCAACACGCCCTTCTGCGAAAAGTGCGCGGGCTGGCTTACTGAGAAGTCGCTGGTGGGGCCTTTTAGAACCATCGCCAACACTGACCAGCTCAAAGCTGATCTCGAAGAAGGCAACTTCGCTGCCCTTGGCGACATCTCGCCGCTCAAGAAGGATGACCCCATCAGCCGATTCGCCGAGTATGAACTGACTGATTGCCCGACCTGTGCTGAGATGGCGGTGGTGACGATTCGCAATGTCACGCTCACCGCTGACAAGGAGGGCAAAGTCACCCGCAAGGAAACGAACATCATCAAGCGGCTGCTCATCGATAAAGCTTCATGCGATCTCATCAAGGAACTTGGCCCCAAGCCAGGTGAAGCCACGGAAGAAGAAGCGGACGCCACGACACCTACGGACGACAATGTGGCGGCGCTGGAAGCTGCGAATCAGGAGCCGGGCAATCCGAGTTAAAGGATGCACAACTGCCCCCTATTGGTAATCCCCGATTGCACGGCTAGACCCGTCGGTTAGGATAGGGTTGCTATATCGCACTGCTAACTGACCCGACGATTGTTTTTCAGGCACCTTCAGGCATCTGCAATGGGGAATTCACAGCTCGACAAGCCACTGCATTCACCGGAACTGCCCGGGGAGCTATCGCGTGGCGGCGGCGCGGTGGCCACGGCTGATGCAGCGACGGCACAGGGGCAGTTTTCCATTCAGTGGATCGTCGGCCGCTATACCGATCTGTTCTGCTTCATTGGTGCCGCCATCCTGGGCTATGGCATGTTCTTTCTTCATGCCGGCCTGGCGATGAACATGATCACCATCTGGTTTTTCTGGTACATGATTCTCGATTCGCCTCACTTCTTTGGCACCTATGCCCGCACTTATCTGGACAAGGAAGAGCGCCGCGATCGCCGCAAGCTGCTGCTCGGTTCGCTGGGGCTGCTGCTGATTGGGCCTTCGCTGGTGCTACTGGGCTATGCACTGCACGGGGCAGGTGTGTCGTGGTACAAGACGCCTTACTTCGCGCTGGTCGCTTTCGTTTCCATCTGGGCCTACTGGCATGTGGTGCGTCAGCACTACGGCATCATGTCGCTCTACAAACGCAAGAATAAAGACAGCGATAAGTTTGACCTCTCGCTCGATCAATGGGTTCTCTACCTGGGCCTGCTCGCGCCGTTCGTCGGGTTTGCGGTGAGTAATAATGAAGCTCGCATTGCTTTGGGACTTTCGCAGCCGCTCGATGGCACCAACAAGCTCATCACCAATCCTTACATCCGAGGCTACCGCTGGGAATCGGTTGTGATCCAGCTCTCCATGGTCGCCGCCTTCGGCTCGCTGCTGATTCTGCTCGCCCGGCAATACGTCCGCTGGCAACGCGGCATGACGCTCAACGTGCCCAAGATTCTCTTTCTACTGGCCGTCATTCCGCTGCACATGGTCGTCTGTTATCACCCCGCTTCGACTACGCTGGCGCTGCTTGGGTTCTCCGCATGTGTCACGATTTTTCATGACATGCAGTATCACGCAATTGTCTGGTACCACCAGAAAAACCGCATGGCCAAAGCAGGCGATGAGCGATATGAAAAATATGGCATTGCCGCGAAGATCAGCAGAAGCTTTCCGGTTTATATGGGCTGCGCCATCGCCATGGGCATCACCTTCGGACTCATCGGCTGCGTCATCGATGTCAACCCCGGCTGCTTCCCCGACTGGGTGCCGCTGATCGCGGCGCGCTCGACCAACATCTTCGGACAGATGACCATCAACGAACTTTTCTATGGCGTATTCCTAGGCGTGCTCATGCACCACTACTACGTCGATCAGTTCATCTGGCGTCCCAGCAAGGACAAGAATCTTCAGAAGGATTTGAAGCTGAGTTCGCGCTGAAGGGCTGTCCGAGCCGCAAAGCGTAAGCTTGCGGAGTCCCGGCTATTTTGAATTCTCGATACTCCGCAGGCTTACGCCTTGCGGCTCTGATTGAGCACGTAGGCGCGACATATAAAAAAGCCCGGCTGCGAGGCCGGGCTTGGGTGCGATTGGATATTCAATTCTCGATCATTGACCTGCGATGCCTGCGACCTTGTCCACGTTAGGCCGAACGCCTGCGATGTCGGTAGCTTTTTTGGGTTTCTGCGGGGTCATCATGCTGAAGCGGCCGCCGAGTTTGCTGGAGCTGGAGCCGCCACCGACGACGGGGATGCCGATCTGTGCGTGAACATAGCGCGGAGCTTTGACGATCAGGCGGCCGTGGAAATATTTGAGCGATGAATGCTGACCGCCCAGTTCCTGCCAGATGGTGGGTTCGATCAGTTCGCGAATCATGTTGGCGAGTTCTTCGCCCTTTTCAGCATCTGTTTTGGTGTCTTCTTCTTTATCAGCATCTTCGAAAATTTTTGTAGATGCCTGCGGCCCGCTGCTGCTGCCGCCGCTGGAAGTGTTGCTCAGAGCATCGTTGAGATTGAAGCTTGGCGCGTTGGTGAAATTCGGAATGCGGGTGATGAGGTCTTTGATGTCATAGACCAGCGTCACCGTGTCTTTATCCGCTTCAGCTTTGGTCATGATGCGGATGTAGTGATCGTTGACTTCATAAAGCAGCGGCTCATCACTGCTGATGCTCTTCATCAGGAGTGCGAGGACGGAGACAGCCGGGGCTGTGCGAAGGTGCAGATCGATGGCAGCATCGGGATCGATGCCAGCCGCTTCCATTTCGCGCCAGTTGATGACCAGCGGAATGCCTGTGACATTGGACCACCAGCGAAACGCATCGCGAGCCTTGGCTGAATCGATCTCGACCGGATCGATGACGATGGAGTTCAGATGCCTGGTGGGCGACTTGGCCTGGGTGTTGCCTTGAGTGGTGATGCCATCTTTCTGGGTGGTCTGGGTGGTTCGTTCTTTTCGGACTTTGTCGAGTTGCTCACGACTGAGCTGCGCAGATACCGGCGCGGCAAGCGCACCAAGCATGACAACAGCGGAAAGTCCTAGCACAGCGGGAAGGCGTCGATTCATAGTGAAGCTCCTTGGGGGAAGGTGGGAGGAGGCGTCATCGACTGGCGCTGGACGTGGCAGGCGGTGGTGCAGCTCAAGGGATTCATACTGCGTTCCTGCTACAAGCTTGCTTGCTACGAGCCAACTCGTGCCGCGATATGACCTGACGGTCGGTGGGAATCGCGACATTGAAACCACGCTGAAACAGACCGCACATAGTCCGCTCGCGTACTTTTTATTATCGCTGCTCCGCTTCCTTGAATCAAGAGGAATCTGACGGTGCGTGGAAAATATTTTTTCGGGGGCTGGGTGCATGTCGCGTTTGCCAAACTGAGTTTCGCTTTAGAGACCAAGGCAGGATTGGCCACCGAGACACCGAGAACACCGAGGAAGGCAGAGAAGAAGAATGATGAAGTAATGCCTCGTTCAATCGCCCCTTCAACTTCCACCGTTTTTGTCTTCCTCGGTGCCCTCGGTGGCTCGGTGGCCAAACCCATTTGTTCGCTGATCAGAATGATGCTGTGTACACACGTGCATCTGACGCCACCATCGCTGTTGCGTCCACGCAACAGCCCGCCCATCCGGACCTATGTGGAAAACCTTGAGCACTTTAATCGCATTGTCATATCGCCCTTGTTTTCCAGTCTTTTTTCAACGACTGGCATGATCCGGCACGCCTGACGTGGCTAACTGGCAACGCCATTGTGTTACACTAGGCATCGATCAACCGAGTGGAATCGAAAAGATCAAAAGCCCAAGTCATGGAGATGTTCGCAATGGATGAAAAAGCTTTTCAAACGAAACTGGCCGAGCTCATGGGTGAGATTTCCACGCTGCCCAAGAACGAACGCGAAAAGCTTGCCGCCCTGGCCAGCGAGACTCAGGAACGCCATCAGAAACTGAAGAAGACGGTTCACGATCTTCAGGAGAGCCTCGATTACCTTCGCCTCTCGATCAAGTATCTGGTGTTCGATCTCGAAGCGACTCGCCGCGAGAATAATTACCTCCGCAAGATGCTTGAATCTGATCGTGCGACCGGCAACGACAACCACGAAGACTACGGCAGCCCCGAAAGTGATACGCTCTGAAAATGTTTGATGACGAATTGACCGCTGCCTCGCTTGCTCCCAAGCTTGCTCCAATAACCAACCACGTATAACCCTACGTGCCGAAACGGACGCTTTAACCCGGCGTCCGTTTTTTTATGGAAGTAGATAGAGGAGGTACAGGGAGGTAGAGGAGGTAAAGAAGAAGTGAGATGCGCACGATGAAAGACGCAGTGGCTTGCCACAGCTCCGCTCCGATGTGCGAGCACTCGATGATGTCCGCTTCCTGTACCTCCCTCTACCTTCTCTACCTTCTCGACCTCCCTTTACGTCCTCTACATTCTTCACCTTCTTTACCTTCCTCCTTCCTCCCCGCTATGATGCCCGCGCGTTTCCTGATTTCGATTGACTGCACGAGAGGCTTATTGATATGAACCAGACTTCCTCGCCGCTGACGCCGTCCATGCAAGGCGTTCACCCTTCCAATCCCATGATGCCCGCTCACGCCGCGCAGCCCGCGCAGCAGCTTCCGCAGGTGGGCACGCCTTGGTTTCAGCAGGCACTGAGTGCCCAAAGTGCCGGTGCCCCGATGCAGCGTTACCGCGAGATGACCATCGATGAGATGCTGCTGGAAAATCGCGTCGTGTTCCTCATCGGCGAGATCAATTACGCCTCAGCCACCCGCGTCATCATGAGCCTTCTCTATCTGCAAAGCCAGAAGAAAGGTATGGACATCAGCCTGTACATCAACAGCCACGGCGGCTCCGTTGATGACACCCTGGCGATCTTTGACACGATCAATTTCCTGGCCTGTGATGTGGCGACCTACTGCATCGGCCGCGCTCAGTCGGGCGGCGCGATCGTGCTCTCCGCAGGCAAGAAGGGCAAGCGATACATCCTGCCTCACGCCCGGGTCATGATTCACCAGCCCTACGGCGGCGTCACCGGCCAAGCCTCCGACATTCAAATTCAAGCTGAAGAAATCCTCAAGAATAAAGCCACGCTCACCGGCATCCTCGCCATGCAGACCGGCAAGACGCCCGAGCAGGTCGAGATCGACAGCGAACGCGACCGCTACTTCTCCGCCGAGGAAGCCAAAGCGTACGGCATCGTCGATGAAGTGCTTTATGTCGATAACACACCACCCTCCCCCGCAGCACCGATCATCTGATCGACGTCAAAATATCCCCAAGTAAATAACGCCATCAGCGCTGAACAACTTTCGGTACTGATGGCGTTTTCGTTTCCACGCTTGCGCCACCGCCTCCAGCGTTTTGCCTCACAACATCCCCAGCGGATTCTCTCGATTCTTCAGCGGGAACATCACCGTCGCTCCTGTGCGATGCGATTCAAAAACACTCGCCACCATTTCGACTGCCGTGCGCGCCTCATAAATGCTCGCCTCCGGTTGACGATCACCTTCGACGGCTGCAATCAAATCCTTCACCGCTCGCACATTGCCCCAGTGCAAACTCGTGTCCTTGATCGGCTCGACATCGCCGACGCCTTCGCTGGTGACATTGACCCACGACTTGCCGCTGCGTCCCGGTGACCACGTCGGATCTTCGAGCAGCTTTACGTCAGGCAACGAGCCCATGAGCATTTCGATGATGCCTTTGCTGCCGACGATTTGAATGCCAAAGCGCGTGGGGTTGCTGCCCATGTTGGCCTTGGAATTGAATGTCGCAATCGCCCCGCTGGCCAGGCCCCAGGTGGCGTGTACCTCATCACCGGCAAGCAGGCCCAGCGCTTCGTTGCCTTGTTTGACGTGGTCCTTGGTCACCGGTTTACCGCCTTGAAAAACGCGAGCCTGGCACCACTCCGGCTCGCCGCCCAGATGGTGAATCATGTTGAACAGGTGCGAGCCCAGCACCCACAGGTCTTCGCCGCCGCCGCGTTTGTCTTCCTTGCCTCGGGCGCGGTACTCGAGCACTTCGCCGATGCGTCCGCTCTCCAGCAAATCCTTGACGACCACCATGCGCGGGCTGTAGCGCGTCTGAAAAGCGATGGCCAGTTTCACACCCGTCTTGCGACATGCAGCAACCATGTCATCCGCCTGCTTAAGCGTCTGACACATCGGCTTCTCCAAGTACATATGAATGCCACGACCGGCACACTCAATCACCATCTCCGCATGACGATCGGGCCAGCGCGGGCCGATGGAAACATACTGCGGCTTCTCTTCATCGAGCATCTTGCGATAGTCGAGATAGCCCTTGGCCTGCGCGACTTTGAGCTTCTTGAGTTCCGCATCGAGGCCGGCCTTATTGTCATCCGCCACAGCAACAATTTTGGCACCGGGAATATCCAGCCAGACGCGATCGAGATCGTGGCCGTAGTTGCCGCGCGAAGTTGAACCGATGACAGCGACGCGATATTCATCGGGCATGGGAAGCTCCTTGTGATTCGATTGTATGGGATGCCTTGCGCGTTACGTCATGGTTCTTTCTGACAACTCTTTGAGGTGGGGTTCATCACTGTTTCGTTATACTCCGCTTTCATCTTCGTTTCGCGCTTAACGAATTGGAGCACCGCATGACACTTCCGCATAGTCGCCGTCAGTTCATCAAACGATCCGGCGCTGCTGCCATTGCGACCAGTGCGATCACATTCGCATCGGTGCGAGCGCGCGGCGAATCGCCCAACGAGAAAGTCGTCGTCGGCGTGATGGGCATGAGCCGTGGCCTGCATCTGGCTGCGGGTTTTGAGAAGCAGGCCAACTGCGCGGTCAAATACGTGTGTGATACGGATAGCGGCCGCGCCAATCAGGGCGCTGTGAATATTGAGAAGATCAAGAATCACAAGCCGCAGCCGATTGCTGATTTCCGCAGGATTCTGGATGATCCGGAAATTGATGTGCTCATTTGTGCCGCCCCCAATCACTGGCACGCACCGGCAACGATCTTCGCCTGTCGCGCGGGCAAGCATGTTTATGTCGAGAAGCCTTGCAGCCATTCGCCTGCGGAAAGCGAACTGATGGTCGCTGAAGCGCGCAAGCACAAACGCGTGGTGCAGATGGGCAATCAAAGGCGAAGCTGGCCTAAAATCATCGAGGCCATCGAACTCGTCAAAGCGGGCGAGATCGGCCGCGTCTCCTACTCCCGCGCCTGGTACGCCAACACCCGCCCCACCATCGGCCGCGGGCAGCTCGTCGATCCTCCCAAGGAACTCGATTACGAACTGTGGCAAGGCCCGGCACCGCGCCGTCCTTATCGCTCCAATCTCACACCCTACAACTGGCACTGGTTCTGGCACTACGGCGGCGGCGAACTGGGGAACAACGGCATCCACGCCATTGATCTTTCGCGCTGGGGTCTGGGCGTTGATTACCCCACGCGCGTCACTGCTGCGGGCGGCCGCTATGCGTTTGATGACGATCAGGAAACGCCTGACACCATGATGGTCACCTGCGATTTTCCCGACAAGAAATCGATCTTCTGGGAAGGCCTCAGTTGCAACCGCCGGGGCATCGAAGGCGATTCCTTCGGCGTCACCTTCCACGGCGACAAGGGCACACTCGTTCTCAATTCCTCCGGCTACACCCGCTTCGATTCCACCAACCGCGAAAAAGCAAAAGTCCCCGGCCCAGCCGACGATACGCCCCACTTCGCCAACTTCCTCGACTGCGTTCGCGCCTGTGGCAAAGACGGCCCGACCAAGCTCTCCAACTCCGACATCGAAGGCGGCCACAAGAGCACCATGCTCTGCCACCTGGGCAACATCGCCTACCGCACCGGGCGAGCGCTGCAATGCGACGCAAAGACTGGCCGAATCAAAGATGATGATGAGGCGATGAAACTGTGGAAGCGCGAGTATGATCCGAAGTTTGATCCGTTTAAGGATGCGTGAGATCGCCTGCTATTCGACGGATACAATGCACGACCTGTGGAGCCCGCGAGATGTCAACATCAACAACTGCCATGCACCCGCATATCGAAGTCGTAGGTGAAGAACCGGCGCACCTTCGACGCCTTCCGCGTATTCGGATATCGATGATCGCATCGGCTTATCTGTCTCACGGCTACTCGCCCGAGGAAATGTGCAGACAGTTTCCGCATCTCCAACTCTCTGAAGCCTATTCCGCGATGGCCTATTACTTTGACCATCAGGTCCAGATCGATTCGGAGATCGAAGCTGAAATGCAGGAGTACGATCAGCTTCGAGCAGACAAACCCATCTCTCCATTTGTCCGCCGCCTTCGGGAACTGGGAGTGCGCTGAGTGCCTGTCAAGCTTTACATGGATGTGCACATCCCGCGTGCCATCACGGAACAGCTTCGCATCAAAGGTGCCGACGTCATCACCGCACAGGAAGATGGCGCGACGCTGCTGACGGATGAACAGCTCCTTGATCGCGCAACTGCATTGGAGCGAGTCGTCTTCACTCACGACCATCGTTTTCGTGCGATGGCTGAGCAGCGAATCCGCGATGGCCGTCATTTTTCAGGCCTCGCATTTGGTCCGTTGTCGGCATCACTCGTCGGGCGTTATGTCAGCGATCTGACAACCATCGCCCAAGCATCGAACCCAGAAGACTGGCGCGATCACGTCGAATACTTACCGTTCTGATTCTTCCCAGAGTAAAAACCATGAAACATCTCGTTGCACTATGTTTGATTTCGTTAATCGCCCTCCTGTCATTTCATGCGGGTGAGGTTAATGCCGACGATGCGAAAGTCATCCGCATCGGCATCATCGGTCTCGATACTTCGCA
>CAZYQL010000010.1:0-3940 GCA_964650055.1 uncultured Phycisphaeraceae bacterium | reverse complement strand
ATGCCGACGATGCGAAAGTCATCCGCATCGGCATCATCGGTCTCGATACTTCGCATGTCACCGCGTTCACCAAGGAACTGAACAACCCTAAAGCCGAGGCGGATATCGCTGGCTGTCGCGTGGTCGCTGCTTATCCCAAGGGCAGTCCGGATATCAAGTCGAGTGTTGATCGCGTGCCTGGTTACACCGCGCAAATGAAGGAGATGGGCGTTGAGATTGTTGATTCGATTGAGACGCTGCTGACGAAAGTCGATGCGGTGCTGCTGGAGACCAACGATGGTCGGCCGCACTTGGAGCAGATCATTCCATGTCTCAAGGCGGGCAAGCCGGTGTTCATCGATAAGCCGCTCGCGGGTTCTCTCAGCGATGCGATTGCGATTTATGAACTGGCCAAGAAATACAAAGTGCCCATCTGGTCGTCATCGAGTCTGCGCTATGCCGAGGGCGCACAGGCGATTCGCAATGGCAAAGTCGGCGATGTGATGGGCTGCGATGCCTGGTCGCCTTGCGCACTGGAACCGACGCATCCCGATCTCTACTGGTACGGCATCCACGGCGTCGAAACGCTCTTCACCTGCATGAACATCGGCTGCGAAACCGTCGTGCGCATCAGCACGAAAGACACCGACATGGTCGTGGGCACATGGAAAGATGGACGCATCGGCACCTTCCGAGGCATGCGCAAAGGCGGCACCTACGGCGGCACCGCGTTTGGCACCAAAGGCGTGACTGAGGTGGGCCCCTACAAAGGCTACCGCCCGCTGGTCGTGCAGATCGTTTCATTCTTTAAGACGAAGCAGCCGCCGGTTTCCGCTGAGGAAACGATCGAGATTTATGCCTTCATGGAAGCGGCGGATGAGAGCAAACGACAAGGCGGCGTGCCGGTGAAGATCAGCGCGGTGATGGAGAAGGCGACGGCGCAGGCGATGAAAACAATTAAGTGAACAGCAAATCGCCTCACGGCCAAGCATTGACCCGAAAACACCAAGCCCGATAGCAAGCCTCCATGAACCATCGAGACATTGGCAACGACATCATTGCCATACCTCGAAAGTTGTTTGGATCTCGCTATCGGGCTTGCTCATTCAGTCATTGATCACGAACCTGAGCATCGCTCAATCCAACACGGACTTGGGCGTGTTCGGGCCGCTCTCGGGCAGCTTGGGCGGCTTGATGTAATCAGTTGGAATCTCACCCGTGAGCGTGTGCAAGAACGTCACGATTGATTTCACATCTGCTGGCGAAAGCTCTACTGCCAGTTGATGCCGCGCCATCATCTGCACCTGCCGATTCAGATCGTGCACCGAGCCATCGTGCATGTACGGCGCAGTCTTCGCGATATTCCGCAGGCTGGGCACCTTGAACACATGCCGATCCCCTTCGCCTTTGGTGAGATCAAATCGCCCCATATCCTTAATGTCAGGCCAAGGCTTCACAAGCCCCGCCTTCTGATACATCCGCCCGCCCAGCACCGGCCCACTGTGACACGTCACGCAGCCGGCGGCGACAAAAACCTGAAAGCCCTTCTTCTCTTCCGCATTCATCGCACCATCATCGCCAGCAATGAATTTATCGAACGGCGAAGGCGTTATCAGCTTCCGTTCGAACGCCCCAATCGCCGCTGCGATGTTGTCGTACGTGATCGATGTCTTGTCATCGGGGAATGCCTTTTTGAATGCCTCTACGTAACCAGGCATCGACTCAAGCACTTGAATCACCTGCTCGCCCGATGCCATCGCCATTTCGATCGGATTCAGGATCGGCCCCTTGGCCTGCTCTTCCACATCCTTCGCGCGGCCGTCCCAAAACTGCGAAAAGTGACCTGCCGCGTTGTACACAGTTGGACTGTTGCGCCCGCCGCGCTGCTTTTTATGACCCGGCGAGGTCGATTCGCCATCGACGCCGTACTTATCCAATTGATGGCACGTGTTGCACGAAATCTGCTGGTTCTTCGACAAGCGTGTTTCGTAGAAGAGCATTCGCCCCAAGTCGATCTGCTCCGTCTTCAACGGTATTTTGGTCACTTCACCAAAATCATCCTCGATCTCCTTTTCAAACGCCGCACCAATTGCCGGGCCAAAGGCGCCACGCACAGCGCCATCAATGGGCTGAAGATCGAGCTTGCGATACGTCACCGCCGATGTCGCGGGGGTCGCTGCAACCTCTGCCCGCACCATCGCAGATGCCAAAGTGAACACACATGTGAATGCCAACACACAATTCAACTTCCGACGAACCATGACGACTCCTGACGAAAGAATAAAATCACTAACGTGCGGGACGCGCCGCAACGTGTGACGGTACATTCTCTTGTCAAGCGTCACCATTGGATACAGGTCTATCACCAATCACGAAGATAGCCCACGGCTATACCTCAGCTTTTCCCGTGTGATTCAACGTTTTTTTGACATTAGTACAGCCATGAGGCAAAAGGTCGCATGCCAGATTCAGTGATGTTTTACTGGCTCCAGACAATCTGTTGCAACCATTTGGAGCGGATGTGTCTCAATCTTCCAATCGCCTAAGCAACAGATTCATCAAGATGTGATGGCGTTCTGTACCGCTGCAACAACTCGGCCATGAATCGCGCCGCTGGTTGCGATGATGCCGCGATTGTTCGTGAGCGATCGGCCATGCGAAAAATCGAGCGGCTTGCCTTGCGTGTCTGTCACTTTGCCGCCCGCTTCTTCGACGATGATCATGCCCGCAGCGTGATCCCAGATTTTTTCGCGGTAGTCAGCACGCGTGGGAAGACGCAGATAAATCGAAGCATCACCGCGTGCTAGAATGCCATATTTCACCTGACTATCCATGCGCAGCGGCGGCGATGTGATGCCAAGTGATCGGGCAATTTGCTCAGATAGCGACTGATCGGAGTGGCCAGATTCGACAGATTCGCAGAAGCGGGCGGCAGACGTGTCGCTCATGTCCTGCGTGTGAATACTCGGAGCCATGATGCGATCGGCGCTCAGGCCAGAGGCGGTGACCATGTTTGCGCCTTGGCCACGCAGAGCGAAGAAGATCGTGCTCTTCTCGCCGAGTGACTCGACGTTGGGGCATCCCAGGATGCCGAGTACGACCTGATGATTGACGATGAGTGCGAGAGCGACAGCGTATTGCTCGCCGCGCAGAAAACCTTTGGTGCCATCGATGGGATCGAGTGTCCAGTAGCGATCGCTGCTGCCATCGGCGCTGCCGCGATCGATGGCGAGTAGCACATCGTCTTCGCTCGCATTTTTCATTTCTGTTTGCGCTGCGGCAACGGCAGCTTTGCGCAGCGTACTCTGTGCTTCGCTACGCAGATCGCCCGCTGTTTCTTCACCAACGATGGCATCGTGTGGGAATGCTTTCGCCAGTTCGCTGCACACCACCGCTTGCGAAGCGAAGTCCGCGACAGTCACGGGGCTTTTGTCCTTCTTGGTGAGCGTGTCTGCGGTGATGAGCTTTGCTTGCACCAATTGACAGATGCGCATGGCGCGCTGCACAGCGGCGAGGGCGATCATCAGTTCATGTTGATAGTTGGCAGGCATAATGAAGGACTCGGATCATATAGCCCCGGCTTTAGCCGGGGTGATTCAACGTATTCGCGGCGTTACTCCGGCTAAAGCCGGGGCTATGCGGGGTGTTCATTTCCGAGCGGAGTCACGGGATTGCTGGAAATCTCAATACCCGCAGGCTTACGCCTTGCGGCTCGGATTAACCGCCGCCGCGCCGGGCCAAGTTGTGGAATCGCGTGGTGCTGCCGTCGAAGGAGAGTTCGACGACGCCGGTGGGACCGTTACGCTGCTTGGCGATGATGATTTCCGCCACGCCTTTTTTCTCGGGGTTTTCTTCGCCCCAGGCGGGATCGTTGACGTGGTAATACTCTTCGCGGTGAAGCATCATCACCACGTCAGCATCTTGTTCGATGGAGCCTGATTCGCGCAGATCGCTCATGCGT
>CAZYQL010000009.1:41918-47099 GCA_964650055.1 uncultured Phycisphaeraceae bacterium | reverse complement strand
CGACCAACAAAAAACCCCGCCTTGTTGGCAGGGTTGTCGCAGTCGTCGTAAAAACAAACGCGGCCCTACCGTGTGTGGGGTTCACCAATAATAATGATGTTGGCGTTGTTTGTGCTTCGCATATTCATTCATTCCAAGTTAATCATTGTATCGACCATTACCGCCACGGCAAATAGTGACCTATTTTCTCAGTTCCATTAACGAGGCAATTGCCGTTCGACAACGCCCTTTCTGCTACACTTTCTGGCCCATGAGTACGGCTAAACCCACCGCAACTTCCCCCTCCAGCAGTCGCTTTAACGCCTCCGCTGCCGCCTTCGCCCGCGCCAAAGCTGTCTTACCAGGCGGCGTCAATTCCCCTGTGCGATCCTGTAAATCCGTCGGCTGCGATCCGATCTTTATCAGCAGCGCAAAAGGCCCGTTCGTCACCGATCTCGATGGTCACAAGTACATTGACTACGTCGGCTCCTACGGCCCGGCCATCCTCGGCCACGCGCATCCCGCAGTGGTCGAAGCGGTGCAACAGGCCGCCTCGCGCGGCTTCAGCTTTGGCATGCCTACGGAAGCCGAGAGTGAACTGGCGGAGATGGTGATTGAGGCTGTCGATAGCGTTGAGGTGGTGCGCTTTGTCAACAGCGGCACTGAAGCGGTGATGAGCGCGATTCGTCTGGCCCGCGCTGCGACTGGCCGAAACAAGATCATCAAGGCGACCGGCTGCTACCACGGGCACAGTGATTCGCTGCTGGTGCAGGCAGGCAGCGGCGCGACGACGCTGGGCGTGCCTTCTTCGCCGGGCGTGCCTGCTTCGATTACGAGTCACACGCTGCTGGTGCCTTACAACGATGTGCACGCGGTGCAGCATGTTTTTGAAGAGCATGGCAGCGATATCGCAGGCATCGTGATTGAGCCGGTGGCGGGCAATATGGGATGCGTGCCGCCTGCTCCAGGGTATTTGCAGGCTCTGCGAACCATCTGCGATCGCCACAACGCGCTGCTGATTTTCGATGAAGTCATGAGCGGATTCCGCGTTGCGTATGGCGGCGCACAGTCGATCTACAAAGTGAATCCCGACATCACCTGTCTGGGCAAAGTCGTCGGCGGCGGCCTGCCTTGCGCAGCCTACGGCGGACGCGAAGACCTCATGCGCCAGGTCGCTCCCGATGGTCCGATGTATCAAGCAGGCACCCTCAGCGGCAACCCGCTCGCTATGGCGGCAGGTATCGCCACATTGAAATTGCTGCGCGATGGCAAAGCGTATGACGTGTTGGAAAAACAAAGCGCCAAGCTCGCCGCCGGTCTCGCTGATGCGGCCAAGAGCGCGGGCGTACCGCTGGCTGTCACGCGAGTTGGCTCGATGGTCTGTCCGTTCTTCGCCGCATCAGCGCCGACGAATTACGACCAGGCACTCAAGAGCGACACGAAAGCGTTTGCGGTTTTCTTCCGCTCAATGCTCGAGCATGGTGTGGCGTTGCCGCCCAGTCAGTATGAGACTTGGTTCGTCAGCGCGGCACATGAGGATTCTGAAATTGAACTGACCATCAAAGCCGCTACACTAGCGTTTTCGGCCAGCCACCATGCCTAGAATATCCTGCCAAATAGGTGTATCACACCTTTTGCTGCCGGAGCATTCGTATGAAACGAGCTATTGAGATCGACAACGAACTGTTCGATACGCTGCATGAGACGGCTCAGCGTGAACACGTTGAGCTTTCATCATTTGTTGAAGAGGCGATTCGAGAAAAGATTGATCGACTTACATCGCACAGTACTTCAGATGGTTTCAAACTGGAGGTCTGTCGGCTCGGAGGAGGCGTCCATCCAGGTGTGAACCTTGACAAAACATCAGAGCTTTTGGATTTGTAAATCGTATGAAGCTTATCGATGTCAATGTGTTGATTTACGCCTATCGTGAAGAATTTCCCTACCACGAAGTGTGTCTTCGCTTGCTCGAAGATATTCTGAATCGGGGGGAGCGTTTCGCCATGATGGACATGATTCTTGTGGGCTTTCTCCGCATCGCCACCAACTCGAAGATATTCAAGAATCCCTCTCCAATCGACCAAACCATCCGATTCTCGAACAGCTTCAGAAACCACCCGAGTTGTGTCATGCTTCATCCCGATGCGAGCCATTGGGCGTGTTTCACGCAACTTTGCGCCACCGTTGAAGCAAACGGAAACCTGATCACCGACACCTATCTTGCCGCAATGGCGATTGAACATGATTGCGAGTTTGTTTCGATGGATAATGATTTTGCGCGATTTCCTGGATTGAATTGGTCTCGTCCCACTACTTAATCAAAACTGTATAAAGGAAGTCCGCCCCACGCGCATGCGTGGATGGGCTTTCGCCTCTTCCCTTTTCACTCTAAACTTCTGGACTCAAGGTTCTCGATATGCCTACCGCCACCCCTACCGAACCCGCCATGAAAACTGCCACCAAGATGTTTCAGCTTCTCGTTGCCGACGACTTTGCTCAGGAAGGTTTAGACTTCATCAAGAGTCAGCCTGATGTCGAGCTTGTTCATCGCCCCAAGAGCAAGGAGGAAACTGATGAACAGTTTGCCGCCATCATCGCCCAGGCTGATGGCATGATCGTGCGCTCGGGCATCAAGGTCACCGCCAAGATGCTCGAAGCCGCCGCGAAGCAGCCAGGTGGCAGCAAGCTTCGCGTCATCGCCCGTGCAGGTGTCGGCGTGGACAACATCGATCTCAATGCTGCCACCGCGCAAGGCATCCTCGTGATGAACTCGGCGGATGCTTCGACGATCTCCACCGCTGAACACGCCTTCACGCTCATGATGGCGCTGGCTCGCAACATCGGCCCTGCCTACAAAGGCATGTGCGAAGGAAAATTCGACCGCAAACTCATCGGGCGGCAGCTCCACGGTAAGACGCTGGGCGTCATCGGCTTTGGTCGCATCGGCCGCACTGTCGCTGAACGTGCGCTGGCCTTTGGCATGAACATCGTCGCGTTCGATCCGATGATCAACGTGCCCACCATGCTTGATGGCAAAGCGCGCATGTTCACCGACTTCTCCGCCCTGCTGCCTCATGCGGACATCCTCACATTCCACGTGCCGCTCAACGATCAGACGCGCGGCATGCTCAACGGCGAAACCTTCAAGCTCTGCCGCGATGGTGTGCTTGTCATCAACGCTTCGCGCGGCGGCGTCATTGATGAAGACTCGATCATTCCCGCCATCGAAAGCAAGAAGTGCGGCGGCGCTGCACTCGATGTCTTCGTCAAAGAGCCGCTCGCCGAGGACAGCAAGCTTCGCAATCATCCCAAGATTCTCACCACGCCTCACCTGGGCGCAAGCACCAAGGAAGGTCAGGAAGCGGTGAGTATTGCCGCAGCCGACCAACTGATGATTTATCTGCGCGGCGAAGGCATCATCGGTGCAGTCAACGCGGGCGGCATGCGCGTTGATCTGGATCCTTTGCAGAATGCTTACGTCGATCTCGCAGGTCGCATGGCGGAACTGGTCAGCCCGATGATCACCCGCGGCATCGCATCGATCACCGTCGAGCTTAATGGTTCGAGCCTCGCCGCTGCGGCAGGCACTATCGAACGCACTGCTCTTGTGGGCCTGCTCAAACGCCACATGGATGTGCCGATCAATGTCATCAGCGCCAGCCATGTCGCTACCCAGCGCGGCATCGCCCTGCGAACGACCAAGACTGATGATGACACCCTGGGCACACGCCTGACCATCACCGTGCAAGGCCCCGTCGGCTCGACCGATGACAGCACGCTGCCTGGCGATGAGGTTCGCAGAATTGTTGGCCGTGTGTATAACGATTTGCGACCGCGCGTTGTCGAGATTAACGGCTACCACATGGACATGATCCCCGCCGGTTCGATGGTGCTCATTCAGAACGAAGACCGCCCGGGCATGATCGGCACAGTTGGCAACGAATTTGGCGAAGCCAAGGCCAACATCGCTGACATGACCATCAGCCGTCGCAGAAACACCGCACTGATGCTCTTGAAGATTGATGGCGAAGCACCCGAGGCGCTGATCGAAAAACTTCAAAAACACCCGGGCATATTGAAGGTCGCAACGGTGAGGTTGCCGGATGTAAAGTGAGACGTGGTCTGCCATCGCTTTGTTTGCTGACTGAGCCGATGACGTTTGTGCTCGTAGGTCATTGCAATTAGCGAACCTCAATCACGCGCTGACCCGCTTCCAGTTCTCGCAGAATATCTGCCATTCGCAAATCGAAAGCCGCAAGCAATGAGGCGATGCGACAGTTACCTAATCGAATCCATACGAAGGCTGGCCCGTTTGGATCTGACAAGGACAAGCTCAAAAAATGTCCTTGGCGGCAAAGGTGGGTTGCGAGCGCGGATGGCAACTGATTGTCAATGATGAATCTCATGCGCTCATGAGCACCGGATGGTCTGCCTGTCGAGCTGCATATTCAAAGACAGCAAGAAGGTCTTCCCGCTCCAGCATGGGGTAGTCTGCCAGAATTTCTTCGGCAGCTGCTCCCGCAGCGAACAGGTCCAGTACATCCGTCACGCGCATGCGCTTGCCACGAATGCATGGCCGACCGCCGCACTTGCCGTCTTCGATGGTAATTCGTTTGAGATGCTCAGATCGGTCACTCATCGATTATTTCCTCAATGACATTGCCAGTCACTTCAAGACAAGGCTAAAACGGCGAGACGGTTTACAATTTCAGATGTCAAAAACTGCAACACCTGCACCACGCAACCACCTTCGCCCAATGGTAGTATATCTCGCTACCTCAACCATGAAAGGTTTATCATGCAACGTCTGCTCGCTACCTTCGTTCTGCTCCTCCTCGCCTCCTTCGCTTTCGCTGAGGACACCAAACCCAACACGCTCACCGAACAGGAAAAAAAGGATGGCTTCGTGCTGATGTTCGATGGTGAGAAACTGGGCGATTGGGTTCCCAACGAAAGCCCCGAGTCCTGGAAGGTGATCGATGGCGCGATCGTCACCGTAGGCGGTCGCAGCCACATGTATTACATGGGTGGCGAGAACAAAGGCATCTTCAAGAATTTCGAGTTCCGCGCTCAGGTCAAGCAACACGAAAAGAGCAACGCCGGCATCTACATTCACGCCAAGCACATCAAGACCGGCTGGCCCACCGAGACCGGCTATGAATGCCAGGTCTGCTCCGATTCCTACGGCGACCCCAAGAAGAC
>CAZYQL010000009.1:31171-41908 GCA_964650055.1 uncultured Phycisphaeraceae bacterium | reverse complement strand
GTCTATAACTACAAAAACCTCGACAAATCCCCTGTCAAAGACGGCGAGTGGTACGACTACCACATCATCGTCAAGGACCGTACCGTCACCATCAAACTCAACGGCAAAGTTGTCAACGAATACACCGAAAAAGATTCTGACAAAAGCCGACTCAACGGCGGCTACTTCGCCTTTCAATGCCACGACCCCAAGAGCAAGATCGAGTTCCGCACCATCCGCGTGAAGGCGGAATGATGATGCAATGAATCTCGCATCGCTGCGATGTAGCGGCGATGTAGTGCAGATGAATTATCGCCATGAAAAACCCTCGAACCGTTCGAGGGTTTTTAATTGCCTACAATCGGGGCCTCGCCGCTTCGCAAGCTTCAACCATGTTTCGATTTCTCGGCAACATTCATCCCCGCATGCTTCCGCCCATGACGCGGCAAAGCTATCGCCATGAAATCGTCACCGCCCTGACTTACCCCGCTTCGCTGGCCATGATCGAAGGCGGCGTCATCGGTATCGTCGCCGCGAAAATCTTTCACGTGCCTTCGATGGTGTTCGCCGCCATCGTCGCCTCTGCCAATTTTGCCAATCTCACGAGTTTCATCTGGGCACGTTTATCGAGAGGCCGCCGCAAGGTGCCGCTCATCGTCATGCTTCAGGTGTGCATGCTGCTTTGCGTCGGCGCGATCGCACTGATTCCGACGCAGCCGCCTGATGCCGATGGCGTGGCGCAAGGCAGCAGTCCGCTCATGCTCGCGGCACTCGTCATCATGGCACGCTGCATGCAGACGGGCATCATCACCCTGCGCTCCACCGTGTGGCGGCAGAATTACCCGGCACACCTGCGCGCTCGCATCACCGGTCGCATCGCGCTATCCAACAGCGTCATCATCGGCCTGCTGCCCGTGCTTGCCGGTGACATGCTCGATCGCAATCCCGAATCATTCCGCATCATTTTTCCCGCCACGATGCTCATCTCCATCATCGGCGTCATCGCTTACTCACGCATCCGATTGCGCGGCGAGAAGGAACTGCTCAAGTACGAAATCCAGCCACAAGCCACGCCGCAGCCGCACGGCGAATCGGCAACGATCTATGAGTACGACCCGCAAGCCTCGCGCCCTAATTTCTGGACGGTGCTGCGCAACGACAAACTCTTCCGCGGCTACATGCTCTGGCAATTCGTCAACGGCACCGCTGCGATGATGGGCGATGCTGTGCTCGTCTATCTCATCGCGGACATGACGCAAGGCATGGCCAATGAATTCAAGATCAGCAACCTGCTCACGACGACGCTGCCGCTGACGCTGGCGGTGATCACCATGCCGCTCTGGGCGCGGTATCTGGACCGTGTACACATCATCGAGTTCCGCGCACGCCACGGCGCTGTGTGGGTCATTACGCAACTGGGCAACTGGTTCGGGGCGATGTTTCACTCGCTGCCGATCATCGGCGTCGCACGCGTCTTCAACGGCATCGCACGCGGCGGCGGCATGCTTGCCTGGAACCTGGGACACAACGATTTCGCTGACCGCCGCATGGTCTCGCTCTACATGGGCATCCACGTCACCCTCACCGGCATCCGCGGAGCCTTCGCCCCGTTCCTGGCCCTGATCCTCTTCACCGGCAATATTCAGTTCACTTCGAAGATCACGCTCGAACTCCCCTGGCTGAAGATGGGATACCACGTGTTCCTGCTCACCGCAGCACTGAGCATGATCGCAGAGTTGGGATTCATTCGACTGGGCAAGACGATGGGCAAAGGCGCGAGCAAGCGGTGATGGTCAATGATCTTCTTAGCCGCAGCGTCCTCGCTGCGCGTTCGCAAAACAGCCGCTCAAATTGAATCATTCACCTTCATGCAGTTCATCTGGCGATTCACGGACGATGTAGACGGCAGCCGCGATTAACTCGGCTTCTGCGGTAGGCGAGAAGTCGATCTGGTAGGTCATGGCTTACTTAATGCCAAGACTCTTTCGCACCTTCGCAAAAACCTTTGCTGCCGCGATGCCTTTGCCTCCTTCAAACTCTTCCATGCTCTGGCGCACGAGGCGAACACTTCTTGCATATTCCGAATCGGACACGAGTTGATCGTAAGCCTTGGGGCTGAGCACCACCGCATCAGGCTTGCCATCTTTCGTGACCAGCAATGGGCGACCCGTGCGACGAACACGATCGATATCCCTGCGAAGATTCTCACGATGATCGGTAAAAGTTGTAACTTCCTGCGCTTTCATAATGGATCCGTCTGTACAGAACGTTGTACATCATTATTCATTCATATCTGAACTGTGTGAGTCAACACACGGTCTCACTCGATGCGATTGCTGCGACGCCGCCGATGATCACCAGACTTTTTTAATTTCTTCATTACAGTCGCAGCGTCCCCGCTGCGCGGTTACTACGTTGAAAAAAGGATTATCACCGCGATGACCTCGCTACGCCGCAAGCGGCGAATTACATCATCACATCCATCACCGGCTTGCCGCGCGTGATCGCCAGTGGTCTTCCCTCAGCATCGTGCACTTCGGTCTCGTGCGGGATGCCCAGCAGGTGATAGACCGTCGCGGCCAGATCATCCGGTTTGACAGGGTTGGCAGCGGGGTGCATGCCGTGCTTGTCGGACTCGCCATAGACATAGCCCTGTTTGACGCCGCCGCCTGCGAGCAGCGTCGTGTAGCACTGGGGCCAGTGGTCGCGGCTCTGGTTGCCATTAATCTTGGGCGTGCGGCCAAACTCACCCATCCAGATCACGAGCGTCGTGTCGAGTAGGCCGCGCTGATCAAGATCTTCCAGCAGCGTGGGCAGCGTCTCTTCGGTGCGAGGCAGGTGATAAGCCTCGACAATCGGGAACATTCGCGTGTTGTCGAAGCCATGCGTATCCCAACCGCCATCGGTCTTGCTGCGACCGCCGATGGAGTTGGAAAAATAAACAGTGACAAACTTCACACCTGCTTCGACGAGCCTTCGCGCCAGCAGACAAGATTGGCCGTAGGTTGATCTGCCATACGCATCGCGCATGACCTTGGGCTCTTTGGAGATGTCGAATGCTTGCCTGACGCGAGGCGAACTGAGCATCGTCAGTGCCTTCTCGTAATAGCTATCCAGGCCCCGCGCTTCGCCGGAGTAGTCGAGTAGTCGCGACTGCTGATCGATGAGTTGTTGCAGATGCCGACGGCGTTCCAACCGGTCCATCGAAAGATTACTGGGCAGACTCAACTGCGGCAGCGAAAAGTCCGGCGCGTTGGGATCGTTGCCCACGAACAGCGGATCGTGCACCTTGCCCAGAAAGCTGGCGTGCTGCCCCGGTGTTCTTGAGCCATCGGAAATCACATGCGGGAAAGCTACGCTCGTCGGCAGTTCCCCACCGCCAGGCTTCCCAGAAAGCGGCGCGAGTTTATCGACAACGGAGCCGTAGGCGGGAAAGAGATCGATGGAATCGCGAAGGCGTTGATCGTCGGTTGCCGGGGCGCTGCCGGTGAGTGCGTAGTAGCCTGCGGAGTTGTGGTTGTTCATGGTGTGCGTCATGCTGCGAATGAGCGTGACCTTGTCCATGATCTTCGCGGTTTTCTCTAGCTTCTCACTGACCCAGATTCCGTTGGCACTGGACTTGATCGGCTTGTACGGCCCGCGAATGTTCGCTGGTGCCTCGGGCTTCATGTCGAACATATCCACGTGACTGGGCCCGCCCCACTGGAAGAGAAAGATCACCGACTTGGCCTTGGCGATGAGCTTCTGCGTCTGCTTGGCGTCAGCGGCGCGGAGCAGCGTCTGCATGTTCAAGCCCAGAGCGCCCATGCCGCCGACTTTGAGAACATGCCGCCGCGACAGCAGCGAGTTGCGATACCCGGCACAAGATGGATCGCGTGGCTGCGTCATGGTGATTCTTACCGTCGATTCTATCTGCATCTTCCTGCATGTCGCATTCTACCTTGCATTGCTCGAGTCCCCGTCCGAGTTACCACAGATGCCCTCGCGAGAAGATCCCCGCTCGCCTCCTCCGCCGCTCGCTGCGTAGCGTCGTCAGCGCAGCAACCCTACCCCCATCGACCGATAACTCGCCTTTCCATTTCATCTATTTCGGATCAACGCAACCTCACGTCCAAACATTCTGCAGATTCTGGTGGGCTTTTGACCTTTGACCCCTGTGGTCGTTCAAGCGAGGTATCGAAGGCAGTCGATAAGAAACAGGAGGCCGATAAGCGAGCCTCGTCGCGATTCATTTGGAAGCGATCGCCTGACAAGAATCCGCCAAACAAGGAGGCCCGCATGGACAGGATGTCGAAACGGCTTGAGCCCATCACGGATGAACGGGTCACGCACCTATTCCAGCGCACGCTGGCACTGTGGGCTGGCGACCTGCTCAGACAATCCGCCCGCATCGAGTGGGCAGCGCCTGAGCCAGTCAGCGACTACCGCGATCGCAATTGGAAGAGCCTCTACGAAGGCAATGTGGTGGACGACTGAGGCGGAGGCCAGAGGTCAGAAGTCAGAGGTCAGAGGTCAGAGATCAGAGATCAGAGATCAGAAGACAGGTGGGGATAGCGTATTTAGCCGTTCGCTTTGGTGAACGAAGAATTGGAACGAGTCATGAGTGGAATCTCAACTGGTGTTGGCCTGATCAGCGGTATCGACTCCGCTTCGCTGATCAATCAGCTCATCGCGATCGAGTCACGACCTAAACAGTTCGTGCAATCGCGTAACGCTATCCTCACCAGTCAGCAGGTCGCCTTTCAGGAAATCAACGCCAAGCTGCTATCGCTCAAACTCAGTTCCAGTTCCTTCCTCACCAGCAACATTTTCAAAGCGACCACCGCTACCAGCAGCGATGAGTCGGTCATCACCGCGACGACTTCCGCCTCCTCCACGCCAGGCACCTATAGCTTCTCCGTCGCCAGGCTCGTCAGCAGTCAGCAAACCATCACCCAAGGCTTCACCGACAAGGACGCCACCGCAGTCGCTCCAGCAGGCGGCACGCTCACATTCGAGTTCGGCGAAGGTCGCCTCGATACCGACACACAGCTCAACACACTCAACGGCGGCGCAGGCATCACCCGCGGCAAGATTCGCATCACTGATCGCAGCGGCGCTTCAGCCATCATCGACCTGAGCAAAGCCGTCAGCGTCAAGGATGTGCTTACCGGCATCAACAACGCCGACGGCATCAATGTCACCGCCAGTGTCGATGGCGATGGCTTTGTGCTGACCGACAACACTGGAGCCGTGACAACGAACCTTGCGGTGAGTGATGTCAATAGTTCGGGCACCAGGGCGACGCTTGGCTTTAATGTCGCAGCAGTGGGCGACACACTCACCGCCAGCGCCATTGGCACCGTCGGCAGCAAGACGCAGCTAGCCTCGCTCAACGATGGCAACGGCGTCAGGCATCACGCATCACTGGCCGACTTCAGCCTGACGACGCGTGATGGTCAAGTTTTCAACATCACCATTGGCTCCAATACGACCATCGCCGATCTGGCCGCCAACATCAGCACCGCCTCCAGCGGCGCTGTCACCCTCGCTGGCAGTGGCGCAGGCTTGCAACTGACCGACAACACCGCAGGCGGTGGCACCTTCACCGTAGCGGCGCTCAATAGCTCGCAGGCAGCGACCGACCTGGGCATTTTGGGCAGTGATGACAATGCGGATGGCGTATTGCAAGGGTCGCGCGTGCTGGCAGCGCTCAATTCCAAACTGCTGAAAAATCTCAATGGCGGCAGCGGCATCACCACGCTGGGCACCATCAGCATCACCAACCGCGCCGGTGCCGCCAGCGCCATCGATCTATCTTCGGCAGCCAGCATCAGTGATGTGGTCAATCTCATCAATGATGCGGGCGCGGGTGTCACCGCTTCACTCAACAGCGCGGGCAACGGCCTGCTCCTGACCGACAACACTGGCTCCACCGCCAGTGACCTGATCATCAGCGATACCTCGGGCACTGCTGCTGCTGACCTGGGGCTGGCTGGCAGCTTTGCGGCAACGAGCAAGAGCAGCGGCAACCTGCAATTTCAATACATCAACGAAGGCACACGCCTCGATGCCTTGCGCGGCGGCCTGGGCGTCACGCGCGGCCAGTTCACCATTCGTGATTCCAACGGCAACACCGCTGATGTCGATCTCACGCAAGGCAACGAAGTCGCCATTTCCGATGTCATTGCGGAAATCAACAGCCGAGGCCTGGCGATCAACGCCCGCATCAACGACAACGGCGACGGCATCCTCATCGAAGACACAGGCACCGGCGCAGTCGCACTCAAGGTCAGCGAAAAAGGCTCCACGACGGCCCGCGATCTGGGCCTGCTCGGTGAAGCTTCCGCTGGTGGCCAGAACCTCAACGGCAGCTTCGAGAAGACCATCACCATCACGGCCACCGACACGCTCCAGCAGATCAATGACAAGATCAACGCGGCTGGCCTGGATGTCTCCGCTTCCATCCTCAATGATGGCTCAGGGGCCAGCCCCTTTCGTCTGAGTCTGAATGCGAAAAGAGATGGCAAAGGCGGTGCGTTTGTTTTCGATGATGGCGGCCTGGGCTTCGGTGCCAGCACGCTCAACGAAGCACGCAATGCCCTGGCCTTCTTTGGCTCCAACGATCCCGCCAAGGCCATCGCCATCAGCAGCGCGACCAATCGGCTCATCGGCGTCATCCCCGGCACAACGATCACGCTCAAAAATCCCAGCAATACGCCGGTGAATCTGTCCATCAGCCGAAATGAGACGGCGATCGTCGATGCGGTCAAAAAATTCGTCACCGACTTCAACGGCGTGATGACTTCCATCAAGAAGTACGACAAGTTCGATTCGGAAAAGCAAGAGCGCGGCTTGCTCCTGGGCGATCCATCCTTGTCACGCATTCAGTCTTCGCTTTATCGTCTGGTCACCAGTCGCAACGGCGACCTCACGACGCAGTTCAATTCGCTTTCGCAGGTCGGCATCAAGGTCGGCAGCGGCGCCGTGCTCGAACTCAATGAGTCGAAGCTCACTGCTGCCCTGCTCGCTGATCCTGATGCGGTGCAGCAGATGTTCACCTTCAAGGAAACTGAAACCGTCGATGGCGAGACGACGATTCTCAAGGCAGGCATCGGCACTCGCATTGATGAGCTGCTCAAGAATCTGACCGACAACGTGCTGGGCGGCAAGACGGAACAGATCGACAAGCAGTTGGAACTCAACAACAAACGCATCAAAGCGTTGGACGTGGCTCTTGCTGCCAAGAGGGCCAGACTCGAAGCACAGTTTGCCGCGATGGAAACAGCGCTGGCGAAATTGCAGGAGCAGAGCGGCTCACTGAACAGCCTGTCGGCACTGGCCTCGCAGAGCCGTCGTTAGCCCCACATAGCCCCGGCTTTAGCCGGGGTGAATCACCGTAGTCGCGACGTTCCCCCGGCCAAGGCCGGGGCTATGTGAATCAATCCGAGGTTTTGCTACACGAGCTAAGGTCACCCCGTTGGCATGACCGATACAACCGTTGTGATCGATGGATTGAATCGAAGGGAATCGGGAAAGAAAAGCATCATGAGTACTGCTGTCGCCAATCCGTACCTGAGGACTAAAATCCTCACCGCCAGTCCCGAAGAGCTTCGGATGATGCTTTACGATGGCGCGATCAAGTTCTGTCGGCAGGGACGCGACGGCCTGGCAGCCAAGCAATTTGAGCAGGCCTACAACGGACTGACCCGCGCTCAGAAAATCATGCTCGAACTTTCCACGAGCCTCAGTAGCGACCTTGATCCCGATCTTCATGGCAAGCTGAGCGGGCTCTACACCTACATCTACCGCCTGCTCGTCGATGCCACTCTGGATCGCAACGTCGAGAAAATCGATGAAGCCATCGGCTTGATCGAGTACGAAAAAGAAACCTGGAAACTGGTCATGCAGCAAATCGCCACGCGCGGCCAACCGCTGCGCGACACCGACCAGCCCGCGATGAACTCCATCTCAACGAGCGGCTGAGCTTCGTCCATCACAGATCATCGAAATGAAAAAGCCCCGGCAAGTACCGGGGCTTGTTGCATGTTTCGCATGTCACCTTCTGCTGATCAGCCAACCTGTTTATTCGTCTTCTTCGCAACAGTCACTTTGATCTTGTTGAGGAACTTTTCAATTTCCTCGACATCATCAGACTCATCGAGAATCTGATCTTCCAGCAGCGTGCAGTAGGCATAATTGCCCTCCGCCAAGTCGCGGGCTTCGGTATAGATCTGCACGGCTTTGCGTTCCACATCCAGACTGTTCTCGAGCATCTGCATCAGGTCAGTAGTCTGCTTCACAGCCATCGGCTCAACGGTGGGCACACCGCCCAGCGACACGACTTTGGCAGCAAACTTTTTGGCGTGGCCGAAGGCTTCCACCGCAGTCTCTTCGAAGAATTCATGCCACACCGCTCGCTCCAATCCGCTCACCACATGAGCATACTGGTTGTACTGAAGTAGCGCCCCCAGTTCGAGACTGATGGCTTCGTTGAGCTTGTCGATGAGTTTGGATTTATCCATGATGAGCCTCCATGTTTCGTTTGAAATAATGCATAAACGACTTTGATACAGTTCAATCCTATGCCTGGGTCTGCCGCTTCTCAAGGGCGTTGGCCTTTACTGCTCTTTGAGTACTATAGATAAATCCTAGCATCAATTGATCCGCGCATTGAACAATTCTCACGCAGAAAGATGCCCATGCCTGTACTGAATCACGTTCCCAATCACGCGATCAAAAGCGTCATCAAAATCACGATGCTTTTCATCATCCTGGCGCTCCCGCACCTGGCCTATGCACAGGATAAGGGTGAATCAAAGCAGATGCGCGTGCTGTTCATCGGCAACAGTTACACAAGCGTCAACAACCTGCCCGGCATGGTGCAGGCACTGGCGAAGGCGGCAAAAGAAAAACGCGCATTGGAATATGTCGCCGTCACGCCCGGCGGCTGGACGCTTCAGCAGCATCTGCTCGATCCCAAGACGCAGGCCCCGACGAAGATCGCGCAAGGCAACTGGGATTTTGTGGTGATTCAGGAGCAGAGCCAGTTGCCGTTCATGTATCCGAAGGTGACGCTCGAACATGGCACGAAGCTGGGTGAGTTGATTAAGGAGAGCAAGGCGATGCCGCTGCTTTATATGACCTGGGCCCGCGAGCATCAGCCGGAGCATCAGGAAACGATTGCGAAGACGTACACGGATCTCGCCAAGGCGTTATCAGCGCCGATCGCACCTGTCGGACTGGCGTGGGAAGCTGCACGCAAGGAGAAGCCGGCGCTCAAGCTTTACGCGGCTGACAAAAGTCATCCATCGCCAGCGGGCACCTACTTGGCGGCCTGCGTTTTCTACAGCACGATCTACGACAAATCCCCCGTCGGCCTCGCCGCGACTTTGACGACCATCAATGGCGGTAAAAGCAGAACACTCGTCGCCCTGAGCGCGGAGGATGCGAAATATTTTCAGACCATCGCATGGAAAACGGTACAGGCGCAGAAAGAAAAAGCACCCGAGCCAAAGAAAGCTGAATAAGCGAAACGTCGCATCACATAAGTGCGAAGACGCAATCGCATCCCCCACTACGCTTGCGCCACCGCCTCCCACTGCCCCTTCGCATCGCGCAGCAGTTCATCAATCGCAGCAGGCATCCCCTGCCCCCACCGCTTGCGCAGCGCTGCTTCATGTTTCTCAATCAGCACACCCGCCCGGTCCAGCCCCAGCGATCGCTCAGCAGCGCCCAGCTCCTGCACATGCTGCAGCGCAAACCAGACCGCCTGTAGCATGATGATGTCCGCCACCGACTCGCGCATGCACTGGCCTTGGCCCTGAGCAGGCAATCCCACCGCACTGCGGGCAAACTCGACCCACTGCCCCAGCAGCACCGCCCAGGTCAGACGCTCGGGATATAGCGGCTCCGCGCTGGACTGAGGCGAAGATGTTTCATCGCGTTCCATTTAAACAGTGTAGATCATCAACGTGACGAGTATGATGTCGGTATCCAGAGGATTTAATCATGATTCAACCTGTCCCCTCGTTGTCACGCCTTCGCCGCTTCGCGGCTTCGCTCCTGACTACCGCAACCTGCATGCTCGCGTTGCTCCTCGCTTCACCCGTCTTGGCGCAGGAACGTGAGAACGAGAACGAAAAAGAGTTGCCACAGCTTCCCGGCGTGAAGGCAGACCGTAAGAACAAGATCGTAGAGATCGAAGGCAAAATCATTTTGCCGTTGCAAGCGGACTGGCTGGAGCTGCTCGCCTGTGCGCCCAAGTCGCGTGAGCATGAGTCGATCATCAGTCTCGATGCGAAACCCAGCCACGTGCATGGTGCGCTGATGCTCATTGGACTTAAGCCTGGCTCACCGTTGCGTGCTGAGCGTGTTGGAGACAACTGGAAATTTCATCCGCCTACAGGCCCGAAGGTGGCGGTGACGATTCACTATGAGCTCAAAGGCAAGAAGTACGATGTGCCTGCCAACGACTGGATTGTTGACCAGAAAACCCGCAAGCCCCTGCCTGACAACATCTGGCTTTTCACCGGCTCAAAAATGTACGAGGTCGATGGCAAGAGCATCTACATCGCCGACATCGAAGGCAACATTCTTTCGCTGGTGAACTTTCAGGATGAAGTACTCGCCCGCATGAACGACAAACGCGGCGGCCAGGAAGGCGGCGGCGGCAACGAAGCATGGGCCGCCAACACCAAAGCCATCCCCCCCATCGGCACAAAAATCATCCTGCGCCTGACCCCCGTCAAGGAAGAAGAGAAGAAGTGAGAGGTCAGC
>CAZYQL010000009.1:29629-31071 GCA_964650055.1 uncultured Phycisphaeraceae bacterium | reverse complement strand
GCTGATAGCTGATCGCTGATCGCTGCCCTCTCTACTCCTTTTTCTTCCAAGGCACATCAACCACGCCTTCGAGTTGATTGGCTCGACGGGACATCGCAAAGAGCAGGTCGCTGAGGCGATTGAGATAAATAATAATGTCGCCGATGCCATGGACGTCACGCGCAAGCGTCACGCAGAGCCTTTCCGCACGGCGGCAGACGGTGCGTGCCACGTGCAACCTTGCCGCCAGTTCGGTCCCGCCGGGCAGTATGAAATTTTTCATCGGCGGCAGCGGCTCCCACATCTGATCGATGCATTTTTCCAGATCCCCCGCATCCTCGCCGCTGATGCGATAGACCTGCCAGCCCGATCCACCACCAGCGCTCTCGCCGGAGGCTTGCACCGCTGGCGTGGCCAGATCAGCACCAACATCAAAGAGACGATTCTGCACGAAGCGGAGGATTCGTGTGATTTCTTCGTGGGCGCAGCCGACGAGCGCCAAGCCGAGGATGGCGTTGAGTTCATCGACGCTGCCATAGGCTTCCACGCGAGGATCATCCTTGCGAACCTGCTGGTTGCCAAAGAGCCGGGTGGAGCCATCATCGCCGATGCGGGTGTAGAGCTTCATGATGCGATGATAGGACAGTAGAGAGGTCAAGGCACACGAGGAGATACCCACTTCGTCCGCACAGGATTGCACCCAAGAATGTTGGCCTTGATGGTTTGATGGAATAAATCCCTTGACTGCCCCGTTATCCGTTGTGATACTGTTATCATGTCGCCTCAACCGAGGTGAAACCTTTTAAGTCTCCAGAACAATCAGTGCATGGAACCCGTTCGTTCGAGAGCATCCGTCCGGTCGTGTGACCAGCGGCGAACCCTACGGCAAATAAATACCAGCACAGGAAAGGATCAGGATCATGAGCACGATGAAGAAAATGTGGATGAGTCTTTTGGCATTGACGGTCGTTGCGACCATTTCCGTCATCGGCATTGCCGAAGAAAAGTCCAAGGCTGTCAACGACAAGTGCCCCTTCACGGGCAAAGCTGTGAACCCCGATGCGACGATGGATGTCAAAGTCGAGTTCTGCTGCAACAACTGCAAGGGCAAGTTCGACAAGGACCCGGCCAAGTATCTCGACAAGGTCGCCAAGGGTGAAGAAGGCAAGTGCATTATGAACGGCAAGGACGCAACTAAGTCCAGCACCCTCACCGTCGGCTTCTGCTGCAACGATTGCAAGGGCAAAGCCGAGAAGGACCCCAAGGCAGCCGTCGCCAAGCTCGCTGAGCGCAGCGCCACCCGCTAAGGGATTGGATCCGTTAAGTCGATTCATACCGAATTGATCAAGCCCTCGTCTTAGGACGAGGGTTTTTTTGTGCTCGAAATGGCACCTATTGCCAGTTGGACCAGGTTGCGTTGACATGGGGCCTTGCGTTAAGGTTTCTGCGTTGATGCAACAGCA
>CAZYQL010000009.1:20164-29529 GCA_964650055.1 uncultured Phycisphaeraceae bacterium | reverse complement strand
CAGGTTGCGTTGACATGGGGCCTTGCGTTAAGGTTTCTGCGTTGATGCAACAGCAAGCAGTGTCGATTCACAGCAGCAACGGCAGGTCATTCTCACCAGTGAAATGTACAACGATGAGTCCGGCCGGGAGAACGGCATCGCCTCCGTCAAGACCCACGCACCAGGCGCAGAAACCGTCGATACCACGGCGTGATATCACGCATCGGCACGACTTCAAGACACCTCAAGTGAATAGCCCAAAACAAAAACAGGCAGCCTCGCGCTGCCTGATTTTTTATTTGCATCTCGCAGCATCATCGCACTTCAAAGGCCACCTTCGCCCACGAGCCATCCGCCTGTGTACAGCGAATTTCATGCTGGCCCGGCCAAACGATCAGCCTTGCTGCACTGGCCTCATCCACCAGTTTGCCGTTGAGAAACCACTGCACACTCTCTTCGCGATTGCAGCGCAAAGGCACGAGCGCACCATTGCCAAGTGCGATGAACTGACTGCCCGCAGCAGGCGACACGATGCGAAGCTGCTTCACCGCTTCAACCGGCGGCGGCAGCGGGCGCATCACCTGCCATGAAGCTGCGGGCGGAGGCACACGCATCGAGCGCAGTGCAGCATGATTGAAAAGTTTGGCGAGCATCGGCTCAGCCGCGTCGCCGCCGACGTATTGCACATCACCGGAGCCGCTTTGCCTGCCGATCCAGACGCCGATGGCGACTTTGTGATTGTGCCCCACCGCCCATGCGTCGCGCCGACCGGAACTGGTGCCGGTCTTCCACATGAACCAGGGCATGTCGTGATCGGCCAGCTCTTGCATAGCGCGAGGCCGTCGCTGTGTGGTGCTCAAAATCTCATTGATCATCGCGCAGGTCTGCGCGGACAAAGCTTTGCCTGCGCTGACCGGGTCATCATCAAACAGCCGCACTGATTGACGCACACCATCACGGCCAAGCGTGGCGTACGCATTGGTCAGTTCGAGCAGACTCACTTCAACTGCACCTGTCGCCACAGCGAGGCCGCCCTTACTCACCACATCACGAGGCAGCGCGATGCCTGCGGCCTCCATCACTCCGACACAGCGGGCAAGGCCGATGCCTTCGGCTGCAAGAATCGCGGGGATATTGAGCGACCTGCGAAGAGCCTCGCTGACGGTGACCTCGCCATTGAAAGTGCGATCGAAATTAGAAGGCGACCAGCCGCCACGCTCGATGGGCACATCGAGGAGTTTGGAATTTGCAGCGAGCCGATGCGATTCAAAACCGGCGGCATAGATGAAAGGCTTGAGCGCTGAGCCGGGGCTTCGCTTTGCAATTGCAGCATTGGTGCGGCCGCCGCTGCGACCATCGGCGACAGAGCCAATCAGCGCAAGCAGATCGCCCGATGCGATGTCGATCACCACGACAGCGCCATCCGTTCCCGCTGGCTGCTGCTGCATGTGCTCGCGCAGCATCGCATCGATGTCGCGTTCCAGTGTGGAATCGATGGTCGTCTGTCCGCCCATGGGTCTTCGGGACAGCGCTAGCCAACCGCCGTGCCCGGGGGCGATTCGCTTGATGCCGTGGTGATCGAGGATGGTCAGTTCTTGTTGCTGTGCATCACGAGCCTGCGCTGCGGTGATGAGCTTGCACTCAACCATGCGATGAAGAACGAATTGCTGCCTGCGTATGGCGCGGTCGAAATGCCGATCCGGGCGAAGCCTCGAAGGCGACTGCGGAAGGCCGGCAATCATCGCCGCCTCTGCGAGTGACAGATCGCGCGCTCGCTTGCCAAAGTATGCCAGTGAGGCAGCTTCGACGCCGCGAATGTTTCCGCCGTACGGGGCAATGTTGAGATACGTTTCGAGAATCTGTTCCTTGGTGCGCACGCGTTCAAGCTGCAATGCGCGAAAGGATTCGATCAGCTTAGCGCGCCAGGTGCGAGGCTGATCATCGATCATGCGGCAGACCTGCATCGAAAGCGTGCTGGCGCCGGAGACCACGCGGCCTGACATCACATTGCTTCCCGCCGCCCTGACAATCGCCAGTGGATCAACGCCAGGGTGGGAACGAAATCGCTCATCTTCCACGGCGATCGTGGCAGCCGCGAGCCAGGGTGACATTTCATCGAGGCTCACGCCGATGCGCCACTGGTCATCGCCGCCCACAAGCTGAATCATCGCCCGGCCATCACGATCCAGCACGCGGGCTGACTGCGGCCACCGGCTCAGTCTTTCCACAGGAAACGGAAAACACCACGAAAGCAAGGCGAATGTGATGATGCCGACAATCGATAGAACGCCCATCGCCGCGATGCTGCGCTTAAGCCAACGCCAGAGTTTTGCCGGCAGTGCTTTCATCGAATGACAGTCACCTCACCCTTGTCGCCCATGGCTGCGATGTTGCCGTCGTACATGCTCGAAGCCTGAAGCGGCGGCAGCGTGAACGAACCCTTGGTCGTCACACGCAGCAGGTAGCGGAAGACCTGCGGCTGCTTTGTCGCACCGGCAAAGAGCACTACGCGGTCATCGAGAAACTCCACGCGATCCGCACGCGCTGATTCCTCGCCTTGATTCGCAGCGCTGGTCGCCAGTCTGGGATTCTCCACTTCCATGCAAGCAGGCAGCGCATCGACAATGGCAATGTGCTCGATTCGCTGATTGGGATCAGCGGCAGGTGCTGCGAGTTCGATCTCGACGTAAATCAGGTCGCCGACTTTCAGATGCGAAAGATTGGTGGGTTTGCCTTGGCGATCCTTCCAGCGGCGCTCGATGCGAAGGCCGTTCTGATACGGACGGACGGCGTCAGCTTTGAGAAGGCCTTGCGTGGTGACCGTGACATAAATATTGCCACGCCCTTGCGAACTGATGCGAATGGGTTGACCGTCGTCTTTGAACTTCACATGAAGTGCATCGCGATGATTGAAGGGGTGACTGTTTGCCGGGCCTACGAGCAGCTCGCCGGTGAAATCGGGGGAGATGTTTTGAGTGAGTTGATACTTCGACAGAGCGGAGAGCGCCGCCGCGTTATCGAGCGTACTGCTCCACGCACCAGCGCGGCGACTGGCTTCGATGCGCTGCACCAGCGGCACAATCATCGAGTGCTGACGATCGATATCGAGCAGAGTTGAAAGCAGCATCGCATCCTGCCGGGTGGTTGATGAAAGCACGTGATTGGAGCGCGCGGGATTCTTGCTCATCACCAGCGCTGCATCTGGAAGCACTGACAGTGCCCGATCATTGCGTCCTGATTCGCGCCAGGCGGCAGCCAGATGAGCGCGGCCGGCGAAATCAAGATCATCCAATCGTTCACTGAGTCTGGCGATCCAGCCGTGCGGCGTGTGATCCCATGCGGCTAGAACATGACAGATCAGTGCGCGAAGGTTGGCATCGACGGGTTCATCGCCATCGTCATCGTCAAGTTTCTGGGCGAGGTACTTGGTGAGTTCGTTGATGAGCCGGGCATCGACGGTGTGTCCGTTTCGCTGGGCCTGCACGAGAAATTGCGAGGCGTAGGCGGTGCCCCATGTAGTCGGTTGCGTGCTGCCGGGCCAGTAGGAAAGGCCGCCGCTGCGCGTCTGCATGGACCAGAGACGAGCGATGCCCGCAGCAATGGCTTCATTGGCGAAGGCGATGCGCACATCACCCGTGGATTCGAGTGCCATCAGCTGCGGAGCGTGGAGGATGGCCATGAGTCTGCTGGTGGTCTGCTCGACGCAGCCGTAGGGATAATCGAGCAGCGCTTCGACTGCTGGCCGAAGCTCGACCATCGGCTGCCCGCTGATGCTGGCGGTGATGCGCGAGCTGCCAGGCTCCAGATTCGCAGCGCGAGGCAGTTCGACTTCTTCACCTGCTTTGAGCCGCACGAGATTCGTTTCAACATGCAGCGGCGTGATGGGGCGAACAGCGAACATCGCTTCGCTTTCACCGACTAGAGGACCAGCGGAAGGCGAGACAACTTCGCCGCGCACAATCACTTTCACCGGGCCAATTCCCGTGGCTTTTGCTTTGATCCAGATCGTCGTCGGCTGATCCGGCGACACCGCGACCATGTCCTGCGTGATGTCCTTTTCCAAAACGATCGGCCCATCAATCGCAATCGAAATGCGAGCCTTCACCGGCGTACCCGTCGCATTAAAAAGTTTGACCGGCACCTCAAACTGATCACCCGGCGCAGCGAAACGTGGCCAACTTGCTTCAACGAGCAAAGGCGATGTGAGCGTGACATTGTGCTGCGCGCTGCCGTAACGATCGTCACGAACCACGACAGCCATCAGTCGCATGCGACCGGTGATACGAGGCATCTTCATCGTCACCGAAAGCGTGCCGTCATCATTGAGCGGCTGGGCAGTCTGCCAGATGACCGCCGCATCGCGCTGCTTCGTCGGCACGGGACTGCGGCGAAGTGTTTCTTCGTCTTCATCACCACCTGCACCAATGCGCATCATGCCCGCACTGCGCTGATGATCGGGAAGCAGGTCAGCGAAAATATCCGCAGTGGCGACGGCCAGCGCACGAGGCGCGAAAAAGTGCGCCAAGGGATCGGGCGTCTTGTGATTCGTCGTCAGCAGAATGCCATCATCGACAGCCCACAGATGCACCATGGCTTTGGGCTGTGCCGATGCGGATTCTTCACCGGCAACCGTTTCTGTGAGCACAGCAGGCAACGAAGCACGCACACGAATCGCGATCTCGTCACCAGGCTCGGCAGTCGTCGGCGATTCAATCTCGACAGGCAGCGCATGAATCTCGTGCGAGGTATTGATCTTCGCGATACCCATCGCCCGGTGCGGCAGCCACTTTTCGCTCTTGGACTGAAGCGGCCGAATCACCGTGGCCACGAGATAAGCTCCGCCGCGCAGCGACGCATCGATGGGCACATCGAGCGTCAGCGTGTTCTGCTCCATCGGCACAACAAACTGCTGCACCACGCGATCCGTCTCCATGCTCAGCATCAAGGTGCCGGCAAAAGGCGACCGCACAATCACCTTGGCGATCGCACCCGGTTCATAGCGATCTTCATCGAGCACAATCTCTACGCGCTCAGGGGATGTCACCGGTGGCGATGTCGATTCGCTGGCACCATCAGCCGCATAAAAGCGAACCTGCGATGTGGTGCCACTCTCTTCATCGACCACTGACAAACGATAATTGCCAGACTCGGAACAGATGAAAGACAACTCGCGCTTGACGCCATCTTCGCCGATCGCAAAGCTGCCTTCCTTCACAGGCACGATGCGCTGAATCGATTTCCATACCGCGTTGCCACTGACCTGTTCCAGCGACCAGTCGTACTCGATGCGCTCGAGCGCCCACTTCATCTTCGCGCTGCCAGTGGGCTCATCCTTTCCATTGACGAGACAGGTATCGAAACTCACCGGCACATGCGTGCGCACCGTCTGCGCTGCAGCCATGCGCAGACCCGCGTGGCGATCGATGGTGTCGATGACGGCCTGCGTGTTCTGCGAAACCGACCGGCCACCTGGCTCGGTGACAGTCGCGGTGATCTGCGCTTTCCACAGCGATTTCACATCATCATCGGGCAGCAGCATGGCGGACAAAGCGCGGCCATGTGCATCAAGTTGTTCGCTGACTTCTTCAAGCACCTTGCGCTTGGCCTGTGTGCCTGATTCAAAGGTGAAGCCTTCAAATCGCGATGACTCATACACCATCGGCAGAAGCGTCATAGTCACCGAAAGAGGCAACTCCGATGCAGGTTGACCGAAGAGATATTTCGCGACAACATCGACCTTTGGCTGCTCCTCAGGGCCATAGCGCGTTTGCGTGGCCTTGGCGGTGACTTCGATGCGAATGGGAACGAAGGCTTCGATCAAAGCGGTGGTGGTCGCCAGCGCTTTGGTCGATCCGGGCAGCGAAAGTTCAAACTCATACTTGCCAAGCTGGCCTTCTTCCTGCGAAGCAAAGTCAGCGTGCACGATGAACTGTCCGGTGGTGTCGGGCGCGATGGTCTGTTGCGAAACGACACGGCCATCAGGACGTTTGACGCGCAGCATCAGCGGCATCGCGGGTGGCACTTGGCCATCAGGCTCGCGCACAATCGCGGTCACATGCACGACATCGCCGGGACGATAGACGCCTCGCTCGGTGTAGAGCATGGCATCGTAAGTCTTCGGGTGAGCGCGGCCGGACTGATCGACATGATCGAGCACCCACTGCCTTCGCTCAGGTTGAATGAAGTTCAAATCATCACCGAGCTGTGCCGTGATCAGCCAGACTTCGCCATCAGGGTGCGACTCGCTGGCTTTAAGAATGGCGATGCCTTGCTCATCGGTTTCTGTCTGTGCGAGCTCTTGATTACTGAAGGTCAGCGCGGTGAGCGAAACGCCTTGAACAGGTTTTGCGGTTTGCAGCGAACTGACGAACACGTGGTAGCCGCCAGTTTGCTTCTTCACAGTGAGGGCGAGGTCGCTGATGGTGACGGTGGAAGAATCGCTGAGCCAGTAGGGCTTTTGAGCGCGGGTATGAATCTGATAAACACCTGGACTCGCGGCATTTTTATCCAGAAGCTGCCGCAGATCGATGGCGACATCGGTCATGGTGTTGGGCTTGAGTTTCAAACGGATGGGGCGTTCGACAAGCTGGCGCGAGGTGGCATCTTCATCTTCGCCGCGCAGGTGAGGCACGAGGTTGTTGGGGTGCAGCTTGGTGGCGCTGAGCGTGAAGCCTTCGATGTTGCAGGCTTTGAGATCGAGTGTGAGATTGCCTTGCGGCGACAGAATACCTTTGGAATCAGGCAGCCGAAGAACGGGATCGCGATCGGGCACTTCAATGCTCAGCGACTGGACCTCGCCAAGCGCTTTGCCTTTGTGCGAGACAAGATTCGCACTGGCGGTGATCTGATAACGCTTGCCGCTTTCAAAGGAACCGGTGAGTGCGAGAAAGTCGCCGTTTTTCGCATTGAAAACAGACAGATCCTTCACCTGCGGCGAGATAGTAATGGCGCTGGCGGGTAGCGGTTTGTCAGTGGCGATGCGATGCGTGAACCAGAGATTGATGGTGCGGCTGGATTCGCTGTCGTTACCGCGCAGGTCAGCACTGCGAAGGCGGAAAACAGGATCGATCTCCAGATTGCGCGAGACTGATTTGCCCATGGCGATCGCGCTGCCATCGCCGACCATTTCGCTGGCGAAGGTGAGTTCAAAGGAATGAACATCGCGCGATTTCGAAAAGCGGATGACCATGTTGTCTGACGGCGTCTTCGTGAGACATTGCACCGCTGTGCCTGGCGTGCCGCGCCGCTGTGAGACCTTGACATGTTTCACAATTTCTTCGCTGCGCACCGGCTGATTGAAGTGCAGTTCAACCGTGGCGTGGTCATCGTCACTGGCAATCACTTTCGCTTCCAAGAGCGCCAGCCCTGAAGTGCGAACCACGAATTGACCATCGCCCACCACGCGCCTACCGATCTGTGTCTCGATGTCGTCCGCTGGTCTGATGACATACTCGCGCCCCGCAGGTAATTTGGATTCGAGCAGATAGACAAGCTGGTCCGGCTGCTCCCAGCGCCAGTGGCCCGCAGGCGGCGCGGGTTCAATCACGTAAGGCGAATGCTCGAGGCGGGCATTGCACTGATCGATGCGCATCACCGCTTCATCGAAGCGCAGCACGATGCGATCGGTTTCATCTGCGGATTGCTTGGGCGAGAAAGATAGGAGTCGCAGGCCGGGCATCGGCCGCGACAAAATTTCCTGCCCAATGAACAGCAGGCCGACGAGATTGATGAGCACGAGAACTGAAGTAACCGCCCAGAAACGACGTGAAATTCCACCCATGATTGTTCACTCCCTTGAACGCTTGTCGCCATCCATGGCTTTAGGATTTACAGGTGCGCCCCACATGACAGCAGCCTGAGCAGTGCAATCGTATCGCGGTCTGCTCAAGTGGCAAGAGGCGTTTTTCTTGAATTATTTTGGTGAGACAGATGCGGGGGCGCAAGCGAGGGTCGTTGCATTTATTTATTTTGGCTTGGATTCATATGCTTCTTTCACCAGACGGCCTTCGATTTCGTCATCGGATTCGAACTTGAGGCCCAGGTGTGCGGCGGCGGTGCCGAAGGTGTCCATGGTGTTGATGATCAGCGAGGAATGCTGATTGAGGTCGTAGCCTTTGCGAATACCCGGGCCATGGGCGATCCAGGGGATGTGCAGGCCGCGCGGGTCTTTGCCGTTGTGACCTTTTCCCATACCGCCGTGGTCAGCGCTGAGGATGATGAGCGTGTCTTCGTAAAGGCGTTCATCTTTGAGAGCCTGAAGCACGATGCCCAGTGCCTTATCTGAAAGCTCGATGGTGGCCAGTTGCTCTGGTGATCCCCAGCCTTTGGCGTGGCCGACGGTATCGACGCGCGGGAAATGCACCATCATGACCTGTGGCTTGTGCTCGCGAATCACCTTGGCTGCTTGTGTGGCAACCCAGCCGTCATCGAATTTGCGATCGTATTCCGACAGCCCGTTCTCATCTTTCTTGGTCAGCGGGAGTGGCAATCCCGCCAGCGGCCGCTTGGGCTGCTCAGGCAGGACGAAATGATCGAGGCTGTTCTCCCGCGCCAAAGCAACGAACTTGTACTTGCCCGCCACCAGCGCGGTGGTGTAACCCGCTTCCTTGGCCCACTCGAAAAGCGTGGGCACATGCGGGTAGTCGTACTTGCGCTTGCGAATGGGCGTGTCATCGTTCCAGTAAACACCATGCCGATCCAGCGGCACACCGGTGAGCATCGAAGTATGCGAAGGCAGCGTGATACCCACAGGAATGGTCTGGGCCCACATCGAGTACGCTCCGGTCTTCATCAGCGACCGAAGGTTGGGCATGTCCGCATACAGCGCAAGGTCGGGACGAAGGCCGTCGATGCTGATGATGAGAACACGCCGATCGACTGGTGTTTTCACCGGCTTGTCATCATCTTCATCACCTGCCGCTGACACGATCTGCATTGTCAGCGCAAGTGCCATCACGACCAAAGCAAGAATCCACGCACGGCGAAGTAACGAAACACTCATGTAAAACTCCAGTTGAATGCAACGACTAAAAACCATCCTCCATCAGCATAAGGATGACTTGGTGATTCTACACGTACCACTATTGCTCCCAACGTCGCAGCAGATACACCATTGCAAACAACAGAGAAATCGCATGACTTGTTCCACTTCCTCGGTCCACTTCATGGCACATGATCCAACGCACTGTAAATCGCACGATCAAAGTGAAACTCGTTTTTACCACGAGGCACGAAGACACGAAGGGATACATGACGGAAATGAAGCTTCGTTTCATTGGATTGAAACTTCGTGGCTTCGTGGCTTCGTGCCTTTGTGGTTAAACCGATTCAGCCATTGGCCATAAGATATCCTTCACCCACCCGCTCATGCTGAAACTGCCCACGGT
>CAZYQL010000009.1:4307-20064 GCA_964650055.1 uncultured Phycisphaeraceae bacterium | reverse complement strand
CCATTGGCCATAAGATATCCTTCACCCACCCGCTCATGCTGAAACTGCCCACGGTCATTCTCGAACACACCACTCGCACCGGTCGCCACTACGACTGGCTGCTGGCCGACCCTACGAATCCCGCGGGCCCGCTGTGGACAGCGCGAACGATGGTGTCGCCCTTGCACTGGATGCAGGCCAAGTGCTGGGATCTTGAGCCGATTCAGCCGCATCGCCGCGCTTATCTGGACTATCAAGGCCCGATATCCGGCGGCAGAGGTCGCGTCATCCAAGTCGATCGCGGATGGTTCATTTCCAGAATGTGGACCGAGCATCGCATGGTGATCGATCTGCATCTCTCGCAAGCTCAAGGCGAAATCTGCATCCAACGGCTGGCCAGTTCCGCCTGGCGTGCCAACCTTTCTTCTTCGGAGTCGGCAGATTCCGATTATCTGGCTGACAATGCAGGAATTGACTTTGTTTAACGTCCATTTCCATCAAGCCGCCTTGCCCTTACGTCGATGTCAGCGGGGACTGCGAACTTTTTCGCGAGGGCGGTTCAACTATGCCCTATCAAGAGGCAGACAATTCAGCAGAGACAGCCATGCTCGCCGAGCAGTTGGAACAAGCTGGCACGGGCTTGGTTTTTCAGTGCGCCAAAAATCACAATGACGTGCTCTGCGCCTGGCAACTGGTCTATACCGCCTATCGCCGCAAGAAACTGATTCACCCCAATCGTCAGCGTCTGCACACCACGCAATATGCTGCCGGTGCACACTCAGCGATCTTCACCGGATACATCGGCCCAGTCGTCGTCTCCACGATGACTGGCATTCTCGACAACTCCATTGGCCTTCCTTTGGATCGCGTCTATCGAAGCGAGCTCGATGAGCTGCGTGCCCAAGGGCGCAAGCTGATGGAGATCAGTCTCTTCGCTGATCGCCGCGAGAATCTCGCCCGCAGCTCGGCGGCACTATTGCAACTGATGCGATGGGTCTGGCACTGGGGCATGCTCGAAGGCGTCACTGATTTCGTCATCGGCGTTCACCCGCGCCATGCCCGCTTCTACTCGCGGGCCTTCGGCTTTGAACCCGCTGGCCCCGAGCGAGTCTATCCCGCAGTCAACGATCACCCGGTCATCTATTTGCGCGGCGAGCCTGAAGTGCAACTGGCACGCAACCCGATGCCGCGCGGTCTGGAATTCTTCTCGCAGAACCAGATCGATCCCGCCGACTTCGCAGGACGCTACGCCTTCCCGCGCCATGAAATGGCCATCTCGCCGATGAGCGAGTTCCTTTCGCAAAGCAGCGCTGCTTCGACTGACGATGATGATTTCAATGCCTGAATCTCAGCCGCGCGGCGCGAGAAATCCCAGATGATGACTGGCGTGAATCAGGTGAAAATCTCGCCACTGCTCGTTGCTCAGTTTGCCGAAGTAAGGATGTGGGTGACTGGTGCCATCGTGAGCAAGCAGTCGCGTAATTGCCGCTTGTAAATCCGTGAGGGCCTGCGCTTGATCGCCATCAGCGGGTGCATCAATTTCAACAGGCGCAGCAACGCCGGCCCGAAGCCGACGACTGCGAAAGATCGCATCCTTAATGAAGAAACGGGCGATCAGTCGCTCGGGCAATGACACCCTCGTTGCGATGCCATCAATCTGAGCATGCATCGCCCCGGCCACATGGCGACAAGCCTGCGCGAGATTCCACTGGCCTGCTTTCTCATAGCCCGTCGCTTGCAGCCGCTTCACCTCAGTAACCACCTCATCAAACGATCGCAGGTCGATGCGCCTTCGCAGTCCTGCATTGGCAAGAGCCACATGATGATGGTGATGATCGTGGTCGTGGTCGTCTTCGTGATCGTGATCGTGATCGTCCGACATGGCAGTGTCCTTGATGCTGAGCGCGGCACACACCCGTGCGCCATAAGCCCGCCATCATAGGCAGTGATCTCAACGATATCTTTGCCCATCCACCTTAACGCTTGCGCCACGCATTGCCCTACCTTGCAACCTTTCGTTACACTATCGCCGCTGGGCTACGACAAGGAGGTCGATCCTTTCTGTTTCGCAAGTGTGCTCGGGTCGATCTCGCATCCTCAACCTCTTTTGCGGAGACTTTCCGTGTCCGACACCATCACCCCCGTTGCTGATATTGGCCTGGTCGGCTTAGCCGTCATGGGTCAGAATCTCGTGCTCAACATTGCCGACAACGGCTACAAAGTCGCGGTCTATAACCGCACCACCCAGGTCATGACCGACTGGGTCGCCAAGTGTGAGCGCGAAGAGCCTAGTGCAAAAAATCTCGTCGGCTGCGAGACGCTGGAAAAATTCGTTAAGTCCATCAAGCGGCCACGCAAGATCATCATCCTCGTCAAAGCAGGTGCTCCAGTAGATGCGGTCGTCGATTCGCTGCTGCCTTATCTCGAGAAGGATGACATCGTCATCGATGGTGGCAACTCGCTGTGGACCGATACGATTCGCCGTGAGAAGGCGCTCAAGGAAAAGGGCCTCTGCTTCGTCGGCTCGGGCGTCTCCGGCGGCGAGACCGGCGCGCGATTCGGCCCTTCGCTCATGCCAGGCGGCGACCCCAAAGCATGGAAGTCACTCAAGCCCATCTGGGAATCCATCTCCGCCAAGGTCGATGCCAAGACCGGCAAGCCCAACCTCGACTTCGCCCCCGGCAGACCCGCCAAGGGCGGCGTCCCCTGCACTACCTACATCGGCAGCGACGGCGCTGGCCACTATGTCAAAATGGTTCACAACGGCATCGAGTACGGCGACATGCAGCTCATCTGCGAAGCCTACTACCTCATGAAACACCTGCTCGGAATGCAGCCTGATGAAATGAGCAAGGTCTTCACCAAGTGGAACAAGGGCGATCTGGACAGCTTCCTTATCGAGATCACCGCGGACATTCTTCAGCAGAAAGATCCCGCAGATAAAACGGGCAAAAGGTTCCTCGTCGATATGGTGCTCGACACCGCCGGCCAAAAGGGAACAGGCAAGTGGACCAGCGTCAACGCGCTGGACATGGGCGTGCCTGCACCGTCGATTGCCGAGGCTGTGTTCGCCCGCTGCATGAGCGCGCAAAAGGAAAACCGCGTCTTCGCCAGCAAGAAGATGAAAGGCCCCAAGTTCAAGTACAAAGGTTCAAAGACCGCGCTCATCAAAGCGATTAGCGATGCGCTTTACTGCTCGAAAATCTGCTCCTACGCGCAGGGCTTTGACCTGATGATGGTAGCGCAGAAGGAATACAACTGGAATCTCAACTTCGGCGAGATCGCCATGATCTGGCGCGGCGGGTGCATCATCCGCGCAGGCTTCCTCCAGAAAATCAAAGAGGCCTACGATAAAAATCCCAAGCTGCCCAACCTGCTCCTTGATCCTTATTTCAAAGGCAAGGTCGAAAAAGCACAAAAGGCCTGGCGTCACGTCGTCGCGCTCTCCGCAGAAGCGGGCGTCGCCTGCCCGCAGATCATGTCAGCGCTTTCGTACTACGACAGCTTCCGCAGCGCGGTACTCCCCGCGAATCTGCTCCAGGCTCAGCGCGATTACTTCGGCGCTCACACCTTCGAACGCACGGACAAGAAACGCGGCGAATTCTTCCACGTCGATTGGCCCGAAAAGTCCCGCCCCATGACCAAAGTCGGCGCCGCCGGCGGCCACTGATCGCCGCGAAAATCTTCCATCTTCACACTAATTCACCATTCCACGCTTGCGCCTACGCCTTGACTCATCAAGTCAAGGCGTTTTTTCTGCGCTTGCAGCTTATCGCTTGTCGCTCGCTTCCATCTCATCATTTCCCTGCTCAATTCTGACCCCACCAAGTATCATCAGTTCTCATCTTTCACACGAGGCCCACGATGACTACACGCACCCTTGCACTACTGCTCATCACACTGTCGCTTGGTCCTATCAGCACTCGCGCAGCAGAATCCGTTGTGCTCGATGAATCGAACTACGACGCGATCGTGCCCAAGGGCAAAGAGGTCGATGCGCTCTATGGCGATATCGTTCTGAGCAACGACCAGATCATTGCGGTGATCGCAAAACCGATCGCTGGCCGCAATGCGAATCTGACTGTGAAAGAAGTCGCCGGCTGTCTGATCGATCTGACCCGCAAGGATTCCAATAGCGATCAGCTCAGCGCGTTTTACCCCAACGCCACGCGCACGCCCTACCGCAGCGGCGAATCCCTCAATCCCTTTTCTTATGCAGTGCAAAGCGCAGATGAAGCGAAAGATGGCGACAAGGCGAGCCCCATCGCCAAGCCCAAAGTCACCACCACCTACGCACTCGAAGCTGGCTGGGACTACATTCAAATTGCGACCACGTTCACCAACGCAAGCAGCAAGGCGATGAACATCGCACTCAGCGACAGTCTGCGTGCAGACAAATCATTCGACCAGGGATTCGATGATGACCTTGGCATGTTCTGGGTTTACGATCGCTGGTTTGGTCAGGCCTATGGCCTGGTCGTCACCACTGAAAAAACCAAACTCATCGCGCCTGCTGGATCAACGACGCCTGGACGCACCGCGTCAACGGTGAACTATGAACACAACGGCAAGCGCGAAGTCACGCTCAAGCCAGGCGAAAGCTTCACGCTCACCCGCCTCATGATCCCCGGCGATCATGCCTTTCAAATCCGCGCCATCGCAGCCAAACTCGCCAAGCAGCAGCAAACCGATACATCATTCCACCTCAAGGATGGCGCAGGCGATGTCGTGTCGGCGGATGTCATTCTCTATCACGATGCCCAGCGCAAGAAAGTTTTCACGCGTGGCCGAACTGATAAGGAAGGCCGCATCGAAACGCAGCTTCCCGCAGGCAAATATTTCGCTTCGATCTATTCCAGCGGACGCACCAGTCAAGAATTTGAAGTCGCCGTTGACGCGGATCAGAAACGAACAACGGTGCTCAAAGAAATGGACACCCCCGGCACCATCGTCGCGCAAATCACCAGCGACAGCGATGGCCCGATTCCGTGCAAGGTTCAGTTCATCGGCATCGAGCCAACGAAAGACCCTTTCTTCTTTGTCGATTCAGGCGAGCATGAAGTTCACAACTGTCACTACTCCCACAACGGCTCCTTCCGCCAGCACATCGGCGCAGGCAAGTATCAGGTCATCATCAGCTACGGCCCGGAGTTTGACGCCGTCTTTACGCAAGTCGAAGTGATCAGCGGAAAGGAAACGCCGCTTGCCGCCAAGCTCGTGCGCAGCGTGAACACGAAAGGCTGGATTTCCACTGATTTTCACAGTCATTCTTCACCTTCAGGGGATAACACTTCGAGCCAGCTTGGCCGTGTGCTGAATCTGCTCGCGGAACATATTGAGTTTGCTCCCTGCACTGAGCATCAGCGCATCGACAGTTACGTGCCTCATCTCAAAAGGCTTGGTGCGTTGGAACTACTGGCCACTTGCACCGGCATGGAACTCACCGGCTCGCCGCTGCCGATGAATCATCAAAATGTCTTCCCGCTCATTCACAAACCTCACACGCAAGACGGCGGCGGCCCGCTCACTGACAAAGACCCACGCGCTCAGATCGAGCGCGTCTATCTCTGGGACAACAAGAGCGAAAAAGTCGTGCAGCAGAATCACCCCGACATCGTCAAGATGTTTTTCGATAAAGATGGCGATGGAAAAATGGACAAAGGTTTTGATATGGCGCCGTTCATGAGCGTCATCGAAGTACACCCCCCTGCTGGCATCTTCGCCGACGCCAGCGGCTCTTACGACGGCAAGAAATATCGCGACACCATGCTCCGCTGGATGCAGACGCTCAACCAAGGCTACCGCGTCCCCGGCGTCGTCAACACCGACTCCCACTACAACTTCCATGGCTCAGGCTGGCTTCGCAACTGGGTCAAGAGCAAAACCGATGATCCCGCCAAGGTGCAGACCCTCGATGTGGTGCGTGAGACCAACAAGGGACACATCATCATGAGCACCGGGCCGTTCATGGAAGTGCGCGCCAATAGCGCAGCGCAAGACAGCACCTCATCGCTGCCAGGCGACGGCATAACCGCCCTTGGCGGCGAGGTCACGTTGCAGGTGCGCGTGGAGTGTCCCAATTGGTTCGACATCAATCGCGTGCAGATATTCGTGAACGGCCGGGCTGATCCGAAGCTCAATTTCACTCGCAAATCACATCCGAAAATGTTCGGCGACAAGGCCATCAAATTCGATCAGCGCATCGAAGTGAATCTCAAAAGCGATGCGCATTTGATCGTCGCTGCGGTGGGCGAAGGCCTCACGCTAGGCCCGGTGATGGGCACTGGTCACGGCAAGGATGTGCCTGTCGCGGTGAGCAATCCGATCTTCGTCGATGTCGATGGCGCAGGATTCAAAGCCAACAACGACGATCTCGGCCTGCCGCTGAAAAAGTGAACGGCTCTCGAATCGTGCGATCCGATCTCACGCATTGCCCGCAGTAAATGCGCCGATGACAGTGCCTCTAACCACGGTGAAGAATTCAGCGTAGCCCAATCGCTCTTGCAAGGCGCGGCCGATCGCGCTTGACGCTAAACTTCGCGGTGATGCTTTTCATTCATCGAATTGTGATGTTGATGCTGGTGCTCACCGCGCTGCTGGCGATGAGCTTTCTTGTAGCCTGCGGCGAGAAGCCGGGGGCTGTCGTGACGAAGAAGGAGCCCAAGGCGAGGCTGCTTATCGTCAGTAGTACGCCGGTGCTTCACGAGATGGTCAGCACGCTCATGGAAGATCGCGCGGATACGCATTGCCTGCTGCGCACTGATGAAGAGCTGCGGCATGGTGATCTTTCAGCGCAGAGCGTGCTGATGCTGCGGGCGGCGGATGTGGTGTTCGATCATGAGGCTTCGCCCTTCCCACATGTGAGTAAGGCGATTGAGGCTGGAGCGAAAGCGGAACGTGTGGTGCGTGTAGGCACGCGCAGCGAGGACGCTGTGGCTGCGAAGATCGCCGTGCAACAAGCGCAGCAATTTTCGCTGATGCCGCGTGATGTGATCATCATGCTCGATGAAGTAGAGAGCAAACTCGTTGCGATTGATGCGCCACACGCTGCGAGCATTCATCAGCGCTCTGCCCAAATGCGATCGTCGATTAAGAAGCTTGACGATGATCTCATCTTCATGATCGATCAGATTACCCCTGAATATCGCATGATTGCGACAGATGATCCGGCGATAGCGACGGTGATTCGCGCGCTCGGATTCAAAGCGGTACTCATCCCCGCAGTCAGCAGCAGTCACCCGACCGTCGCCGATCGTGAAGCAATGATTGCCGCGATCAATGCGGGCAAGGCCCGCGCTCTCGCCATCAATGCCAGAGAAAGTGAAACGATGCGCGAGCTGATTGCCGATATCGCCAAGGCCACCGGCGCTCGCATGATTGTGCAGGATCTTTCGCCCTGGCCTCGCATGAATGAGACGTATGGCGCATGGATGAACGCGAATATGAACTCGATCTTTCCTAAGCCACCCAAGCCTTAAACTGGATCAATCGCGCTTGAGAAGCTGCTCGCGCTGGATCATGACCTTGAGCGTCTGCACCACGAGTTCGATGCTGGTGCGGTCGAGTCTGTTGTAGAACGGCAGTGCGATCGTGCGATTGCTCACCGATTCCGCAATCGGGTAGTCGCCCTTCTTGTAGCCGAACTTTTCGCGGTAGAACGGCTGAAGGTGGATGCAGGGGAAATAGTTCGCTGCGCCCACTTCATGACGATGCAAGCCTTGAATGATGCGATCGCGTTCGATGTGGCCATAACGATCGTTGAGGCGAACGACGAAAACAAACCAGCTCATCGTCTTGAAGGCCTGCGGATTATTGTCGGGCGGATTGGGGAGAATCAGATCTTCGCAGTCCATGAGTCTGCCGACGTATTCCTCGGCGACTTCGCGGCGCATGACGAGCATTTCATCGAGGCGTTCCAGTTGAGCGATGCCCAGCGCGGCTGCGATTTCGCTCAGGCGATAGTTGAAGCCGAGCCTTTCGTGTTGAAGCCAGGAACCGGCGCGGGTCAAGGCGACTTCCGCGTTGGTTTTGCCGCTGCCGTCGGAAGTCGTCGTGAGCATCGATCGGCCTTGATTGCGCATCGACCTGCAAAGCTCAGCGAGGTGATCGTCATCGGTGACGATGCAGCCGCCTTCGCCGGTGGTGATTTGTTTGTTGGGGTAAAAGCCGAAGATACCCACGCGGCCAAACGACCCGACAGCCCGGCCTTTGTACGAGCCGCCCAGACCTTCGCAGCAATCTTCGATCAGCGGAATCTCATGCTTGCGGGCGATCTGCTCGTAGCGATCCATGTGCATCGGATTACCAAAGACATCAACCGCGAGAATCGCTTTGGTCTTGGGTGTGATTGCTGCTTCGACTTTGTCCGGGTCCATGTTCAGACTGACCGGATCAATATCCACGAAGACCGGCTTGGCACCGACATACAAAATGCAGTTGCTCGACGCGATAAAAGAGAACGGCGTGGTGATCACTTCATCGCCAGGCCCGATGCCCAAAGCGAGCATGATCAGATGCAAGCCACAGGTTCCACTGGAAACAGCCACGCCTTGCCTGCGTCCAGAGCGATCAGCGAGCATCTCCTCGAAGCGCGACTGCTTGGCGCCGATGCTCAGGCGACCGCTGCGCAGAACCTCGACGACAGCGGCGATTTCTTTTTCGGTGATGTCAGGCTGACTCAGGGGAATCACGCTCATGTTCGGTGCTTCGTTACGCCAGACGCGAGCGCATCAGACGCGGGTTGATTCGGGACTTCATGCAGTTACCGCGCGGGCACTGCCTACAAGATTCCATCGCATTTCGATGAGGTTGCACTTGAAGTTTTCAGCATGTGCGCCTCGGCATTTGTCAGTCACGACAACTCAGGGCGTCACAGCCTTCTTGAGTGCTGCATCGGTCTGCTTGGTTTGTTTGAGATAAACCCAGGCGGCCTGAATTCGCAGCGTATCAGGCAGCGAGCCGCCGCCGCGAACGAGCAGCCCCAGGTCATTGAGCTGGGTCGGATTCAAAGGCACATCGTACTTGGCCAGCAGCATATTGCGGAGCGCGTTGGAATTGATGTCGGTGTACTGCCGGGTGATGTCGGCGGCAATCTTGTGCGGCTCCCCTTTGGTCGCGCGGATGAGGCCGACCATCAGGCCTTGAATCAGCGACTTGTCCGAAGCGGAATCGTTGAGCAGCGGCAGGAGCACTTTCTTGGCTGTATCGGTGTCTTTTTCGCAGAGGTATTGCGTGGCCGCCATCGCTTCATCGAGGCGCTGGGCCTTGCCAAGGTCGCCGCCCTTGGCGTAGGCGTGGATGAGATCAGTGAAGATTTGCTTGGCGTCTTCGGGGGTGGCATTGAAATTGGCGTAGCCGATGGTCCACGCATTGGCGACGGGGTAATTCATCGCGATCAGTTTGCCCAGCTCGGTGCTCACGCCCTTCTTCGCAGCGACCGCTTTGCCCGCGATGCCCATTTGTTTGATGAGCGGATCGGTTGAAGCGACGAGTAGATCGAAATCCTCAGGACTCAGATAAACCGAAAGATTCAGCAGCGAAAGCGCAAGGCGCATCTGATCCGCAGCATCAGTGGTGGACTGGTACTGCTGTGTCCATGTGGCCATCGCCTGTCGCTGGCCGAATCTCAGAGCGGTGCGAAGCGCCAGTAGGCGCACGCGTTCATCGACTTTGGGATCGCTGCCGATCTTGAACGCCCAGGGCGCGATCTTCTCGAACTTGAATCGAAAAGCAGTCTGCAAAATCAAATTGCGAACATCATCGCGATTGGATTCCGTCGATTGATCAATGGCGTCAAACATCGGCCCGCCGGCAGGATCGCCCAGTTGCAAAAGCAACATCGCAATGATGCCCTTGCGCGCCAGGTTGGTCGTCTCCGCTGCCTGCTTGAGCAGCGCGACATCACTGAATGCCTTCTTCTCTAAAAGGTGCGTGGCGATGACCACCTTCGCATCCATGTCCGTGCCCGGCCAGGCCAGCACCAGCTTGGCGTTTTCGACATTCAGAATGTCGCTGTCGAGCGCTGCCCCCAGCAGCTCCGACTGCATCGCAGGATCCTTCACATCTGCGAGAAGCTTGAGATCCACCTGCCGCGGCGTTGCGGTTTCCGCCAGACCCAGGATGCCGTGGATTCGCATGATGCGATTTTCTGAAAGCAGCAGTTCCCGCATCAGCGGACTGAGCGTCGGATCCTGCAACTGCCGCAGCGAGCGAAGCAGCACACTGAATTGCCCTCGGCGATCAGGCAGCAGGCTCGACCGCAGCAGGAACACCGAAGAATCAAAAATAGGATCGGCCTGTGCCCGAGCTGCATGAGGCAGCGCGAACATCGGCATGAGCAGAGCCATGCACAGAATCAGCGAGTGAAGTTTGGTAAGCAGTGGAGGCGAGGTCTTCATCACCATAGTCTATGGGTAAGCGGCAGGGATGAAAAATGAGCAGCGCGGCGAGCGAAGTGAAATTGAGGCACGCATATTTAGCCGTTCGTCTTGGTGAACGAAGAATTGCGATGGCGAGTCGTGTTCGCCTTGCGTCCAACATGGTGTGTCAGCGCTGAGCCTCGACACACCCTACTTTTTGCAACCCTCGCTTTGACCATCTGCCCGACAGACGCGAACATGTGCCCGCCATGCCTTACGAACGCAACAACATCCAGGCCCTCAGCGCCTACACGCCCGGCGAGCAGCCGCAATCGACGCAGCGCGTCATCAAGCTCAACACCAACGAAAATCCTTACCCGCCCATTGAGCCGGTGATGGAAGCCATCCGCGCGCTGCCTGCGGAGTCGCTGCGAAAATATCCATCACCAGCCGCGATGAACTTTCGCAAGATCGCTGCGCAGGTTCACGAAGTCTCCCCCGATCAGATCATCGCCACCAACGGCGGCGACGAACTCCTTCGCCTGGCCATCAGCGTCTTCTGCGAGCCGCGCACTTCGCAAAGCAGTCGCGGCGGCATCGGTGTGGTCGAGCCTAGCTATTCGCTTTATCCCGTGCTCGCCGCTGCACACGACACCTCCGTCACCAGCGTGCCGCTCAATGCTGACTACAGCTTGCCCGATGATCTTGAGCAAAAAATGCTCGCCGCTGGCGTGAACGTCTTACTGCTCGTCAATCCACACGCTCCTTCAGGTGCTCTGATTCCGCTTCGGCGACTGGACCGCATCGCTTCGCAATTGCAAGGCAAAGCGGTGCTGCTGATCGACGAAGCGTATGTCGATTTCGCTACGCAGGATTGCCTGCCGCTCGTGCAAAAGAGCAGCGGCCTCGACAACGTGCTGCTGCTGCGCACGATGAGCAAAGGCTACTCACTGGCCGGCCTTCGCTTTGGCTACGGCATCGGCAGCGCGAATCTGATTGCCGCCATGGACAAGGCCCGCGACAGCTACAACACTGATGCCCTCTCGCAGGTCGCCGCTGCTGCCGCACTGGACTACCGCCACCTCGCGGCACACTCCTGGGCCAAGGTGATTCAGCAGCGCGAGCGCATGACCAGTGAACTGTCCCGCCGTAAGTGGCACGTCTTCCCCAGTCAGTCCAATTTCATCCTGACCACGCCCCCATCGCAGTTATCGGGCGACACTAAAATCCCCGCTGCAAAATCAATCTACGAATACCTCAAGGCCCGCAACATTCTGGTGCGATACTTTGATCATGAAGGTCTTCGCGACAAACTCCGCATCACCATCGGCACCGCCGAGGAAAATGATGCGGTGCTGGCAGCGCTGGATCAAATGTAGCAATCCATGAATGAACCACAGATGAACACAGATGGACACAGATAAATCAAGAGTGACACGGATCGCATTGCTTTGCATTGCATCTGTGTGAATCTGTGTTTATCTGTGGTTAACCATCGCCTTGAAATTGAAATCCCCATGCCCCGTACCGCCACCATCACACGCAAGACCAACGAAACCCAGATCACCCTCGAACTCAACCTCGACGGCGGCAACTCTGGCTACACCCACAAAACCGGCGTCGGCTTCTTCGATCACATGCTCGATCACATCGCCAAGCACGGCCAGTTCGGCTCCAACATCACCGCCACCGGCGACCACCACATCGATGACCACCACACCGTCGAAGACGTCGGCATCGTGCTAGGCCAAGCGCTCGATAAAGCGCTGGGCGACAAGAAAGGAATCGAACGCTACGGCTTCGCCTCCGTGCCAATGGATGAAGCGCTGGCCCGCGTCAGTGTCGATTTGTCCGGCCGCGCCGCGCTCGTCTTCGCCGCTGACTTCGATCTTCAGCCCACCAAGATCGGCACCTTCGACACGCAGCTCGTCCGCGAATTCCTCACCGCCCTCGTGAACAACGGCAAGTTCAACTGCCACGTCGAAGTCGTGCATGGCGCCAACCATCACCACATCGTCGAAGCAATTTTCAAGGCCCTTGGCCGGGCGCTGAGACAAGCCGTCGCGGTGACAGGCACGCAGATTCCCAGCACGAAGGGTTCGCTGTGATTTTATTTTGCTGGTGAGCCGCGACTCAACGAGTCGCGGACGTCAACGAAATGAAGGAGCGATATTCGCGCCGTGTACCTTCGGCCTAAGCGAACAGCCCCCGATCTGATATCCCAAAATCACTCGACGACGAACACCCCAATAGGCCTTTGGCGTCCGCGACTCGTTGAGTCGCGGCTCAGTCAATCACTTTCACTTCAGCTTCGCTTATCCATCGATGTGTAATCGCGCAGCGGTGAGCCGGTGTAAATCTGGCGTGGGCGGTCGATGCGGGTGCTCGGGTCTTCGGTCAGTTCTTTGTACTGAGCGATCCAGCCTGGCATGCGGCCGATGGCGAACATCACCGTGAACATGTTCACAGGAATGCCCATCGCACGCATCAGAATGCCCGAGTAGAAATCGACATTCGGATAAAGATTGCGATCCTTGAAATAGCTGTCCGACAGCGCGATGTCCTGCATCTTGCGGGCCAGATCGAGCATCGGGTCTTTGACGCCCAGCTTGGGCAGAATCTTGTCCGCCGCCGCAGCGAGAATCTTGGCGCGGGGATCGAAATTCTTATAGACGCGATGGCCAAAGCCCATCAGCTTCATCTCTTTGTTCTTCACGCCTTGGATGAAATCTTTGATGTCCATCTTCTCGGTCGTGATCTTCTCCAGCATGTTGAGCACTTCGACATTCGCCCCGCCGTGACGCCAGCCCCAGAGGGCGCAGACGCCTGCGCTGGTGGCTGCGAAAAGATTCGCGCCGCTGGAGCCGACCATGCGAACGGTGCTCGTCGAGCAGTTCTGTTCGTGATCCGCATGCAGCAGAAGAATCTGATTCAAGGCCCGCACGACTTCGGGGTCAGGATCGATTTCGTCATAAGGCTTACTGAACATCATGTGCAGAAAGTTCGCACAGTAGCTCATGCTCATCTTGGGATAAATGATCGGCTGACCAATGGAAACCTTATACGAAGCTGCCGCGATGGTTCGCACCTGACTCATCAGACGAGCCGCGACATTTTCAAAGCCGCGAGCATCGGTCGATTCATCAGGAATGTCATAGCAGCCAGCGGTGTTGATCATCGCTGAAAGAATGGCCATCGGCGACGCGTTGGAAGGGAAGCCGGAGAAGGTGGCATGCAGACCTTCATGGAGCATCTGGTGCTCGCTCAGTCTTGCGCTGAAGCCTTCGAGCTGTGAACGGTTGGGCAGTTCGCCGAAGATCAGGAGGTAGGCGGTTTCGACGAAGGATGATTTTTCAGCGAGCTGTTCGATGGGGATGCCGCGATAGCGGAGGATGCCTTTTTCGCCGTCGATGTAGGTGATAGCGGACTGGCATGAGCCGGTGTTGCCGTAGCTGGGATCGAGCGTGACGCAGCCGGTGGAACTGCGCAGCGAGGAGATATCGATGCCCTGTTCATCTTCGCTGCCGACGACGATAGGCAGTTCGAGAGTCTTGTCATCAATGGTGAGCTTGGCGGTTTTGGTCGTCGTATCAATCATCGCAAACACTCATTCTGAAGGCAGGAAACAGAGGCAAGGCAACAGACAAGCCAGTGTAGAGACAAGGCGGAAGGTACGCCAGTGGCGCGGGCTGCATGTGTGGCACTGGCAGGCCGTCGCTCTGAACGGTTTGCCAGTGGAGGAGCAACTAGCTGTGTAGGGAATACTGTTCGATTCACCACGGGCAAACCGCTCACCCCCGGTAAGCAGCGGCCTGCCAAGGCCTCACAGAACGGTGATCACTTCTTTACATTCACCGCGACCCAGTTGCTCTTGAATTCGCCGATGGCTTTCTTGTAGCTGTCTTCAAGTGCGCCCTTGAACGACTTGCTGTTTGCAAGATCGGTGCGCAGGCTGATGCCCGGGCCTTTGAAGTGCTCGATCAAATCCTTGGCGAACGCAGGCACATGCTTGGGGGGAATGTCATCGAGGAAGCCCTTGGCACCAGCGAAAATCTGGATGCACTGATCGATCACGTCCATCGGTTCATACTGCGGCTGCTTGAGCAGTTCCACCATCGCCGCTCCACGGTCAAGCTGACGCTGCGTGGCTTTATCGAGTTCCGTACCGAGCTGCGCGAATGCTTCCAGTTCGCGGTAGGCAGCGAGATCCAGACGCAGTGAGCCAGCGACTTCTTTCATCGCTTTGATCTGTGCGTTACCACCGACGCGGCTGACGGAAATGCCGACGTTAATAGCGGGACGGACACCGGCGAAGAAAAGCTCAGGCTCGAGATAAATCTGGCCATCGGTAATCGAAATCACGTTGGTCGGAATGTACGCCGAGACGTCGCCTTCCTGCGTTTCGATGACAGGCAGCGCGGTCAGTGAGCCGCCGCCGTTGTCATCAGAAAGTTTCGTAGCGCGTTCGAGCAGACGACTGTGCAGATAGAACACGTCGCCGGGATACGCTTCACGACCAGGCGGACGACGCAGCAGCAGCGAGAGCTGACGATACGCAGTCGCCTGCTTGGAAAGATCGTCATAGATGCACAGCACGTGCTTGCCCTTCCACATGAAGTACTCGCCCATCGCGCAGCCGGCGTAAGGAGCGACATACTGAAGCGGCGCAGGATAGCCAGCGGAAGCATTGACGACGATGGTGTATTCCATCGCGCCGTTCTTGCGGAGCGATTCGACCACAGCAGCAACGGTCGATTCCTTCTGGCCGATAGCAACATAAATGCAGTACACAGGCTGATCGGTTTTGTGCGTGTAAGCCTGATTGATAATCGCATCGACAGCGACGGCGGTCTTGCCAGTCTTACGATCGCCGATGATCAGTTCACGCTGACCGCGGCCGATGGGGATCATCGAATCAACAGCCTTGATACCAGTCTGCAGCGGCTGCTTCACGGGCTGACGATCAGCGATGCCGGGGGCGATGATATCGACCTTGCGGCGTTCGCTGGCCTGGATCGGGCCTTTGCCATCGATGGGTTCGCCCAGTCCGTTGACCACGCGGCCGAGCATGCCTTCACCGACGGGCACGGAGAGCAGTTCGCCGGTGGTGCGAACGGTCATGCCTTCTTTGATTTCGAGGTAGTTGCCGAAGATGATCGCGCCGACGATGTCCTGTTCCAGGTTCATGACCTGGCCCATGACGGTCTTGCCGCCGCCGACTTCGAACTCAAGCATTTCGCCAGCCATCGCGCCGGATAGGCCGTAGATACGGGCGATGCCGTCACCAACTTCGATGACCTCGCCGACCTGCGTCACTTCGAGTGCAGCGGAGTGCTTGGTGATTTCCTGCTTGATCAGGTTCGTGATTTCGTCAATCTTGATTTTCATGACAATCCTCTAAGGGTCGTTAAGCGGTAAGC
>CAZYQL010000009.1:2622-4207 GCA_964650055.1 uncultured Phycisphaeraceae bacterium | reverse complement strand
GTAAAAGTTTCGAGGCTCTTCATATTCCCCTCCCTCCTAGGGAGGGGTTAGGGGAGGGTCGGTCTGCAAAAACACTGTGCGCTATGTTTATTCCTGAATCTGGGCCGACATCCTTTCTTCGATGCCGACCCCCGGCCCCTCCTTAAGAGGGCGGGGAGTAAAACGGTTTCATCCTTCAACAACAATCTGATTCACCAGATTCCGCGCCGTCGTCTCACCGGCGGCGGACAAATTACGGCGGAGCCTGCGAAGCTGAGTCGCGATGGAGCCATCAAACTGATGATCGCCAGCGCGGAACTTGATGCCGCCGATGAGGTCTTCATTAACCGTTGCGTGGATCGCCACCTGACGATTGACCACCTTGGAAATCCAATCAGCGACGGCCTGCTTGGTCGTGTCATCGAGCGGCTGCGCCACCTCAGCTTTGATTTCCATCACGCCATGCTTGTCGTTGTAAAGCTCGCGAAACGCCAGCACGATACTCGGAAAACTGCCGATGCGATTCTTGCGCTCGAGCACCAACATGAACTGATAAACCAGCGGGTGAGCACTGGCCTTGAACACGTGCTCAAGCATCTTCTGCTTGACGGTACTTTCAATCGAAGGCGAGCGAAGAAGCTGGCCGAACTGCGGATTCTCTTTGACCAGCGTCGCCAGATCATTCATCTGATCCGCGACATCATCGAGCACATTCTGCTCCTGCGCCAGCTCCAGCAGCGCACGGGCATAGATGCGATCGATGGCGCGGATCATGGTCGTGTCGAGTTGTGCGCTATTGGACATGGGGGTTAAGTTCCAAATATCAAAAATCAAATCTCAAATCAGTGCCGCACCAGGAGCATTGGCCGCGAAAATGCGCAAAAGACGCAAAAAAAACAGGATGAATCTTCACGCAACTTTTCATCTAGCATTTTTAATCAGCCCGATCTCACAGTTCTCTTTTTTGCGCCTTCTGCGCTTTTTTGCGGCCAATTCCGGCTCGCAAGTTTGTTCGCCATTCGCATTCAGTTTTTCGCCGCCTGGTACTGCTCGATCGATTCGCGCACCAGGTTCGACTGATCACTCGCATTGATTTCACGCTTGAGAATCTGGCCGGCGATCTGGGTCGAGAGCATGCCCACTTCTTCGATGAGCTGTTTCACAGCCTGATCCTTGGCGTTATGAATATCACGCGTCACCTGCGTGCGCATCGCGGTGATCTCAGCCTGCGTCTCGGCATGGCGCTGAGCGCGAAGCTTGTCCGCATCAGCGCGGGCAGCATCCATGATGCGCTTGGCTTCGGTCTGGGCTTCGCTCAGTTGCTGCTGATAGGCTTTGAGATTGGACTGGGCATCTTTGTTAGCGCGCTCAGCGCTTTCGAGGTCAGCTTTGATCTTGTTCTCGCGGTCCTGCAAGCCCTTGAGAATCGGGCCCCAGGCTTTGGCTTTGAGAACGAAGAAAACCACGAGAAAAACCGTGGCGGCAGCGATGGCCTGATAGATCGTGCCCGCAAAGGGATTGGCCCCTGCATCAGCCGCCAGCACGGGCGAAGCGACGGTCAGAAGCGAAAGCGAAGGCAAAAAGATTCGGAGCATGATGAATCCTT
>CAZYQL010000009.1:0-2522 GCA_964650055.1 uncultured Phycisphaeraceae bacterium | reverse complement strand
AGTTCTGAGTTCAAAGTTCTGAGTTCAAAGTTTAAAGTCAGAGGTCAGAGGTCAGAGGTCAGATTTCAAATCTCAGATTTCCGATTTTCCTAATGCCTTGAATTGCCTTGAATTTCTCGCTTTTTTGCTTTCCTGCTTTTTCGCTTTTCCTCAGTGAGCATGGGCGTGATCGTGATCGTGTGAATGATCGTGATCGTGTCCGTGATCTTCGCCGTGCTCTTCATGATGTTCATCGTGGCCGTGGTGGACGACAAGCTGGCTCAGGAAGAGTGCGGTGAGGAAGGTGAAGATGTACGCCTGAATGAAGGCGACCAGGAGTTCGAGGAAGTAGATGGCGATGGTGCCGGCCAGCGGGATCAGGGCCATGCCGTGGCCGATGCCGAATTTCCACTGCGAGAGCTGAACGAAAAAGCCCAGCAGCGTGGCGACGATGATGTGCCCGCCGGTCATGTTGGCGAATAGACGCAAGGCCAGAGCGATGGGTTTGACGAAGGTGCCCACGATTTCAACGACGACCATGATGGGCCACATGAACCACGGGGCGCCGCCGGTCAGATGCTTGCAGAATCCGACAGGGTCTTTGGCGAGGGCGACGCCGTTGAACCAGATGAAGGCGATGGCTGCCAGCGCGCCGGTGACCCAGATGGACTGCGTGGCGGTGCCGCCGAAGCCGACGTAGTGACCGTTGTATTCGTTGAGACCAAACAGCGCCGTGATATCACCAAACGGAATCAGCCCCATCAGATTGTTGATGAGAATGAACCAGAAAAAAGTCCAGAGCATCGGGCAGTAACGATCGGTCTGCTCGCCAAGCATGGGCTTGAAAACTTCGTTGCGAAGATAAAGACAAACCGTTTCGACCATGTTGGCCTTGAGGCCTTGTGAGCGGAAGTCGTCGAGCGTATGCGCGTTACCCGTGGCGATCTTCTTTGCCGCGGGCAGAATCATCCACAGCGTGATCGCGCCGCTCAAGATCAGCATGAGCGTGGCATTACTGATGAACCACTGGCCATAGATCGGCTTGTCGATCACGTGATCGACCGGGTTCGATGCCGCAAAAGTCAATAGGGAATCAAGAACGTCAATCACGCCAGGGCCTCCGTGCAGGGGGCGGTTGTGTCGTCAGTCATGTCACTTGTGCGATCCGCCGCTCGCGGCTTCGCTCCTACTTCCAACTTCTTCTCTTGCAATTCTGTCCCCGAACTACTCGTCCCCGAACCATTCTTTTCCGAACCATTCTTTTCCGAACCACTCGTCCCCGATCCATCCCCACCCGTACCACTCTTGTTCTTACTTAGCTGATCATACTTCTGCACATAATTCGCCAGCATGCGCGTCTCTACAAACAGCAGCGGCAGATACATCATCATCGTCGCTACACCCGTGGGCCCCAGCGGCAACTGAAGCTTCTTCACCGCAATGATGATCGCCACCACCGCCACAATCGCCCGCACACCCATGCCCAGAAAAAACACCTTCACCACCGCCAGCGGCCCGCGCCCCTGTTCCCGCGCCATCGGCAGCACACTGAGCATCCCGCTAATCCAAACCAATCCCGCCATCAGCAGCACTGCCATGACTCCGCCATCGGGCCAGCCAAAAAGCCAAGGCACAAGCACAATCTCAACTGCCATCACCACCACCGCCATAGCGCTCATCACCGCAAGGGTGCGGCGAAGCGGAAACGGGTGATGGATCGAGGAAGTTGCCTGCATGGGAGATTCGACTTAGCGGTTATTGTTTCTTGAAGCCTCTGATTAACCGGAGCGCCTCTTAGGAAGGCAGGAAAGCAGGAAAAGAGTTCCAATGCTCCAAGGCTTTTTCCTGCTTTCTTGCTTTCCTTAGATGTCCTTCCGCTGGATCGTCTAAGTTATTCAGAAGTTCCTTTTTTGTCTTTGCCGAAATATTTTGCGGTCATCTTCGCGTTCAAGCGCCAGAGTTTGTACATCGATCCAAGTGTTCCGATCAGTGCGCCGGTGAGCAGCATCCACGGACTACTGTTCCACTGATTATCGAGCCACCAGCCGAGGAGCGTCAAAATGGCGACAGTCAGTCCCAGTTCCGCGCCGCTGCTGGCCAGTTGCCCCATGCTCAGCCACTGCTTGCCGGCAGCCTTACCTGCTAGCTTGCCTGCTGGCTTCCCGACAGGCTTGCCGGCAGGCTTTCGATCAGCCTCAGCCTTGGCGGGGTTTGCTGGCACCGCGTCATCGGGTTTCTTCGGGTTTTCCGAAGGGTTGAGCATGATCGGAATCAGCCTTATTCGATCCGCAGATCGGTGGGCACCGCGCCGAATCGGCCCGGCTCCGATGAGTGCGAGAAGGTAGCGGGCCAGCGCAGAAGTGTCAACAAATCGGCAGCTTTGGGCGTGAGGCGTTTTGACGCAGGCCACGCCAAGCCTTGCGCGATCGCTCCCAACAGTCAAATTCAATTTGACCACGAAGGCACCAAGACACGAAGGATGAAAATCATGAATACGGCCATCACTTCATTGCCTTGAAACTTCGTGACTTCGCGCCTTCATG
>CAZYQL010000008.1:42972-47862 GCA_964650055.1 uncultured Phycisphaeraceae bacterium | reverse complement strand
GCTTCAGCAGCAGGCTCGCTGCCTTCTTTTTCATCGGAGCGGAACTTCGCACGGGTGCTGCGACGGCCACGGCCACCGGCATTGCCAGCATTGCCGCCATCGTCCTTGCCTTCGCCCATCGTTTGACGCGATGTCTTGCCTTCGTTGACCGCAGCCACGAGGCTCTGCACCACGACTTCGATCGAGCGCATCGCGTCGTCGTTGCCGGGGATCGGAATGTCTGCGAAGTCCGGGTCGCTGTCGGTATCGATCAGGCAGACGGTCGGAATGCCCAGCTTGCGAGCTTCACGCACCGCATTGGCTTCACGCTTGACATCGATGACGACCATCGCGCCGGGCAGCTTGGTCATGTTGCGAATGCCTGAGAGATTGCGAAGGATCTTCGCCTTCTCACGGCGGAGGGTCGATTCCATTTTCTTGGAGTAGCTGGTGGACATGTCGCCCGCGCTGTCAATGGCTTCGAGTTCTTCGAGGCGCTTGAGGCGATCGCGGATGGTGCGGAAGTTGGTGAGCGTGCCACCAAGCCAGCGCTCGATGACGTAGTGTTGGCCGGCTTCGCCGACGTATTTTTCGAGGATGCCGCGGGCCTGACGCTTGGTGCCGACGAAGAGCACATCTTTGCCCTCAGCGACGACCTTGGTCAAAAACTTACGAGCCAGGAGCAGACCTTTGACGGTCGCCTTGACATCAATGATGTGGATTTTGTTTTTCTTGCCGTGGATGTAGGGCAACATCTTCGGGTTCCAGTTCGTGCAGCGATGCCCGAAGTGGATACCAGCTTCGACGAGATCTTTAACGAGCGATGCCATGAGACGACTCCTGAAAAAGAGACCATTGTCAGTGTTGCGACGGGTTGCCCCTGCCTGCACCAAGCCCAGAGCATTCTGTCTGTATCTACTAATAAGAAGCGAATACAAGACGCGAAGGCTCGCTCAGGCTCCCCGGAATGTGGCCAAAGCGGTCGCCAATAGAAAAAGAGACCGGCCGCCGACACGGCGACCGTCAAGTCTCGAACCTCTGTCGTTCATCCCTGAGCGCAGAGCCACAAAGTCACTGACCCACCTTGCAGCACGGTATTCTAGCAGGATGGGGATAGGCTGCAACACGCAATAGCAAACGGGTGTGCGGCTCGCACCCGTAAGCCACGCCTTGGGCGAGGCGATAAACGATTCTTTATTGCGCACCTGCCCGCGAATCTATCCGATAATGGTTTTATGACTTCTCGCGCCACCCCGATCATCTCTCTACTTTGTCTCACACTGGCCACGTGCCTGCACACCGGCTGCGGCAACAAGAGCGCGCAGTCGCTCGATACTTTTAAGGAGCAGTGGTATGCCGCAGTGAATCAGCGCAAGCCCGAACAGCTTTATGCGCTGCTCGATTCCAAAAGCAGAAGGGCCATCGATCAGGCGTTGGAAACCTTGCGCGGCCTCAGCGAGCAGGAACAACTGACCGTCATCAACCACCTAGGCGGCGACCGCGTCACCAGTCTGCATGATCTGCCCAACGATCGCTACTTCGGCTTGTGGTGGCGCAAGACCACCGATGATCAACTGCCCACCATGACCATCGAAGCGCAAGGCGATCAGTCGGCATACATGATCGTCGCGCTGGGCGAAAAAAAGCAACGCTTCGAGCTGAAAGTCGAAGGCGGCAAATGGGTCTGGGCGCTGGGCGAACAGAATTTTGAAGAGGGTAAGCCGGTGAAGAAGACGGAGTGAATTCGAGGTTGAAGGTTCAAGGTTCAAGGTTGAAAGTTGGATCGATAGCCGCGACTCAACGAGTCGCGGACGCCTAGGGCCTGCAAGGGTGTACGTCGCGCGGTGTTTCATGAGCCGCAGGTTGACGGGGACGCTGTGTCGCGAGAATTCTCTTTCAACTGAAAACTCCAATAGGCCGTAGGCGTCCGTGACTCGTTGAGTCACGGCTCAACCGCGAGTCTGATTTTCGCCTTGTGCGAATCATCGAGGCGCAGCCCGACTCCGTTCGCCAAGGCGACCGGCTAAATATTTTGGTGTTGTGTCAGTACAAATGACAAGCCCGATGATGAACCTCCATCGAGGCTCGCCATCGGGCTTGAATCATCAATGCGCTTCAATTCTTGTGTCCTCTGACCGCTGCCTTATTCCGCCCAGTCCCAGTAGTCGTGGACGATGGTTGGGCCGGGGTGTTCGCCGGCGAGTTCGAAGGTAGTGAGCTTGCCGTCGGCTTTGATGGTGACATCGACGAGGTAGTCGGTGACGTTGCGGTCGCCTTCGATTTTTTCGACTTCGGTCATTTTGACGCGGAGGCCTTGCTCGTTTTCAGCAGTGGGTTCCATCTGAAGTTCGTAGAACTGGCCGTTCTCATCTTTGGTGAGGACATTTTCGCGGGTGTACTTGATTTTGGAGTATTGCTTGACGCCGGTGCCGTAGTGCTCGCCGTGGAGCAGGCCGGTGGGGGTGATGCGTTTGTGGATGGTGCCGCCGATGTTGATGACGAAGACATCGAAAGCGCCAACGTAGTGATCGCCCTTCTGCTTGGGGAAGATTTCGCCGATGGCTTTGTAGAAGGCGACGTTCTGCTTGCTGAGCATGGCGCGGGCCTTGTTGAGCGAATCCTTATCCGTGGGCTTGGTCATTTCGATCTTCTTGTCGCTGGCAGCTTTCTTCTCGAAATAAGCTTTGCGCTGATCGTCGGTGATCTTGCCACCAGCGAAGGCGGCAACGGTCAGCACGACCGACTGGCCTTCATCGAGCTTGCCTTCCCACACGGTCACAGCGGACTTGCCATCGACCGGCTGCTCCTTGGGGCTGGCCTTGAAACTTTTGCCATCGGGCAGTTGCTTGGCGACGGCTTCGCCCTTGGCAATACCAGTGACGAGCAGGTAAACCTGATCACTTTTGCCTTCGCCGGGCGTGTTGGTCTGGATCGAACGAATCGCGGGGATTTCGATCTTCACGTCCGCTGCGATGACTGGCGCAAGGCTGGCGGTGAGTGTGGCAACGATCGCCGTCAGGCCGGCGACAAACGGAACATTTTGTAGCAATTTCGTACTCAACATGAGCGGGCTCCTATCAAGGTTGGTATCTGGGTTTGTAGGGGTTGGTTACTTCTCGCTTCGAATCCGCCGCCATTGGTACATGAACACATGCACCGAGATGGAAGGCCCAAAAGTATAGCAGAAGCGGTAGTCTCGTACAGTTTGTCGAGGTTTCAAGCGAAGTTACGCCAGTGATCCCTCCTCCGTTCAAGTTTGCATATGCTGCACCGTGTTTGCTTCTTGCCCCGGCCGCGTCAGCTCGCCAGCCCTGAGCCTGGCGCTCATGCACCGGCGGAGTGACAACTCCGACAAGACGTATAGCAAAGGTGAAATTCGGTTTTACCACGAGGCACGAAGACACGAAGTAATGAAAGCATGAGGCTCTGAACTTCATCGTTCAGACCTGCGTTTCGCCAGAAAACGAATTGAATAGGGCCACCGAGTCACCGAGGCACTGAGGAAGGCAAAAGGCAGATAGGGCGTAATTAGCCCCAATGAAGTGACTGCGCGATCGTGATCTTGGCGTTCTACTTGCTTTGTATTCCTCGGTGGCTCGGTGGCCAATCATGACTTGGCCTGATAAGTGAAGCGCCTCGTTGCAGTCTTCCTTCTTGCCTTCGTGTCTTCGTGCCTTCGTGGTGAAACCGAATAAGCATCGGCCTTCGCCGCGTTTACACCGTCAGTTGCCGTGAGCGCTTCCACCGCTACAATGCTCCGCGATCGGCCGCGTGCCAGAGTGGACTAATGGGGCGGATTGCAAATCCGTTGGGAGTGATCCCATCGTGGGTTCGAATCCCACCGCGGCCTGTACCTTTTTCTGAATCCGCCTCGTTTCACGAGGTTTTCGCGGTTTGTCGGCGTCTATGCGCCCGTTGTCTGCCGCCCTTTGGATTCAGTTTCGTGCAGACAGCGGCAGCGCGAGAACGCCCGTGAAACCCGAAGTTTCCATCCCCAAGGAACCGCCCCGCCGGTCGCAGATGGGCTATCTCTACCTCCCGCCCTTTCGCGTGCAGGGCATCTCCATCGCCGGCGAAGAGAGCTGCGTTCAGATTCCCGAACTCGATATCTGCTTCGATCTGGGCCTCGTGCCTCGCGCAGCGCTGGCTGCCAAGTTTGCGGCGCTGACGCATGGGCACATGGATCACTCAGCGGGCCTGAGCTATTGGTTCTCCCAGCGCAACTTCCAAGGCATGGGTGTGGGCACACTCATCTGCCCCGCTCAGATCGAACAGGCGATTCATAACATTATGAAGGCCTGGGTCGATCTCGAAGCACAGAAGACGCCCTATAATGTCATTCCGCTGGAACACGAAGGCGAGGTGGAGATCAAAAACCACATTCACCTTCGCGCTTTTGCGACCAAGCACACGGTGCCATCGCTGGGCTATGTGCTCATTGAAAAGCGGAGCAAGCTGCGGCCGGATTTGGTGGGCCTGCCTCAGGAAAAACTGGTGGAACTTAAGAACGCTGGCGAAACGATCACGAACACGTTCGAGGTGCCACTCGTCTGTTATACAGGCGACACGATGTGGGGCGAGCACTTTGATCGGCCAGACGTTTTGAACGCGAAGATCCTCATCACCGAGTGCACCTTCGTGGAGCCTGGTGATATGAAGCGTGCTGCTGTGGGGCAGCATCTGCACCTGAACGACATTGCGAAACTGCTGGAAAAGACAACTGCGGAAGCGGTGGTGCTCACGCACCTGTCGCGGCGCTCGCATCTGGGTCAGGTGAAGAAACAGATTGAAGCGGTGATCGATGCAAAGCAACGCGAACGATTGTTTATTTTGATGGATGGCCGGGCGAATAGGGAGCGACTGGAAAGTCAGCGCGGCGACAGCGAGGGTGAAGAGGAATAAAGAGGAATG
>CAZYQL010000008.1:38947-42872 GCA_964650055.1 uncultured Phycisphaeraceae bacterium | reverse complement strand
CCCCATCGCCATCGTCGGCATCGGCTGTCTGTTTCCCAAAGCGGATGGTGTTGAATCCTACTGGTCCAACATCAAGCGCGGTGTCGATGCCATCTCCGACATTCCCGCGACGCACTGGAAGCCCGAGGCTTATTTCGACAGCGACCCCGCCAAGCCGGACATGACCTACGCCAAGCGCGGCGGGTTCATCGACCCCGTCGATTTCAACCCGCTCCATCACGGCATCACGCCCAACAATCTCGAAGCCACCGACACCACCCAGCTCCTTGGCCTCATGGTCGCTGAACAGGCGCTGCGCGATGCGAATTACGAAACAGGCCGCGGCACTGGCGATGGCCGACCCTTCAACCGCGATCGCACCAGCATCATCCTGGGCGTCACGGGCACTTTGGAATTAGTCATTCCGCTGGGCGCTCGCCTTGGTCATCCGATCTGGCGCAAAGCGCTCGATGAAGCAGGTGTGGACAAAGCCACTGCGGATGATGTCGTTGAGCGCATCGCTAATGGCTACGTGCCCTGGCAGGAAAATTCATTCCCGGGACTACTCGGCAATGTCGCTGCGGGTCGCATCGCTAATCGCTTTGATCTGGGTGGCAGCAACTGCGTGGTTGATGCGGCATGTGCCTCATCGCTTAGTGCGATTCACATGGCGACGATGGAACTTCAGACCGGCCGCATGGACATGGTCCTCACCGGCGGCCTCGACACGTTCAACGACATCTTCATGTACATGTGTTTCAGTAAGACCCCCGCGCTCTCGCCCACGGGTAACAGCAAGCCGTTCAGCGCCGATGGCGATGGCACCATCCTGGGCGAAGGCCTGGGCATTGTCGCGCTCAAGCGCCTTGATGATGCGATACGCGATGGCGACAAAATCTACTGCGTCATCAAAGGCATCGGCTCATCGAGTGATGGCAAAGGCAACGCGATCTACGCACCCAGCGCCGCTGGTCAAGTCAAGTGCCTCACCAGTGCCTACCGCGAAGCAGGCGTCTCGCCGCGCACCATCGAACTCATCGAAGCGCACGGCACCGGCACAAAAGTCGGCGACGGCGTCGAGATCAAAGCGCTGAGACAAGTCTTCGAAAATAGTTCTGAGTTCAAAGTTCAAAGTTCTGAGTTGCAGGCTTCTGAATCTATAACTCAGAACTCAGAACTCAGAACTCAGAACTTCCTTCCCCGCACCGCCGTCGGCAGCGTCAAGTCAATGATCGGCCACACCAAAGCCGCCGCCGGTGTCGCAGGTCTGATCAAGGCTGCACTCGCGGTGCATCACAAGGTGCTGCCGCCGACGATCAAGGTGTCGCAGCCGCTGGATGTGGTGAAGCCTGGCGAATCGCCTGTCTATTTGAATACGGAGCGCCGCCCCTGGCTGCCGCGCAAGGAACATCCTCGCCGGGCGGGTGTCAGCGCGTTCGGTTTTGGTGGTAGCAATTTTCACTGTGTGCTCGAAGAGGTGATCGATTCCTACTCCCCTCCCGCTATCCGGGGGCAGGGAGGGGCCGGGGGAGGGTTGGATCAACAGCAGCAAGTAACGCAAAAAAACACTGTACACCCGACCATCCCCCAACCCCTGCCTAAGAGGGAGGGGAGTACGAATTACGACCACAGCAACACCATCCTCATCGCGCCCTTCAGTGCGGACTCACTCGATGCACTGCGAACAGATCTGAAATCCTTCGCCGATGTCGCCTCGAAAGATTGGGTAGAGCTGCGCAGCATCACCGCACTGCTTCGCGCTTCATTCGATGCGAAGAAATCTCACCGCCTCGTACTCGTCATCGAGCGCGATCGCACCGACATCGCCAAGCTCATCGCTTCCGCGCAGCGACTACTTGATTCGCAAAACATCGCCCGCGCCTCATCCCCTGATGGCGCTTATTACGCCAACGGCGTACCAACAAAACTCGCCTTCCTCTTCCCCGGCCAAGGCTCGCAGTACGCCGGCATGCTGCGCGATCTCGCTTGTGATTCGCCTCTTGTTCTCAATGCTCTCGCCCACGCCAACGACGCCTTCACCGAAACAGATTCAGGCCAGCGCCTGAGCGATCTTATCTATCCAGTCCCCGTCTTCGATGAAGCGCCGCGTAAAGCCAGCGAAGAAATGCTGCGGCAAACACAACACGCTCAGCCCGCCATCGGCGCGGTCAGCGTCGGCGCGCTGCGCGTGCTTGAATCATTCAATGTCAAAGCCTCCGCGACCGCCGGCCACAGCTTCGGCGAACTGGTCGCGCTTCACGCCGCTGGCCGCATCGATGAAACATCGCTGCACAAACTCGCTCACCTGCGCGGCAGCCTCATGGCTCAAGCCGGCAGTGCGCTCGCTGATCGCGGCACCATGCTCGCCGTCATCGCCAGCGCTGATGAAGTCGAAAAACTTTTGCGTGAATCCAAGCTCGAAGGCGTGGTCATCGCCAATCGCAATTCGCCTTCGCAGATGGTGCTCTCAGGTTCGAGTGAACAAATCCAGCGCGCCGCCACCGCCTGTGAACAGCGCGGCCTCCGTGCTAAGAAACTCCCCGTCTCCGCAGCCTTTCACAGCAGCCTTGTCGCTGATGCACAGGTGCCTTTCGCGCAAGGCATGGCGGATATCGAGTTCGCAACCGGCACGCTGCCGGTCTATGCCAACACGACGGGCGACATCTATCCGAGTGATGCGAAACAGGCCCGCGACCTGCTCGCCGGTCAACTTGCAAAGCCCGTCGATTTCATCGGCATGATCGAGAAGATGTTCGCCGCCGGTATCGACACCTTCATCGAAGTGGGCCCCAAGTCCACACTCACCTCGCTCGTCAAATCCATCCTCGGTCAGCGCAGCCACATCGCGCTTTCCATCGATCAGTCCGCAGGCAAACGCACCGGTGAATTCGATCTCGCATCACTGCTCGCACAGCTTGCCGCGCTGGGACACGAGGTTGATCTCAAACAATGGGATCACTCATTCAAGCCTGTTAAACAGACCGGCAAGAAACCGGCGATGACCGTGAAACTCAGCGGCGCGAATTATGTGAAAGAGCGCCCGAGCAAGCCGCGCCGAGAAACGACTTCTTACTCCCCTCCCTTCCAGAGAGGGGCAGGGGGAAGTTTGGATCAACAACAAAACGAGACGCAAAAAAGTACCTCACGCCCGACCCTCCCCCAGCCCCTCCCTAAGAGGGAGGGGAGTCTAAGCAGCGCACCGACTCATCATTCATCCACAACGCCGATACCCGACACTCGACACCCGACACCCGCTCTCTCCCCGCGAGGCCCAGCCTTGAACACGAACGCCCCCACTCCGCAGCCTTCGCCGCAGCCCTCTTCGACTCATCTATCGCAGGCCCTGGCGATCACGCAGCAGTCCATCCTCGCGCTCCAGCGCACGCAGGAGCAGATGGCCCAGTTGCATCGCCAGTATCTGGAGGGACAGGATGCCGCGCAGCGCACGATGGCGCAGCTCATCGATCAGCAGAACCAGTTGCTCGCCGCTTCACTGGGCGCGCAGGTAGCGATGCCGACCTTCGCACCGCAGCCGCTCGCGGCTTCGCTCCCCGCTCGCCCTGTACCTGCGCCCATGGCGCCCATCGCTCCCATCGCTCCCATCGCGCCAGTTGCTCCTATTGTCTATGCCGCACCTGCACCAACACCTGCCGCACCTGTCCCCAATCCATCATCCGAAATCTCTTCCGTCCTCCTCGCCGTCGTCGCCGACAAAACCGGCTACCCCGCCGAGATGCTCGAACTCACCATGAGCCTCGATGGCGATCTTGGCATTGACTCGATCAAGCGCGTCGAAATTCTCTCCGCTCTTCAAGAGCGATTGCCCGACGCTCCGATCGTCAAGCCCGAAGACCTGGGCACCCTGCAAACCCTCGGCCAAATCGTGGACTTCCTCAGCAAACACGCAGGCGCTGAAACGTTTAGCGCCGCCCCAAAGGGGCGGGCT
>CAZYQL010000008.1:31188-38847 GCA_964650055.1 uncultured Phycisphaeraceae bacterium | reverse complement strand
CCTCAGCAAACACGCAGGCGCTGAAACGTTTAGCGCCGCCCCAAAGGGGCGGGCTCCCGAGAGCGCGCAATCAACCGCACCAACAACCGCGCCATCAACCCCAACCTCCGACATCGCCCCCGTCCTCCTCGCCGTCGTCGCTGACAAAACCGGCTACCCCGCCGAAATGCTCGAACTCACGATGAGCCTCGACGGCGACCTCGGCATCGACTCGATCAAGCGCGTCGAAATTCTCTCCGCTCTTCAAGAGCGATTGCCCGACGCTCCGATCGTCAAGCCCGAAGACCTGGGCACCCTGCAAACCCTCGGCCAAATCGTGGACTTCCTCAGCAAACACGCAGGCGCTGAAACGTTTAGCGCCGCCCCAAAGGGGCGGGCTTCCGAATCTCAAATCGACCCTGCCTCCCAATCATCCCACGGCTCAACCGAGCCCCAGACGCGGAGGTTACTTCGGCAATGCCTCACCCTCACGCCGCTGACCAGCGCCGCCTCCCGCAAGCGTCTTCGCCTGCCTTCGCACACGCCGGTCTGGATCACTGATGATGGCGATGGACTTGCCGCACACCTCAAAGCTGCGCTGGAAGAACAGAACATCCAAGGCGTCATCGTGCCGCTCGATGCTGATCCCAAAGATCAAGCCGTCGCAGGGCTCATCGTGCCGTCACCGGCCAAGATCGATGACGCATATATTCTTAGCGCCTTCAAACTCATTCAGCGCACCGGCCCTGCTCTGCGCCACGCCCATGCAACCACCGGCCAGCACGTGCTGCTCACCGCCATCACCCATCTAGGCGGCAGCTTCGCTTTAACACGTGATGATGAAGCTACCCCTGAGCCGCTCAGCGCCGCACTGGCGGGCATCATCAAAACTGCTTCGCACGAATGGCCACAGGTCGCGTGCAAGGTAATCGACATCGAGCAGCCGATCCGCCACAAGAGCGAACTGTCGGAAGACCTGGTCGATGAACTCTTGCGCGAAGGCCCCATCGAAGTCGGCATGACTTCGCGCGGTCGTGTGATGACACAGCTTGAAACCATCGCGCTGGATGAAGCGACGATCGCTTCGACTGCACCGATCAATAAAGAAGACGTCATCGTCATCACCGGCGGAGCGCGCGGCGTCACCGCTCACGTCGCCATCGCCATCGCCCAGCGCTATCACTGCAAACTTCTGCTGCTCGGCCGCAGCGACGCCCCCACCGCCGAGCCTGACTGGCTGGCAAATCTGCAAGATGAAGGCGCCATCAAGAAAGCACTGGCATCGCAGGTGAGGCCCGCCACGCCCAAAGCCATCGAACAGGCCTTCCGCAAAGCGATGGCCAACCGCGAAGTGCTCACCACACTCAGCGCTATCGAAGCCGCCGGCGGCAAGGCGATTTATACAAGCGTTGACGTGTGCGATGCGAATCAGGTGCGCGCCGCCATTGACAATGCTCGCAAACAACACGGCCCCATCCGCGGCATCATCCACGGCGCTGGTGTGCTCGCCGATAGGCTCATCGAAGATAAAACCGAAGAACAGTTTTCACTCGTTTTCGGCACGAAAGTCGATGGTTTCCGCGCCCTGCTTGCCGCGACTAAGTCCGATGACTTGCGCACCATCATCGCCTTCTCTTCTTCCACCGCTCGCTTTGGTCGCAGGGGCCAGGTCGATTACGCAGCAGCCAACGAAGTGCTCAACAAGCTTTCGCAAGAGCAGGCGATGACCCGCAAGAACTGCCGCGTGCTGAGCATCAACTGGGGCCCGTGGGACGGCGGCATGGTCACGCCCGCACTCAAGCAACTCTTCGCCAGCGAAGGCGTGGGCGTCATCGGCCTGGACGATGGCGCAGCTTATCTCGCTGACGAAATCGCCACGCCGACAAACGGCCCGGTGGAGATTGTGATTCTGGGGGAAATAGGGCCAAGGGAAGAGGGCCTAGGGCCTAGGGAGGAGAAACATTCCAATTCTGTTCTAGGCCCTAGGCCCTCCTCCCTTGGCCCTGCTCTCGCAATCGCCTTCGAGCGCGAAGTCAGTCTCGATGCCATGCCGATGCTTCGTTCGCATGTGATCGGTGGCAAAGCGGTGCTGCCGATGGCGATCATGATTGAATGGCTGGCGCACGCGGCGATTCATGACAACCCCGGTCTCGCCTTCGCTGGTTTGCGCGATCTGCGCGTCTTCAAAGGTGTCAAGGTCGATGGCGATGGTGCCGTCGCGCTGACTGCTTACGCGGGGCAGCCTGCTACTCAAGGCGAAGAACTGATCGTGCCTGTCGAGCTTCGCCACGGCACTGTTCTGCACGCCCGCGCTTCAGTGGCACTGGTCACAGCGCTTTCACGTGACACAGCAAAACTCTCGATCCCTGCTGATACCCTGGCCGGTGGTGCTGCCCTCGCAGACCTAAAACCTTACGACGATGGCACGCTGTTTCATGGCGGTGATTTACACGCCATCAGCCGTGTACTGGCGTGTGATGCTTCATGGATCGCGGCAAATGTGGTCGCTGCTCCCGCGCCTTCGACCTGGATGAAGCAGCCGATTCGCTCAGCCTGGTTGGCGGATCCGATGGCGATTGATGGTGCGTTTCAGCTCATGATCATTTGGTGTGCGAAGCAACTGGGCTCATGCTCCTTGCCCACGGGCCTCGCCCGCTATCAGCAGTTTGCCCGCAAATTTCCGGCACAAGGTGTGCAACTGATCAGCAACATCACTCGCCACACGGCGCATGAAGCGGTCGCCGACATCGAGTTCATCGACGCCAAAGGCGCGCTGGTCGCCCGCATCGAAGGATACACCTGCGTGGTCGATGGTTCGCTGCGACAGGCCTTCGCTCACAACCAGATTCAAGACAGCGCGACTGTGTAATGCGTAAAGCGTCATGCCTGATCCACTGAACATCGCGATCGTCTCCAAAGCAGGCCTCTTTCCCGGCGCGGCGAATCTCGCTGCGTTCTGGAAGAACATCCTCACGGGCCAATCTGCGGCGCGCAAAGCGCCCACAGGGCGCTGGCTGATCCCCGCTGATGAAGTACACCAATCCGGCGGCGGCGAAGATCGCACGCTCTCCGCCAAGGCTTGTTTCATCGAGGATTTTCAGTTCGACCCCTCTCGCTTCAATGTGAATCAAGCCACACGCGATCGGCTGACGCAACTCGATCCCATGTTTCACCTGCTGCTGCACGCAGGCAAGGAAGCATGGGACAGCGCCAAGACTATTAACACCGATCGCTCGCGCACCGGCATCATCATCGGCAACATCGCGCTGCCCACCGATGCCTCGAGTGCGCTCGCCGACGAAATCCTCGGCGAAGCACTTGATGAAGCACTGAGGCGCACTGCTTTATCCAAAACTAAAACTGATCCGCTCAATCGCTACGTCGCCGGCTTACCCGCCGGTGTACTCGCCAAAGTTCTGGGCCTCACCGGCTCCACCTTCACACTCGATGCTGCGTGTGCTTCTTCGCTTTATGCGATCAAGCTGGCGTGTGATGAACTGACCAGTGGCCGGGCTGATGCGATGCTCGCCGGTGGTTTATCGCGGCCTGATTCGCTCTACACCCAGATGGGCTTCAGTCAGCTCAAAGCGCTTTCGCCCACCGGCCGCTGCGCCCCGTTTGATGCACGCGCCGATGGCCTGGTCGTTGGCGAAGGGTGCGGCATGTTCGTGCTCAAACGGCTCGATGATGCCCTAAGTGATGGCGATGAAATTCACGCTGTCATCCGCGGCATCGGCCTATCCAACGACATCGGCGGCAACCTCATGCTGCCTGATTCCGAAGGTCAGCTTCGCGCTATGCGCGCCGCATATAAACAAGCTGACTGGTCGCCGATGGATGTGGACCTGATCGAATGCCACGGCACCGGCACCCCCACAGGCGACGCAGTGGAAGTGAACAGCCTCGCACAGCTGCGCGGTTCGCATCCTTCACACAATGCCGTAATGGGCTCTGTGAAAAGCAACGTCGGCCACCTGCTCACCGGCGCTGGCGCAGCGGGCATGATGAAGGTGCTCTTTGCGATGCGCGAAGGCGTGCTGCCGCCGACGGCTGCGTTTGAGCGCAGTGCGAAGAATGATGTGATGCGCGGCGCAGGATTGGAAGTGCTGGCGCAGCCGCGCGAGTGGAAACGGCGCGATGAGATGCAGCCGCGCAGGGCGGCGATCAGTGCGTTTGGGTTTGGCGGGATTAATGCGCATGTGCTCATTGAAGAGTTTGATGCGAACTCCCCTCCGGCTGTCAGGGGGCAGGGCGGGGCAGGAGTAGGGTTGCGTCAACAGCAAAATGGGACGCATCAAAACACAGTGCGCCCGACCCTCCCCCAGCCCCTCCCTAAGGGGGAGAAGAGTAAGAGCGCTACGCCGCGAGCGGCGGTGGCGATTGTGGGGATGGATGTGCGCGTGGGGCCTTGGGATTCACTGGATTCCTTTGCAAGGCGGACGATTCTCAATGAGGATCATCATGAGCCGCAGCAGCCGCGCCATTGGTGGGGTCATGCGAAAGCGGCTGATTTCAAGGGATATTTCATTGATGAAGTGACGGTGCCCATCGGGCGCTTTGCGATTCCGCCTGCGGAGCTGGGCGACATGCTGCCTCAGCAACTGCTGATGCTTCAGACGGCAGCTAATGCGGTGGCGCAAGCGAAGCTGGTGGGCGAGGGGGGAAGGCTCGAGCGCACGGGGGTGTTCATCGGCATCGGGTTGGATCTCAATACCACGAACTTTCACTTTCGCTGGTCGATGCAGGATGAAGCGCGCGATACGGTGCATCCGCCGCTGACGGCTAATCGCACGATGGGTGCCCTGGGCGGCATCGTCGCCAGCCGAGTGGCCCGCGCGTTTCATGTTGGCGGCCCCAGCTACACCATTTCCGCAGAGGAAGCATCGGGACATCAGGCGCTGAGCGTTGCGGTCAAAGCTTTGCAGCAGAATGAAATCGACTCAGCGATTGTCGGCGCTGTCGATCTGGCGGGTGATGTGCGAGCAGCGATCTGTGAACGAGCATGCGGTCAGTCATCGCGCGAGCAGGTGATCAGTGATGGTGCGGTCGCCTTCGTACTCAAGCGACATGAAGATGCGGTGCGCGATGGGGATCTGATTTTTGCGGTGATTGCGGGAGTTGAAGGAATGAGCGAGGGCTTCAGCGCTGATGGCGCTACGCCGCGAGCGGCGGAAGAGGCGGAAGTGGCGCGGACATTCACAGATGTAGATGCGGAAACGGTGGGACTTGTCGATTCAAGTGAGCGCGTGAGTCAGCTTGTCGGTCGATGTGGGGCAGCGACGGGGTTGATTGCGGTGGCGCGGGCGGCGCTTTGTCTGCATCACGATCTGCTCCCGGCGGATGATGTGTCTGCGCGGTTCTGGCTGCGCGATCGCATCGATGGGCCTCGCCGCGCTGTGGTCAGCGCGACGAGTGTGGATGGGAATGTTTCGCATGTGCTGCTGGAAGAGGCGCATAAGGCGGAGCGAAGTTTGTTTGATAGAAAGTCGGTGTCGGTGATCGACGCTACGCCGCAAGCGGCGGGGAGCCTCGCCTTCGTCTATCCCGGTGCTGGAAATCAGTACCTGGGCATGGGGCGTGCGCTGGGCGTGCGCTGGCCTCAGGTTTTGCAGGCACAGGATGCGGAGAATGAAAGACTTTTCTCGCAGTTTGCCCATGGCCGATTCTGGTCTGCTTCGTCGCTCAATGAGATCAGTCACAGCGATGTCATCTTCGGGCAAGTTTGTCTGGGCACGATGGTCACCGATCTGTTCGCGCGTTTTGGCGTTACACCTGATGCGGTGATCGGGTACAGCCTGGGCGAGACGACGTCGCTCTTTTCCACGCGCTGGTGGCCGGCGGAAAGCAGCCGGGATGAAATGCTCCGGCGAATGGAAAGCTCCACGCTCTTCACAACGGATCTGACCGGCAACTGCGATGCAGCCCGCAAGGCGTGGGGACTTGGCGCGAATGAAAAAGTGGACTGGCTCATCGGCGTGATTCGCTGCGAGCGCGAGAAAGTTGCTGCTGCGGTGCGCGGCCGCAAACGCGTTTATCTGCTGCTGGTCAACACGCCAGGCGAATGTGTCATCGGCGGGGATCGCACCGCTGTGATGGCGCTTGCGCGCGAGCTGCGCTGTGCGGTGCATCCGGTGGAAGGCGTGACGACGGTGCACTGCGAGGTGATTGAACCGGTGCGCGAGCGGTATCACGAGCTGCATCTGCATGAGGTTGAAAATCCGGGGGGAGCGAAGCCGCGAGCGGCGGTTTACAGCAGTGCGTGGGCGAAGGCTTATGCGGTGACGCGCGAGGCGGCGGCTGATTCCATCATGGCGCAGGCCAGTGCGATGGTTGATTTTTCGCGGGTCATCGAAGCTGCATATACGGATGGGGTGCGCATCTTTGTCGAGACTGGCCCGGGCGAATCGTGCACGCGAATGATCGGCGAGATTCTTGGGCAGCGCGAACATCATGCGATGGCGATTTGTGTTCAAGGTGAAGATGAGGTGGAGAATGTGGTGAAGACGCTGTTGCGCTTGGCGGAGTTGGGGGTGCAGGTGACAGACAATGAATGGGAGGCAGAGGCGCAGGCGGTGAGCGGTAACGTCAAGGAAACACGGCCGCTGGTACGCGTGAAGGTGGGACGCGAGGCGCTTGATGTGAGCGGGATTGATAAAGCTGCGTCGATTCACGAAGAAGTTCGCGAAGCGATGAGCGCGCAGGTAACACAGCAGACGCATCAGAGTGACGAGGTTCATGCAATGAAACAGAAAGAACCGCGCGAGATTGCAGCGGTGACGATGGTTGCTGCATCGCATGCAGGTGGGGTTGTGGATTCATCGTTGGCGGCACAGTGGTCGCCGATGGTGGAGCAGCTCGCGGGCGCGCAGGTCGCGCAGGCGGCGGCGCAGGAAGCATTCTTGCGCGTGGCGCGGTCGATGACGCAGTCGATGGCGCGAGCGATTCAGTTTCAGGGGGAGCTGTTGCGCGGAGGGACTGGGGAAATCGGAGACGGGGTGGAGTTTGGATATCACGGAGATTTTGTTGCGCCCGCCGGAGCGAAGCCGCGAGCGGCTTTTGATCGCGACATGTGCATGGAGTTTGCCGTTGGTTCTATCGGGCGCATGCTCGGGCCGCAGTTTGCGCCGGTTGATGCGCATCCGACGCGTGTGCGTCTGCCGGATGAGCCGTTGATGCTTTGCGATCGCATCATGGAAGTTGAAGGCGTGCCCGGCTCGATGACACACGGGCGGTGCGTCACCGAACATGACATTCATCCCGGCAGTTGGTATCTCGATTGCGGCCGCATTCCCACTTGCATCGCTGTCGAAGCGGGCCAGGCTGATCTTTTTCTGAGCGGCTACCTCGGCATCGATTTCATCACCAAAGGTCTTGCGGTTTATCGTCTGCTCGATGCGGTCGTCACGTTCCATGGCCCGTTGCCTCACGAAGGCCAGATCATCCGCTACGACATTCGCATCAACGAATTCTTCCGGCAGGGTGACACCTATCTCTTCCGCTTTGAGTTTGATGCGACCGTCAATGGTCTGGCTGTGCTGACGATGCGAAAGGGCTGCGCAGGCTTCTTCACCGAAGCAGAACTCGCTGCAGGTCAAGGCATCGTGCTCACCACTTTCGACAAGCGAGTGCAGGATGGCGTGGTGACCGGCGGGTGGAAGTGGCTCGCGCCAAAGCGAGAAA
>CAZYQL010000008.1:9391-31088 GCA_964650055.1 uncultured Phycisphaeraceae bacterium | reverse complement strand
AAAGCGAGAAATCCAAGGCAATTCCACTGCTGTTTCGACACCCGATACCCGACACCCGACGCCCGAGTCTTACAGCGACGCACAGATCAACGCCCTTCGCCGAGGTGATGCGCGTAGTCTTGTCGATTGCTTCGGCGATACGTTTGAAGGTCTTGCGATCGCGCATCCTGTCGGCTTGCCCGGCGGTGGTGATGGGCCACACGGCCGCATGAAGCTGGTGCATCGCGTGCTTCGGCTTGATCCTTCTGCAGGTCGCTTTGGTCTGGGGCAGATTGTCGGCGAGGCGGACATTCATCCCGATGATTGGTTCCTCACTTGTCACTTCTCCGATGATCGCGTGATGCCTGGCACGCTCATGTATGAATGCTGTCTGCACACGCTGCGCATTTATCTGCTTCGCATGGGCTGGGTCGGCGAGGCGGGCGAGGTTGTCTATGAGCCGATTCCCGAAGTGCCCGGCCAGCTCAAATGTCGCGGGCAGGTGAATGAGACGACGAGCAAGGTGCAGTATGAAATCACGATCAAGGAGATCGGCTACGGCAGGCGCGATGACTCCACGTTTAGCGCGGGCCCGAAGAGCCCGGCTTGCGACAACCACATCGATCACGACACCACGCCTTATGTGATTGCTGATGCGCTGATGTATGCCGATGGTCGGGCGGTGGTGCAGATGAACAACATGTCGCTGCGGCTGACGGGGTTGACGCGAGAGAAGCTGGAAAATCTTTGGTCTGTGCGAATTCCCCTCCCTCCCGGGGAGGGGTTAGGGGAGGGTCGTGCGAACTTGAATGCTTCGCGCGAATCTATCTCTTCCGCTCACGCTGACGCGACCCTCCCCCAGCCCCTCCCTAAGAGGGAGGGGAGTACGAACCAGCTCAACCCCACACCCCATACCGCACACCCCACACCCCGCGCTCCTCTCTTCGACTACAACTCGATCCTCGCTTTCTCCGCAGGCAATCCTTCCGAAGCGTTTGGCGACAGGTACAAGGTGTTCGACAAAGAGCGCAAGATTGCCCGTCTGCCGCGGCCGCCGTTTCAGTTTTTGGATCGCATTGTTTCGATTGAAAATTGTGAGCAGTGGAAGCTTGCAGCCGGTGGCGTGATTGAAGCGGAATATGATGTGCCTCCCTTGGGCGGTGAAGGTGCGTGGTACTTCGCCAGCAATCGACAAAACGAAATGCCGTTCGCGGTGCTGCTTGAAACCGCGCTTCAGCCTTGCGGTTGGCTTGCGGCTTACCTCGGCTCCGCACTCACCAGCGACACCGACCTTCGCTTCCGCAACCTCGGCGGCAGCGCCACGCAATTCCTGCCGGTCACTCCCGACATCGGCACGCTGACGACGACCATCAAAATCACCCGCGTCTCTCAGTCCGGCGGCATGATCATCCAGAACTACGACATGACCATGCGCTCCGCCCAAGGCATCGTCTATCGCGGCGATACCTACTTCGGTTTCTTCTCCGCTGATGCTCTGCGCGATCAAGTGGGCATTCGCGATGCGAAGCTTTTTGTGCCTGATGAAGCGGAACTCACAGCACGCGCAGCGAGGACGCTGCGGCTGGAATATCCAACTGCTGCACCGTTCTCCGATGCGAAGTTTCGCATGATCGATCACATCGAACACTTCGATCCGCAAGGCGGCCCGCACAAGCTCGGCTTCATCCAAGGCACCATGAACGTCAACCCTGCCGCTTGGTTCTTCGAAGCTCACTTCTACGAGGACCCCGTGGTGCCCGGCTCGCTGGGCCTCGAATCATTTATTCAACTCCTCAAGTTTGTTGCGGCTGAGAAGGCGGGCGTCGGGTGTCGGGTGTCGGGTGTCGGCAAGACATCGGATATCACGAGCGGCTCCGCGCTCTCTGCTTCTTCCGATACCCGAAACCCTACACCCGAAACCCTTGCCTTCTCCTCCCCCGCGCTGGGCAAGAAACACACGTGGATTTATCGCGGCCAGGTCGTACCCAAGGATTCGCTGGTGACGGTGCAGGCCGTTGTCACGGAATTCGATGAAGTAAGCCGATGCATCAAGGCGGATGGGTTTTTGTCGGTTGATGGGCGTACGATTTATCAGATGAAAGATTTCACGCTCGCCTGGCACCAAGCTCTGTCTGAAACGTGATGTCTTGTCCGAGCCGCAACGCGTAAGCGTGCGGATTCTGCGGGAGCGAAAGCGTTCCGCGACAACCGCTCGCTTACGCTTCACGGCTCGGATGGAATTTTCAGACAACGCCTAACCCCGCGAGCACGGGAATCAGCGATTGACCAATCAATCACACAAAAGCCCGTCATCGGAAATGCCCAGTCGCCTGTGCCTTGGCTGCGGCTACACGCTAGCGCCAAGTTTTAGAAATCAGTGCCCCGAGTGTGGTAGAGAATTCAACCCGCGCGACCCCGACACTTACCGATCAAAGTTCGGTCAATATCGCAGCTATAAAGTCGGCGGCTTCACTGGAACCCTGTGCGTGCCTTTCGTATTCTTGTTTCTCTACTCGGTGCAGGATGTCGCGATCAGTTGGTGGCATGACACGACTATTTTGTGGTGGTGGAAGGCTCACAGTCGCCCCAATTCCTGGTGGGAATTAAATGACCTCGGCGCCTGGCTCTGGCCCACGCAGATGTTCGTATTCCTGATTCACTCCATCGTGTCTGGCATGGTCATCAGCCAAATCACGCTGGATCAGCACGCCCCGAAAAGGATTCCGTGAAAATATCGGCTATGATGTTTCCCCGGGTAACCCCTGTGTTTGGCGACCGTAGCCAGCACGCCTAGAATTGCTGCCGCATGAACTACACCCGCGTCCATCTCGATACGCTCGGCTACGAGCTGCCGCCTGTCGTCGTCACCAGCGATGAACTGGAAGAGCGTCTCGCGCCGATGTACGAAAAGCTGCATGTCCAGCCGGGCCAACTCGAAGCACTCACCGGCATCACCGAGCGTCGCTGGTGGGAGCGAGGCTACGCTGTCAGCGAAGGCGCCGCCGCCGCCGCCCGCAAGGCACTTGAGCAATCCAATGTCGAGGCCAAGGATTTGGAAGTTGTGATTTACGCCGGCGTCTGCCGGGAGAATTTTGAACCTGCGACAGCCTGTGCCGTGGCTGATCTCATCGGTGCCAATCCCGATGCTTATATTTACGACATCAGCAACGCCTGCCTCGGCGTCATGAACGGCATCATCGATATCGCCAACCGCATCGAACTCAAGCAGATCAAAGCCGGCATGGTCGTCTCCTGCGAGTCGGCCCGCGAGATCAACGAAGTGATGATCCAGCGGATGCTCGCTGAAAACTCGATGGAATGCTTCACGCGCTCGCTGGCCACCCTCACCGGTGGCAGTGGCGCAGCAGCGGTCATTCTCACCGATGGTTCATTCTCCAATCGCGACAATCGTCGGCTCCTTGGCGCGGTCACCAAAGCTGCGCCGCAGCATCATCGACTCTGCCGCTGGGGTGTGAACTTTTCGCCTTCGGGTCTGACCAAGCTGATGTTCTCGCCTGACAAACTCAGGCTCGCTGTTGAAGATATTTTTAAGCCGGAGACGATTCCAAGTGCGCTCAAGGACATCATGACCAGCGAGCGCTTGCCCGGCGCGATTCAAAAGATTCTGCCTTCGGATCGACTGCCCGCGATGCTCACGCAGTTCATGACGACCGATTCGGTCGCAGTGCTCAAGCATGGCGTCGAGCTGGGGCTTCGCACGTGGGGCGCGTTCCTGAGTAAGCTCGGCTGGGGCCGAGAGATGGTGGACAAAATCATCTGCCATCAGGTCGGCTCAGGTCACCGCGCTACTGTCCTGCGCGAGCTGGGCATCGCACCGGAAAAGGAATATCCGACGTTCCCCTACCTCGGCAACATGGGCACGGTTTCGCTACCGATGACTGCCGCCCTCGCCGAGCAGCGCGGCTTCCTCAAACCCGGCGACCGCGTCGGTTTCCTGGGCATTGGCAGCGGCCTCAACTGCCTCATGCTGGGATGGGAGTGGTAGAAAAAAGCCGCTCGCGGCTTCGCTCCGACTCCCACGCAATTGCAAATGTTCAATGCAAAATGCAAAATGTAATCAAGTGCCGGTCACCTTCCCCCATTTGCATTTTTCATTTTTCAATGGCTCTATTGCAATCTCCCAACTCCTACCCGGACTACCCGTTCCCTTCGCACTTTCTCGATCGCAGCGGGAACAAGCTCCACTACATCGATGAAGGCCCACGCGAAGCCCCGCCCGTCGTCATGCTGCATGGCAACCCGACGTGGTCGTTCTATTACCGCCGCGCCATCACTGCCTTGAGTCCGCGCTTTCGCTGCATCGTGCCCGACCACATCGGCATGGGCCTGTCCGACAAGCCCGGCGATGATCGATATGAATACACACTCGATCGCCGGGCTGATGATGTTCAGGCTCTGCTCGAACATCTGAATCTCAAAGAGAACATCACCCTCATCCTCCACGACTGGGGCGGGATGATCGGCACGACATTCGCCACGCGCTTTCCCGATCGCATCAAACAATTCGTCATCCTCAACACCGGCGCGTTTCACTTGCCTGCAAGTAAGCCGCTGCCCTGGCAACTCAAGCTTTGCCGAAGTTTCCTCGGGGCGATTTTCGTGCGTGGCTTCAATGGTTTCAGTGGTGATGCGGTCAAGTCATGCGTTGCGCGCAGGCCGCTGCCTGACGATGTGAAGGCTTCGCTACTCGCGCCTTATGACTCATGGAAGAATCGCATCGCGGTGCATCGCTTCGTGCAGGACATTCCGCTTGCACCTGGCGATCGCGCTTACGACACGGTGACGAACGTGCAGGACAATCTGCTTCAATTTGCTGACCTCCCCATGCTCATCTGCTGGGGCATGAAGGATTTTGTTTTCGATCATCACTTTCTCGCCGAGTGGGAAAAACGATTTCCAAAAGCGACCGTGCATCGCTTTGAAGATGTAGGCCACTACATTCTCGAAGACGCCCACGAAGATGTGATCCCGCTGATCGAGCGATTTCTGGATTCAAACGCAGCGCTTCGGAACGAGCCACGACCGTAAGGGAGTGGAGGCCTTTCCACCGTTGCCAAAAGATGTCCGCTTCCTGACGGGCGCGGCTCGTAATAGATACACAACGATCACTCCTTCGCCGCCGTCACCAGTCCATCCTTCTCCACACATTTGCCACTACTCAATAGCAGCGCGATTCCCGCATCCACGCCTGCCTGCACCTTCGTCGTCACACGCGAGAAACCAAACAGCTTCGCCGTCTCGCGCACCAGTGCCTCCATCGGCAGGCCGATCTGCTGAATCACCACCATCTGCGCTGCGTTGGCATACTCGATGGCGGGAATCTCCTCCGCTTTGCGTGGCTGCTCATCCTCTTCGCCAAGCACGCGAAAGCTCGCATATTCCGCGGGCTTCTGCTCGCTTTTCCACATCACGCCTTCCACCACGCTGGGCCGTTCACCTTCGGGCAGCACCGCGAGAATCTCTTCAATATGCGACTGAGCCCGTGAAGTCACCCGCGCAAAACCCCAGCAACCGACGATCCGCTTGAGCATCACATCCACCAAGATCGGTGCTTCGCGCTTGACGATGCGCAGAAGCACATCGCGAATCTGCCTTCGCGATTTCGATTCATAAAACGACTCCGCATCGCCATACAGCTTCACCGGCGTCAGCTTGTAGGTCTGCATACCCGGCGCTACATCTTCTTCATCCTCGATGTCCTGCGCTTCTTCAAACTCAACGATCGCTTCTTGCCCCGCCGCCACCTTCACCTCTTGCGCCGCTTGCGGCGTAGCGTCGTCAGCGCAAACAACATTCCGCGCCTCATGCGCCGCACGTATCGCCTTCTCCAATCGACCTAACTCGCGCTCCGGATCCATCCACCAATCGCTGGACCACAACCGCACGAGAGTCCAGCCCAGTTGCTCAAGCACTGTCTGTCGATTGCGATCGCGATCGCGGGCTGTCTCCGCCTTCGCATAAAATGGCCCATCGCACAGAATGCCAAGCACGAAGGTTTCCGCATCATCCAGATGTCGCACCGCCATGTCGATGCGAAAGCCTGAGCATCCCACATGCATCTCGACTTGCCAGCCGCGCTGGCGAAGCTGCTCGCAGACATCGCGCTCGAATGAATCATCGCCGCCGCGCACGTCGCTTAATGTCACCGCCTCGGCAATCGCATCAGGCCCGCGCTGAGCGTACTCGAGGAACGACTTGAGATGTTTCACGGCGATGGAAGACGTGCGCGACAGATCGATCTGATCACCGCGCAGCGTGCTGAAGACGATCACCTGTTCGCGCGCTCTGGTGATGGCGACATTGAGCCGTCGTTCGCCGCCCTGCCGATTGAGCGGGCCAAACGCCATCGCGACTTTGCCATCCTTGTCAGGCCCGTAACAGATGGAAAGCAGAATCACATCGCGCTCATCGCCCTGCACGTTTTCCAGATTCTTAACGAAGACCGATTCACCCTGTGCATCGTTGAAATAAGGCTCGATTTCCGGGTGTTTTCGCTTGGCTTCGTCGAGCAGATCTTCAATGAGCACCTGCTGCGGAATGCTGAACGTGACCACGCCGATGGTGCTCGTGGCCTCCGCTGTCTTACTCATAAGCCTGCGCACAATCTCCGCCACAATCGCTTGCGCCTCCGCAGGATTGGTCCGAGTATCACCACGGTCATAGACGCCTTCAGGCAGATAGCGCATCGACACGCCGCGGTTGTCACTGCGCTCTGCGGGTGAAGGAAAAGTCTGGAGCCGATTGTCGTAGTAGTGATAGTTGCTAAAGGTGATCAGGCTCTCGTGCCGACTGCGATAATGCCAGAGCAGCCGCAGCGAGCGAAGGCCCGAAGCGCTGCACTCATCGAGTATCGATTCCATCTCTTCAAAATCATCTTCGTCCGGCAGCACTTGCTCATCATCCGCCTTCATGAAAAAGTTCGTGGGCGGTAGCTGCTTCGAATCGCCCACCACGATCACCTGCGTGCCCCGCGCAATCGCACCCACCGCATCCCACACCGGAATCTGCGACGCCTCATCAAACACCACCACATCAAACGGCGGATAGCTCGCATCCAAATACTGCGCCACCGATAGCGGACTCATCAAAAGACAAGGTTTTAATCGCGGCAAAAGATTCGGCAACTTCTGAATGAGCTTGCGCACCGGCATGTGCCTGCGCTGAAGTTTGAGCTGTCGTTGTAGGATGCCCATCTCCGATGCGCCCGAGGCTTCACCGTGCACCTTGGGAACATTCGCGCTGAACTTGGCGCGAAGATATTGACTGGTGAGATCGAGCTGATCGCGATCTAGCCTGGCAAATCGCGCGATTTTTCGCTCCTGTTCCTTGCTATTGAAACAGCGCAGTGAATCTGATGAATCGATTACACCACCCAGCCACTGTTGCCCGATCGAGCGATCGAAGACTTGCGCGAGCGAGTCGCCGGGCCACTTGCCTGCTTCATAACCTTCCACAAGTGGCGCGAGCTGCGCATCAATGGCTGCGTGACGAGACCTGCGCCAGTGACACCAATCCGGGAGTAGCCGCGTGCTGATCTTCCAATTCTCGGCGGTGTCGCGCATCAGTTTCAAGTGGCCCGGCGCAGCATCATCACCCCAGGCGAGCGGTTCATTGACGACCAGCAGCGCGACCATCGCTTTGCGCGATTCCTTGAAGGCGCGATCAACTGCGATCATGGAGCGAAGCTTGTCGCCGATGGCTGCGCCTTCCGCGCAGCCATCACGTTCTGTTGTCGCCAGCGCAGCACATCTGCCCCGCAGCTTACCCTCACTTTCAAAATCCTTTGCCCCGGGTTTGAGCAGCATCGCGCGGAAGCGATCGCACCACGCTACCGCCGCTTCGACCTTGGCCCAGTCTGCTTCGCCATCGTTCCACAGAGCGCCCAGTGCGCGGGCCGCGGCGCTATTGGTGTCACCAAGCGCGCGATTCTCATCGCGCAGTTTGATCGCCTGTTCAAGCTCGGCAATCAACACACCATCATCCACGGGCAGTGTGCTGACTGCATGAGGCGCGATGAGCTTGCGAATTCCACGCCTCTTGAACCAGCGCACCAACACAAAGCTTTCCCTCGCACTGCGCACGCGCACAATGAGATCTTCAAGATTCTGTGCGAGTATTGATTCACGGTATCTCGCATGCATCTGCTTGCGCAGTTCATCGCGCAGTTGGCCTCGCTTGATCGCGGCGAATAGCGCAGCTTTCAAATCAGGCCAAGATGGCTCTGTGAGCATCGCTTCCGTAGGGCGCGGCGACTCAAGGAGCATCTGCGCCAGTTCATCAAGCCAGCGCAAGCCCACTTTGCTCAGTTCGCTCGCCACGCTGCCGCCGGGCAGTTGCAGCGCCTGCTGCGCTTCTCCTACAGCGTTCTCATAGGCATCCATCTGGCGATGCAATTCACTTGCGCAACTAACGACCTGCTCGGGCAGCGTCATCTGCCACTGCTCGCGCTCAGCAGCGCGATAAGGATGCGCCGCGATGTCGCCGATGGTCGCGCCAGCGGTGGCCAGTTGCTCAATCGTCTCATGTATCGAATCGATCTTGTCGCCGTCAAGCGTCTTGATCCACCCATCATCAAACCTGATCCGATCGACCGCGCGCAGACCGATGAGCTGCGAAGTCATCTGATACACACTGCGTCCAATGGGGCGCGGTTCGTGCAGTGTTCGCACCAGCGCATTGAGCTCGCTGCGCGATCCGGCTAGTTCGTTCGAATGCGATTCCCAGTTCTGTGGCAGCGCCGCCTTCTCCACATCCATCGCGGCACTGAGTTGATCGAGCACTTCGCGCTTGCTCGACTTATTCGAGTGCAGTTCAAGACAGAAAGGCCCAAGCCCGATCTTCGTCAGCCTACGCTGAACGACGCTCAAAGCCGCCATTTTTTCCGCCACAAAGAGCACCCGCTTGCCGTGTGTCAGACACTGCGCGATGAGATTCGTAATCGTCTGCGACTTACCCGTGCCCGGCGGCCCCTCCAGCACAAAGCTGCGACCATCCTGCGCCGCGAAGACCGCTGCAAGCTGCGATGAATCCGCATCGAGCGGACAGAATGTGTCCTTGGGATGCCGGGTGTCGTCGAGCGCAGCCGCAGCAGGCATCGGCTCATCGCCATCGAAGGACGCAGTGGGCCGCTCGACGAGATACTTGACCACCGGGTTTCGCATGAGCGTCTTGGACCGTTCCTGAAGATCGAGCCACATGAGAAACTTGGTGAAGCTGAACAGGCCGATGTGCGATTCCTCGACGATATCCCAGCGGGGAATATCGCGAATGGCTTTGCGAAAACGCTGGAAAATCTGCGGGATATCGAGGCCTGATTCATCTTCGATCGCCTCATCGAGACCGGTAATATCCACGCCGAATTCCGTGCGCAGTTTTTCCAGCAGCGTGACATTGATGCGAGGCTCATCATCCCCCAGTGAAATGCGAAACGGCTCGCGCACCGATTCACGATCGAGCGATAGCGGCAGCAGCAGAATCGGCGCAAGCCTGCGCGGCGCACTGGCTGCGTTGGATTCGTACCAAGCAAGAAAACCTACCGCCAGATAGAGCGTATTGGCACCGGACTCTTCAACCGATGATCGCGCTGCGCGGTAAATTTCCAAGAGCCTTCGATCAAGCAGTTCTTCACCCAGCGATGAATACAACCGCCGTGATCCAAGCTCATCGCGCAGAAACTGTTCGAGCACATTCTGCCCTGTGCGCTGCTCGGCCGCCTCGGCACTGCGCGGGCTCGCTTCATCCATGAGCTTGGGACGAGAATGAATATTGAACTGCATCCCGCCTGAAAGAACATCTTCAAGCACCGCCAGATCAGGGCAGACCAGCGGAATCGATTTGTTGGACTCGCGAAAATTGATGAGCCGATTGCGCCCGGAAAGATCGAGTAATTTTCGCTTCCACCGGTCGAGCCTGGCGTTGGGTTCTTCGATTTCTTCGGGCTCAACTGCTGGTGCCTCCAGCAATCCCGCAGCATCAACCGCGCTGATCGCCGCCGCATCGTTGCTCGCCCAAGGCGTCGCATCGCTGCCCGATTGTGTGCCATCAGCTACCGCGCCTTCGCTGACGGTAAACGTCCCTGCTGCCACGCGCAGTGGCAGCGGACGGATGCGCAGCTTTCTCGCGCAGCGCACATCGATGGCGCAGTGAAATGTCTTTTCTTCCAGCAGATGCCGCAGCGCCGCCTTCTCCGCATCGCGCATCGTCATCGCTGGCCGGGTCGTGATGGCTGTCGCTTCGATGGCGATGATCTCGCCCAGTAGCACGCGCTTTCGTATGCGACTGGCATCATCGGTGGCAGGTTCAGCAAACGATTCATCACTCGTCCAGACGCCCATGAACGCGTGGCCTTGAATCATGATCACCAGCGCGTGCAGTCCTGCCGCCTCCACACATGCTGCCAGCAGCAGCGCCAGATCGAGACAGGTGCCCAGTCGATGTTCGAGCAGTTGCTCGGGCGAGCGCACCTTCTGGCCTTGCGTTTCGTAACTGGCTGGCGGAGCGATGTAGCCGATATCCGCCTCGATCAGGGCATCGTAAATCGCTTCGACCATCGCTCTCACATGATCGGGGTTGTGCGACTGGTATCCACTGAACGATGGCGGATGGCCCTTGTTTTCCAGATGTTTTCGTGCACTACTGAGCAGCGAATCGATGGCGGGATGATTGGGCATCACAAACGCCGCCATGATCTCAGGCAGCGACCCCACGCCGCCCCACTCGTTATACGCAAGCACTTCAATGGGCAGCTTCACCTGCGCGATGATGCGCTCGCCTTGCGTCAGTTCACCGGTCAGATGCGCCACCTCGCGCTCGACTTGATGCACCAGCACACTGGCATCAAGCGCGAGATCAACATGATCCAGGTTGTAGGTGGCGCGTGGCCCGATGCGAGAAATTTCGCGCTGCCAGACTGGGGCTAGATTGCAATCGATCCAGACGCCGACGATGACATCGGTGAGATCTTCATCGGTGAGGTTTTCGATGCTCAGGCGTTTGACGATGGGCACATCATTTTGCTGCATCGCAAAGTTGACGCGCTGGTCATATTCAAAGTGGATCGCCGCTTTCGCTGGCAATGAAGGATCGAATGTGGGCAGCGATGGCTCGGGCGTTTCCGGCTGCTCTGCCTGTGATGTCGGCTCCTGCGACGCGGCCGCTTCCACCGGCAGCTTCGTCGCATCAGGCTCTTCTTGTGGCGTGATCTCTTCCATCACAGCAATGTATCACGGGACACAAAAAGACGATGCCCTGGGCGGGCGGCGCACGCGAGGAGAGCGCTCGATCCGAGCCGCTAGGCGTAAGTCTGCGGAGCCGCGTGAAACAGTCAACTCTGTTTTCGTAAATGCATCGCGCTATCGATGCTCCTTCAGTCCCTAGGCGTCCGCGACTCGTTGAGTCGCGGCTCATAAGCATCCATCACCGCCACTCGTGTCTGGGATATTTGCGCGACAGTTCCTTGCGCAGCGTCGGATACTGATTCGCCCAGAAGCTCGCCAGATCATCGGTGATTTGCACAGGTCGATAGTTGGGGCCAAGGATTTCCATCGTGATGACGATTCGGCCACCGGCGATGCGCGGGGTTTGTTCAATATCGTAAAGCTCCTGAATTTTCGCCCTTCCGCGCGGCGGGCCTTCGGTGAAGTATTCCACTTTCATCGAGCCGCCCTTGGCTCGGGGCAGTTTTATTTTCTGCGGTGCCATCTGTTCCACGAACTGCTGATCTTCCCACGAGAGCGCGTTCATCACGGCGGGCAGACACGGCCGATCTTTGATCTGACTGAAGCGCACAGCGCCACTGACAACTTCGTGCAGCACGAGCTGAATTTCATCCTCTTCATAGCGGATCAAGCCGCGCTGCGGGAACCAGCCTGCGACAAGACGCGTGCGCAGAATCCACTGATCCACGGCTTCGTCCCACTGTTCGAGGCGCAGATTCTTGCGCATGATTTCTTCAACCAGAATCTCCTCAGCACGGCTGACATCGACCTGCTGCCTCGCCTTGCGGTAGTAAGCCTGGCCATCGAAAAGATGTTCCTCGACTTGCTCGACGGCCTGGGCCTGCGCATTCCACTGCGGCTGATCGCGGACTTCAATGCGATCCGGATGAATCTCTTCCAGCCAGGCTGGTTCCAACTGCGTCACGATGGAAATCGATGTTTTTACGCCATCGCCCGCTCCTGTTTCGCGCACCTCTAGTGCCAGAAGCAAGCCCGGCCTTCGCGCCACGCTGCTGCGATCGAGGACGACACGCTTGCGACCGATCATGCGGCAATCCAGGCGATGCTCATCAGGACGAAACGCAATGTGATCGGGAAACGCGGTGAGCAAGCAGCGGATGAGATCGATGGTCTCTTCCCCTTGACTGTGGCGCGATGTCTTTTCTTCGATGCTTCGACTGATGCGCAGCAGCTGCGAGCGCGTGCGTTCCACTTCGCGGCAGGCCTGTCCATGCACGCGCAGAGTGTCGCAGACACGCGGCTGAAAATCGGCCTTGGCTGCAAGATGAAACAGCCGTTCCATCACCAGTAGATCAGACACGGGTTCATCATCAGCAGACACGCGGTGATCAGCGGCGACTTCGCCGGTGATGATGGAGCGCTCGCTGATGAGCGCCGCCCAGAGCGCTGCCCGCTCCATGCAGCCGCGTCTGCCTGCTTCGATGAGCATGCGCGACAGACGCGGATGCACGGGAAAACAGGCCATTTTTTCGCCGACAACTGTGAGATGATTTTGCTCCACCGCGTGCAGATCGCCAAGCAGTTGCTGGGCCCTAGCCAGCGCAGGTTCCTGCGGCTGATCCAGCCAGGCGAAAGATCGCACCTGTGACACACCCATCGCCTGAAGCTGAAGCACGCACTCAGCCAGGTCAACGCGGTGAATCTCCGCATCATCGTGAGCTGGCCGTGTGGCATGTTCGCTTTGTGGCCAGAGACGCGTGCAGGTGCCGGGCGCTGTGCGACCAGCGCGGCCAGCGCGCTGCTGCGCGGAAGCTTGACTGATCGGCTCAGGCAGAAGCACGTTTAGTCCACGGCGAGGATCAAAGCGATGCACCTTGGCGATGCCGCTGTCGATGACATGTTCGACGCCATCAATCGTGATCGAGGTCTCGGCGATGTTGGTCGAAACAATCACCTTGCGGCTGCGCTGATCAGGCGCAACCGCAGCATCTTGAGCGGCAGGAGAGAGCGACCCATGCAAGGCATGAAATGTGATTTCGCTGCTACTGCGCACCGCGCTTTTACACGCATCGATGGTGCGATTGATTTCGTAAGCGCCGGGCATAAAGACCAGCACGTGACCCGACTCGCTGGATTCGAAGGTGTTTCGCACCGACTCGGCAGCGGTTTCCCAGATCGGCTTTTGGCTGCGCGAAGGCAGGTATTTCATCTGCACTGGAAACATGCGGCCGCCTGCTTCAACGATCGGGCAATCTAGGAACGCAGAAAGTGATTGAGCGTTGAGCGTGGCGGACATGACCAGCAAGCGCAGATCGCTTCGCTTTTTCTGGAGCAAGGTGATCAGACCCAGCGACATGTCGGCCGCGAGGCTGCGCTCGTGAAACTCATCGAGGATGACGGCGCCGATACCGGGCAGCGAAGGATTGGATTGCATCCAGCGGAGGAAGAGGCCTTCGGTGAGGAAGAGAATTTGTGTGCGCGGCGAGAGCTTGCTTTCATGCCGCGTCTGGTAGCCGACTGTTTCGCCCAGCGGCGTGTTCATCTCGCTGGCAACGCGCGCTGCCACCATGCGCGTGGCCAGGCGGCGCGGTTGAAGTATGAGGATGCGGCCAGCGAGGTTGCCCGCTTCATGCAGAAAGCGCGGCACCTGCGTCGTCTTGCCCGAGCCAGGCGGCGCGGTGAGCACCAGGCGATTGCCAGCGCGCAAGGCGGCCAGTATCTGCGGCTGAACTTCGTGGATGGGGAGCTTCAAGCGGGTCACGCATACGATCCAAACTTCGTTCGCCAAGGCGAACGGCTATATAGGCGAGGCGGTTCTACGAAACCTTGCAGTCGTGCGCTGCAATTGTGTGGGGCATCGTATCGTTACAATAAAACTCCACTTACTTTCCTCCAAGGAATCTCGCCATGACCCGCATGACTCGCCTGTTTTTCTCCGCTGTGCTTCTGGCTGTTTCACTGACCCTGCTGACAAACTCGGCGATCTCTGCTGAGGAAAGCAAGGCCGTTTCACTGTTCGATGGCAAGACGCTCGATGGTTGGGTGACGGGCGCGGGCGCTCCAGTCAAGGCCGGCTGGGTCGTGGAAGATGGCACCCTTCACCGCGCTGACAAAGGCGGCGACATTTATGCCACGAAAGAGTATGGCGACTTCATTCTCACCTTTGATTTCAAAATTGCCGAAGCAGGCAACAGCGGCCTCAAGTACCGCTTTGGTAAATACGCCAGCGGCAACATCGGCTGCGAGTACCAGGTCCTCGATGATGCAAAGCATCCCGATGCCAAGGTCGGCAAGAAACGCCAGACCGCATCGCTCTATGACATCCTCGAACCCAACGATCAGAAAGAACTCAAGGCTGTGGGCGAATGGAACAGTGCCAAGATCGTCGCTAAAGGCGCGAAGATTGAACACTGGCTCAACGGCAAGAAGGTGCTCGACATCGACCTGAACAGCGCCGAGTTCAAAGAAGCACTGGCCAAGAGCAAATTCAAAAAGTCCGAAGACTTCGGCACCAAGCCCGGCAAGATCATGCTTCAGGATCACGGCGACAAAGTGTGGTTCCGCAAGATCATGATTGAAGAGATCAAGTGAAGGGCCGGGGTCAGAGGTCAGAGGTCAGAGGTCAGAGGTCAGTATTTAATCCTAACGCCCATGGACTCCTGTCCATGGGTTTTCTTTTTTTACTTTTTCACTTGGCTCAGACGTTGAATTTCATCTTCGCCCAGTGGGGCCTTTCGCTTGACTCTCAGGCTTTGCGCGAAATCCTTTGCAAAGTCACGGCGTAAGCGCCAGTTGATCGCGGCGGTGATCGACATGGCAATGATCGCGCCCAGTGTGGCCAGGGCCATGTCTTTGTGGGCGTCCCATTCATCGCCTTGTGCGCCGACATATCCCGAGGAGCCTTCGCCGAGCATCACCGCGACGATCCATTCGAGCAGCTCATAGAGCATGGAGGTGGACATCGTCACATCGAGCGGCAGGAAGTAGCCCCAGAATCCTTTCGCATCGGCGACGCGCACGAAGAGTTCGCGAATGGGATAGGCCAGGAGTAGGCCGTAGAGAAAGTGAACGAGGCGATCGTAATGATTGCGGTCCCAGCCGAACCAGTCGTTGATGGAAGAACCAAAGATGGCGCGCGACCATTGGTTGTAAGGCACCTCCTGGTAGGTGTAGTAAGCGCCGATGGTGTGCAAAACAGTGAAGATGAAAATGCAGGCGTAAGAGATGCGCGAGAGCGGCAGGCGATTGCGCGAGAAAAACAGAATCGCCACTCCAGCCAGTGCGAGACCATTTTCCATAAGCCAGGTCGGGCGATCGTGCGGATTAAAAGCGAGCGCGACAAAGAGCAGGCCATAGAGCGCGAGCAGGATCAGAGCAAAGCGATGGTGAGGCCAGTGCATGAATGGATTGTACCTTTCGTTGGAGGAGATTTATCGGCGCGGATAGACTGAAAGGGTACGGCAGGTTTATTTAGCCGTTCGCCTTGGCGAACGGGGATCGGTGTGGCCAAGAATAACAACCCTTCAAGAAGTCAGGACGTGTCCCATGATGCAACGCATCGCGCTGACGGGCTTGTTTCTCCTGCTGAATTTCACAATCCACTCAACAGGCCACGCACAGGACGCAGCACAAAAACCCGAAGGGGCGATCGTTCGTTTTGGTACCCCTGCGAAGAATGACAAAGGCGAATTAACCATCGACCGCGGCATTGAATCCGTCATCTTCACGGCTGATGGGACAAAGGTCGCCGCTGGCACACGCGATGGTCTTCTGCACATTTACGACATCAAAGGTGAAAAGGAAATCGCTTCGATCAAGGCACACGATGGAGAGATCCGCGCCATCGTGCGCAAGGGTGCCAAGTCATGGCTCACCGCTTCGTACGATGGGTTGATCAAAGAATGGTCGCTTGAAGGCACAGCGGTGAAAACTTATCCGAAGCTGCCCGGTGGCGCGTGGACGATGGCGATTTCCAATAGCGGCAAAAAGCTGGCGGTGGGCATCAACACCGCCGAGATCGTCGATCGGCTGATCCTGCTCGATGCCGCCACCGGTCGCATCACGCAGAAGCTCAAAGGCCCCGGTGGAATCAACGGCCTGGCCTTTGCGCCCGATGACCTCACGCTGCTCGTCACCGATCACAACGTGATGCAGATGTGGAATCTGCAAAACGGCGGCAAGCTCTGGCAACGCGGACAGGAACCAAAAGAGGAGAAAGGCGTCGTCGAGTTCTCCATCGATTCACCCTTGCACAGCGGCTGTGCGTTCTCGCCGGACAAGAAATATGCCGCCGCGACAGTCGATTCGCAGATGGGCGCTTACGTGCTCATCTGGGATGCGAAAACGGGCAAGGGGCACAAGCGATTTCCCACGCGCTCGGGTCATGTACACTTTGCGTTTTCACCGGACAGCAAGTGGATCGCCTTGGGCGGCGACGAGCCGGAAGTGGTGATTTACAGCGTGGAAAAAGGCGAAATCGCACACGACTTCACCAAGCCCGGCCAGCGCGTCACCGCCATCGCCTTCTCGCCTGATGGCACCAAGCTCGTCACCGGCTCATGGGACAGTTTGGTGACAGTTTGGGATTTGTCGGTGCTCAAAGGCAAGTGATGCATCACAACACGCATCAGCGCGCTGCGCGCATCTGAAGCGTGCGGATCATCCGCATCACCATCCAAGTGACGTAATCATTCGCAGGCTCGGCGGGCGGACGGGACATCGCGCTCAGTCTGTCGCGTGATTCCACCGGAGCATTTTCATCGAGCCAGATTTGGAGGACGCTGATGAGATCGCGCTCCTGATCGCCGCCGGGCACGAGCTTCCACGCCTTGTTCGTTCCGCGTGGCACCCAGAGCACTTCGCCTTCGCGCATGCCGCCCCAGCGAAAATCCATGTGCACCAGGATCGGCCGTTTGTTCTGATCGATGAACTGCAACCGCAGACTGCCACCATCGCGAAATCGCTCGGCCTCAGTGATCTGAATCGGCGGCACAATATCGAGCTGCTTGCCCGCCGGCGATGTCGTACAGCCAGCCAGCAGCGAAGCGAGCACGAGTGTCATGAGCATGATCTTGGGCATGATGCGATCTCCCAGTCGGTTGTGAATGAAGCGAGCCTGCGTGTGATTATCGTAGAAGAGGATGGCCGCGAAAAGCAAAATATATAGCCCCGGCTTTAGCCGGGGTGATTCACCGGCCTCGTGGCGTTTTCCAAATCAATGTTTCCCTAATCAACACCGTTACATTCCGTGAATTCAATCGGTGATTTTACGTCTCACCGATCTCGTGGCGTTTCCCCGGCCAAGGCCGGGGCTATATGGATCGCAGCGCCTTCGCCGCCGCCGCCACATTCGCATGATGTTCGCCATCGAGATTCGAAAGCAGCGGCAGGATCGGCCCGGTGTCACAAATACCCGCCAGTCGTACCGCTTCATGCAGCACGCGGATCGGACTGTGCAGATTCCGCAGGTCTTCCAGCGGCTTAAACAGTTCACGCACGCGCTCTGCCTCCGCGTAATCCTTCGCTTGAATCGCACGCATGCAATCCATCGAAAGCTTGGGGGCCACGCAAACACAGCCGCTGGTGAAGCCGCCGAGTTTGAAACTTCCGGGGTCGCGCAGATGAATGATCGCGGGCTGTTCGCCGATGCCGCTCATGATGATGTTGCGATCGACAAGCGTGAGCAGCTTGGTGAGGTAAGGATCAACGCTCGTGTCTGTTCGCACGATGGCGTATTTGATGACGCTGATCAGGCCATCATTGACGAGGCGGGCGGCGCCTTCGGGGGTGATGTAATTCAGGTCTTTGATGTAGAGCACCGCAGGCTTGCCGCTGGCTTCGACGAACTTTCGCACGCCGGTTTCGACGCCAGCGCTGGTCGCGCCGAAGATCGCGGGCAGCACCATGGCTGTGGGATATTTCGTCTTGGCGAGGATGCGGGCTTGATCCATCATGGTGCCGTACATCGGGCCGACGGAGGGGATGACGATGCTCGACGGCGCGACTGATTCTTCGAGGAAGGCGAGCAGCTCTTGAAACTCGCTGACGGCGATGTTGTAAAAGTTGGCGTTGCCGCCGTAGAGGAAGGTGGAGACGCCTCCCGCTTCGATGTGGCGGATGAGTTTGACGTTTTCAGCGCGATTTAGCGTGAGGTCGGCATTGCGCGCCAGTGGCGGCACGGAGACAACGGAAGCAGCGAGAGTGGCGGCGGTGATGGGGGCGGTATTCATGCAGTGCGATTCATTCAGGTTTTGGGTGTGATGGAGTAATGATGCCGGTCACGCAGGAGGAATACGCTGCGTGCGGGGTGATCAACGACAACAGCGAAGTGATTGAGAATGTCGCGTCCCAAAACGGAAACGTCAAGGACCTCAGGCTGAGTGCAACATGCAAATAAACCAGAGAACCTCACATCAATGCCATCCTCGCGCCGCAAGGTGATCGATGTTGAGACCACCACAGAATCGATGACAGAACCGACACCATGAAGCGCGCCGCCCAATCGAGCGGATGGCAGATCCAACAGTGCCGCGACCTCTGCACTGAGCAGCGTCTGATCCGCACCAGTGTCGATCAGGAATGGAAGTTCGGACACGATCCGGCGTCCACCCGCAATGGTTGCGAGCACGATCGGCCAATCGATACCGCCGTTGGACTTAATCCATTGCCCCGAAATCCGCATGGACATTCCTTGAAGTGGGCCGCCCGTGATCGGGCCGAATGTAATAGAAGTAGTACCCGCCATCCTCCTCGGGATGAGCCTGCCTCGCCATTTCGAGAACCTCACGTGCCGAGGGCGCAACAAACAATCGTTGCCCTGCGATGCACACGCATTGCCCCACACCAACACGGGCGATGGCATCCCGGTGGTGCTCGTGCCACTCATAGTTACGATCAAAAATCTCGCGAATGCGCGTGTGATCTGCGCATTCGATCGGATCATCCACGATGCTCATCTCGAGCGGTGGACGGGCTGATGTGTTGCCTGCAATACGGATCATGGTTCACCTCGCCGGGTCTGACATTCCATTATATCACGAGGCCTTGGCCGTTTGCGATTTGATCGGCCTTAAGAATAAGCACACAACCGACACGCCATGTCGCAATATCTTTCGCATCTGATCACTCAGTGTATCTCCGGCTCCGCGACTTCCCCCGCTTTTTCCAGAAAATCAAAATCGCATCCCAGGTGCGCCTGCGTTACGTGCTTGGAGTAAAGCTCGCCGTAGCCGCGTTCGTACTTTGCGGGCGGCGCGGACCAGGCGGCTTGCCGCTTCGCTCTTTCTTCTTCACTGATGTGCAACATCAGCTTACGCCCCGGTGCATCGAGTTCAATCACATCTCCATCCATCACCAGCGCGAGCGGCCCGCCTACGAAAGACTCGGGCGACACATGCAGCACGCACGCGCCGTAGCTGGTGCCACTCATGCGGGCATCGCTGATGCGCACCATGTCGCGCACGCCTTCTTTGAGTAGCTTTTTCGGAATCGGAAGCTGGCCCCACTCGGGCATACCCGGTGCGCCCAGTGGCCCGGCTGATTGCAGGACGAGCACGCTATCAGCCGTGACAGGCAGCGCTTCATCATCGATGCGGGCAGCCATGTCGTTGTAATCTTTGAAGACGATCGCCGGGCCTTTGTGCGAGAGCAATCGCTCCTCGGCAGCAGTGACTTTGATCACCGCGCCATCGGGGGCGAGGTTGCCGCGCAGGACGAAGGTGCCGCCTTCATTTCGCAGCGGCTTGTCCAACGTGTGAATCACTTCATCATTAAAAACTTCCGCGCCGCTTGCGGCTTCGCTCAGTGTTTGCCCACTCACCGTCAGACAGTCACCCTTGAGCAGTGGCAGCAAACGATTGAGCAATCCGCGCAGTCCCCCCGCATAATAAAAGTCTTCCATCAGAAACTTGCCGCTTGGCCGAATGTTCGCAAGCCACGGCGTTGAACGTGAAAGCTCATCAAAACGGGACAGGTCCAATTTCACCCCAGCCCGGCCGGCCATTGCAAGGATGTGAACAATCGCATTGGTCGAGCCGCCGATGGCCATGTCGCACTTGATGCCGTTGTCGATGGCGTCGCTCGTGAGAATATCCCTGATTTTCAGGTCATTCCACACCATTTCGACGATGCGGCGACCACACTGCGTCGCCATGCGCGAGTGATTTGAATCGACTGCGGGAATACTCGAAGCGCCCGGCAGCGTCAGGCCCATCGCTTCGACGATCAGCGCCATGGTGCAGGCGGTGCCCATCGTCATGCAGACGCCTGCCGATCGGGCGATGCCATCTTCGATTTCGAGCCATTTTTCTTCGCTGAGATTTCCCGCGCGGCGCTCAGCCCAGTATTTCCAGACATCGCTGCCCGAGCCGAGCGTTGTCCCGCGCCAGTTGCCGCGCAGCATCGGGCCGGCGGGCATAAAGATCGTCGGAAGGTTCATGGTCGTCGCGCCCATGATCAGGCCGGGCACGGTCTTGTCGCAGCCGCCCATGAGCACCGCGCCATCAACCGGATGACAGCGCAGCACCTCCTCGACTTCCATCGCCAGCAGATTGCGATAGAGCATCGAGGTGGGCTTCATGAACATTTCAGAAAGCGAAATGACGGGAATTTCCACGGGGAAACCACCCGCCTGCCAGACGCCGCGCTTGATCTCTTCGACGCGCTGCTTGAAGTGCGAGTGACAAGTATTCAGATCGCTCCACGTGTTGAGAATCGCAATGACCGGCTTGCCCATGAAGTCGTCACGGCTGTACCCCATCTGCTTGGTGCGCGAACGATGGCCAAAGCCACGCAGCGAATCCGGCGCGAACCAGCGTGCTGAGCGAAGTGAGTCCGGTGATTTTTTTTCTTGTGTCATGTTGAGCAGCCGATCGCGTTGTTCATGGCGATGGTATGAGCGGCGACGGGTGGGTGCAATGGAAATGGAATCAACAGGGCGCTGATGTCGCTACGCCGCAAGCGGCGGAAGGGGTGGCGCAAACGGGGTTCTACTGTTTAAGCCGTAGTATTTTTGTCAAGGTTGCAAAATGGATGCAATAGGCCGTTGTCATGCTCGTTGACCTGTTGTGACACGCAACAGGCCTGAGCGCATCACACAATGAAAAACACCTGGACAATGTTTGTCCGGGAAGAGATGGCAACTTCGGTTTGCTTTTGAAAGGTGGAAACATGACACGTCGAATCGTATTGGGATTGATGCTGGTGGTGGCTATGGGAATGACCTCCGTGGCTCATGCGGAAGAAAAGGGCGAGAAGCCTGAAGGCAAGCGTCCTGCTGCTAGTGCTCTTCCTCCGGGTTTTGAGCGTCTGGACCTGACCAAGGACCAGAAGGACCAGATCAAGGTGATCCTTGATGAAGCTCGCGAAAAGGTCAAAGCGGCCCGCGAGAACAAGGACAAGGAAGCTGGCATGAAGCTCCGTGAAGAAATCCACGGCAAGCTCGTGGCTGTGCTCACCGATGAACAGAAAGCCAAGCTGGAAAAGATGCGCGCCGAGCGCGGTGAAAAAGGTGGCGAAAAGGG
>CAZYQL010000008.1:0-9291 GCA_964650055.1 uncultured Phycisphaeraceae bacterium | reverse complement strand
GGCGAAAAGGGCGGCGAAAAAGGCCCGCCACGCAAAGGTCCTCCCGGCAAGGGCGGTCCCGATAAAGGCGCTCCCAAGTAAGCGAGTGCTTCATTAAATCGCTTTACGCTCAAGAGGCGCAAGTAGATCAAGTCATAGAGAAAACGCCCCGCGCTACTGCGCGGGGCGTTTTCATTGATGGTTGTCATTGAAAAAGGTCGCGCCTTACCGCGTGTGCCGCAGCAGCTCCACCGTCGGCAGCGGGCCTACCAGCGGGGCCAGATACTTGCGGAAGCTGTCGTCGATGTTGTTGTCGCCGACGAAATAGCGAGGCTCAAGCAAGCGCGTCTTGCCTGCGACGTCAGCAAGCTCGATCCGCTTGTACTGCACTTTGTACGGATCATCGCTGATGCGCTGGATCGCCACCGAGCCATCGGTTTCGCCCGCCAGCGCCAGCTCTGCCGCCTTGCGACCGACCATGCGTGCCTCTTCCGAATCGGAAGGCGAGACGCAGCCGGCGAAGCAGCGCTGGGCGTAGCCGAAGGTATCCGCGCGAACGCGCAGCTTCTTGCCCAGATTGTTTTTGATGTGCACGCTCAGGAAGTCCCCCAGCGCACCAGAGCCCGAGAGCGAGACGTTGCCATGCATGTCCTTCTCCACCGGATGGCCCTGTGCCTCGGCGAGTTTCGCAGTGATGGGCGTGTGATTCTTATCCGCGATGCCTTCGCTCACGGCGATCAAGCACCGGCCATGCTTCTTATAAACACGATCGACATCAGCGAGAAACTTCGTTTCATCGAAGGCCACTTCGGGCACGTAAATCAGGTGCGGGCCATCTTCAGGATTCTGCCGGGCCATCACGCTGGCGGCGGTGAGGAAGCCGGCGTGGCGACCCATGATGACATTGAGCTTGATGCCAGGCAGCGAGCGATTGTCGAGGTTGTCGCCGATGAAAGCGCAGGCCACATAACGAGCCGCGCTGCCGAAGCCCGGCGTGTGGTCGTTGTGCTGAAGATCATTGTCGATCGTCTTGGGCACGTGGAAGCAGCGCAGCTCGTAGCCGCTGCTCTTGCCAAGATCATTGACGATGCGGCAGGTATCGCTCGAATCGTTGCCGCCGATGTAGAAGAAGTAGCGCACGTTCTGCTTCTCGAACGATGCGAAAATCTTCTTGCAGTATTCCGCATCAGGCTTGTCACGGCTGGACCCCAGCGCTGCCGATGGCGTGGCGGCGACGCGATCCAGACGATCCTGCGGTACATCCTGAAGCTCGATGTACTGTTCGTTGATGATGCCGCGCACCGCATGCACCGCGCCCAGAATTTTGCCAATGCCAGGCTGGCCCCGCAGCGTCTCGACAACACCGACGAGCGACTGATTGATCACGGCGGTAGGCCCGCCTGATTGACCGATGACGACGTTGCCCGAGATCGTATTGACGGCAGGGACACTCATGGGGTGACCTCAAAAAAAAGTGTGTTTCACAGGAGAAAACACCGCCAAACGATGGCGGGCGAGGCATTGTAAGGCATCGCTAGCGGTGTGCAAAGAAAGCGACGACACGCCATCAGGCGCTACCACGTGTCGCCATCAAAGAAGAATTCCTCGCGCGTGATCAGGTCGTTCTTGATGGTGTAGATCGTGATCTCGTTGAGGGAGATGCGCTTGCCGGTGGCGTTGCGTGTGATTTCGAACGTGGTCTTGGTGGCGAAGCGATCCGCACCATGAAAGAACGGCCCGGCCACGGTCTCGCCATGGATGGTGACACCCGCCGCCCAGCGCTTAGATTTTTCGATGACCTCTTTCTTACCGACGGTCGCCTGTCCACCGGGTTCGACCGAGGCGATGTCTTCCGCGTACATCGTATTCATCACATCAAAATTCTTGCCCTGATTGCAAAGCTCAACCACACGTTTAGCAACCGTTTGAATGCTCATCGAAAAACTCCTGGGGTAGCGGGTATTTGTAAGACGCACGAGCCGCGACTCAACGAGTCGCGGACGTCTAGGGCCTGAAGGGGCGATCTTCGCGCCTTGTCTCCTAGGCCTCATCGTTTTCTGATGACGCTGATACACATCAATCACTCAACAATTCACACGCCAACAGGCCGATGGCGTCCGCGACTCGTTGAGTCGCGGCTCCACATCACCCGCCCATCTGACTCATCGCACGGTTGCCGCGCTGGGAGTGAACCTCCGGTTTCATCGCCACGCATTGCCGCATCATGTCGATGATCCGCTGCGCATCAGGCGCGGGCCTCAGCGCGGGCAGCACGCTCACTTCGCCGCCATCAAAGAGACAACTACGCAGCTCACCCGTGGCCGTGAGCCGCAGACGATTGCACGTTTCACAGAACGGCTTGCTCATCGCACTGATAAACCCAATGCGCCCCTTCGCGCCGCTCAATGCAAAAACATTAGCCGGCCCCACACCCGCTTCGCTCTCTCGATTCACCGACACCATCGGCCCAAACTCCGCTTCAATGCGCTGCTTCACGATCGCATTGTCCACGAGATAACCCGGCGCATCCTCCATCAGCACGCTGTCACCCAGCGGCATGTATTCGATGAAGCGAATGGTCCAGGGATGATCGATCGTGAGCTTCGCAAAGTCCGCGACTTCATCATCGTTGATGCCGCCGATGACGACGACATTAATTTTCAGTCGCTCGAAGCCTGCGCGCTGCGCCGCTTCCAAGCCGCGCTGAAATTTCGCATATGAGCCGCTCGCGGCTTCGCTCCTTTTCCCCAATGTTTCATCCCTCGTCCAGTCCCGATCGCCGCGCGTAATCCGTTCAAACTTCTCCGCTTTCATCGAATCCCAACTGAGTGTGATCCGATCAAGCCCCGCCTCACGCAGCGGCTGCGCCAGTCTTTCAAGCAGCAGACCATTGGTGGTCAGCGAAAGATCGCGTGGCTTGAGTGCTGCAAGTCCAGCGACAATATCAACGACATCGCCGCGCACCGTTGGCTCGCCGCCGGTCACTTTGAAATGATCCACGCCGATCGAACGCGCCGCCTTCGCCACGGCAATGAAATCCTTCGCGCTGAGCAGATCGCTCTGATTTTCAAACGTCACGCCCTGCGCAGGCATGCAGTAAACACAGCGCAGATTGCAGCGATCCGTCACGCTGATGCGCAGCAGCTTCACCGCAGACAAATCGCGCGGGCCAGTCGCATAGACCGGCCGCTGCGGCTTGTCATCCAAAATGGGTAACGCCACCATCATCGCCATCATTATAGGTCAGGCTCGCCGCTTGCAGCGTAGCGACGACAGTGGAAGAAATGTCAACCTCTCACACCAGCCGAATCCATTTGCGACCCACCCACTCAATCGTGATCAGCAGCACCACCAGAATCATCGCCAGCGGTGAGTCCCACAGCGCTTCGCGATCATCATTAGGCGTGCGCTGAGCGCGCTTGGGCACGAGCGTAATCAGTTCATCGAGATTGGAAGCAGCAATCACTTTCCCGCCGGTGTCGGTGGCCAGTGTTTCCAGTCGCGGGTGATCGGTCGCCGGCTGCCTGCGCTCATCATCAGGATGCAGCACCGTGATCGGCTCAGCGATATTCAAATCATCCAAGCCCGGCTGAATCACGCGCAGCATCAAATCGCCATCAACATTCGCACGCCACTGCGCGGTGTACTCGCGCGTCAGCTCTTCGCTGGTGCCAGGCTTATCGCCGGTGACAGCAGTGAGCTCGATGCGTTCGATGATGCGCCCAGTTGGGTCATCTCTTCGCGCCACACCAACCGAGATGCGAGGCAGGTTTCGCTGAAGCAGAAGCACATCACGCACATGGAGCGTCAGTTGCACGGTCTGCTCGAGTTGCACGGTGCGATGAGAGACTTCGAGATAAACCCGTTCATCGCGACGTTGCAATCGTTCGCGGGCAATCATGCGGATGAGCTGAATCCAATACTGCTGAAAGTAATGCTCGCCGCGCCCGAAGCGCCAGCGCCAGGTTTCATCGGTGGCGAGATAAATCGATTGCCCGCCGCCGTAGCGAAGGCGACTGATCAGCGGCACTTGCACACCTTCGAGATCGTTCGAGAGCGCGAGTATTTCCGCAGTGGGTTTGAGCGCGCCAATATCTTGTGCCCATAAATAACCGGGCAGATCTTTGGGCCAGGAGATCAGCTCGCGCGTGCGCCCTTCCACTCGCAGATCTTCGCGCAGCCGCAGCACACTGAGCTGCGCCGCTATCGGCTGAGGCACCACAGAAATCGCACCTAGCGAAGGATCAATCCGCACCACGCTGCCGGGGTCGCGCATCGGCAGCAGATTCTCCAGCACTGTGTTGTCATAGCTGCGCGGCATCGCTTGTTCGCCACCAATCCAAATGATGCCGGCCTTGGTTTTATCCACGTGATCACGCATCGCTTCAAGCTGTTCACTGCTGAAATAACTGGCGGGCACATCGCCGATGATGATCACATCGTAAGGCTCCATCTCCTTCATCGACATCGGCAGCCGCGTGATCGGCGACGTGCCTTCCTGTGCAAAGGCGCGATCAGCGCTGAGCAGCATCAGACTGGAATCGATGGACTTTTCACGCGTGAGCAGCGTCTTGAGATAGCGATATTCCCAGCGCGGATAACCTTCCACATAGAGCACGCGGATGGGGCGATCGATCAGTTCAATCTCGATCGACTGCGGATTGTCATCGGTGAGCAGTTCGCGCTGCGTGATGGGCATGTCGGCCGTGGTTTCGTATTCAACAATCGCAGTCCACGTCTGCTTACCAGTGACGGCGGACTCAGTAGTCAGTCGCATCGGATTATCGAAAGTGATATCGCTGCCACGCCGTTCATCAAGCACACGCTTAGTCACCGGATCAATGAGGCGAAGCGAAAGGCGAGCGGGATCGAAGGGGGCATTGGCGGGTGTGCGCTCCAGTTGCAGCGTGACAGGAATGGTGTCGTTCACGTAAGCGCGATCGGGTGCATCGACGCGCGTGATGGCGAAGTTGAGTGGTGTTTCACGCGAGCCCAGAGGCACGGGGAAGACGCCGACGCGTTGCTGTTTGAGGCGCGTGACAAGATCGCTGCCGGTGGCCTGGGGGCTGCGGCCGTCGGTGAAGAGCACGATGCCGGAGATGGGGCGACCGACGGCGCGCTGGAGCGATTGTTCGATGGCGGTGCGGAGGTTGGTGGCTTGGCCTTGCGGGGGCGCAAGCGTGAGGACGGGAGGGGAAGAAGGGTCGGAGGAAGCGTCGGTGACAGGCGCATCGATTTCGCGGGTGTTGCCGTCGAAGCCGAGCCAGATGATGCGGCGGTCCTTGCCGAGTTTATCTTCGCCAAAGAGCGTGGGATTTTTCGCCAGTGCATCGCGCAGCATCTGATCGCGCGACATGGGCTTGCTCTCGCCCTTGGTCAGCACATCTGCAATTTCCATCGACTTGCTGCGATCGACGAGGACGAGCAAAACATCGGGTTCAAGCCGATAGTCTTCGACGACAAGCATCGGACCGGCGAGCAGCGCGATGATGAAAAGAATGATCAGTGCGCGAAGCGAGGCCAATGTGAGGCGAGCGGTGCGCGAGCCTTGCAATTTGCTGTAGCTCCAACCCGAGAGCAGCACGACGGCGAGGATGATGATGATCCACACCCACGCATCCATGCCAAAGCGCCAGCCCAGTTCAGCGCGGCTGTCGCCCGAGCTTAAGCGCGTCAGCCCGAGCAGCCAATCGAAGAACGAGGCGGCGAGGGAAGGCGAGATGGACGAAGGCGAAATCAAAGTGCGGGATCCAAGGGAGTTCAAGGTTCAAGGTTCAAGGTTCAAAGTTCAAGGTTGGAAGGCATTCGATCTCTGACCGCAAACCTTGAACTCTGAACCTTGAACTTTGAACTCTTCACGGTTTCTGTTTTCCGACGAAGCGATTGTAGAGCGCGGCTCCTACACCTATGACGGTGTGCGGCTGACCGGTGTGGGCGTGACTGAACTGACGAGCGAGAAACAGTTCCGCCACCAGTAGCAGCAGCACGCCCCAGAGAAAAAGTTGACCGAGGTTGGCGCGGGATTCGAAGGAGGAAAGTGCGGCGGCGGGATTCGTTTCATCGAGCACCACGGTCGTGCCCAGACTGCTAAGCCAGGCGTCGAGCGCTGCGGCATCATTCGCCGTCGTGTTGCCCGCGCGGCCATCCACATTCACCACAAACATGCGACCCTGTGCCTGCGGAGCAGCGCGATAAATGCCCGGCTGATCGAGCGGCTCCACCGGCGTAAAACCTTCTTCAGTGCGGCGAAGGAGCATCATCTTGCTGCGCGGCTCTCCATCATTTTCGCTGGCGAGCCTGTCCAGTTGTGTGACATCTTCCCACGAGCGCATCATCGCTGGCTGATCGCCGCTGATGATGTTCGCGAGCCTTGCAGTCTCCGCTGAACGAGCCTGCACGGTCTCCAAAGTTTCATGAAGCAGCGCAGGAAAGAGCGGCCGGGCGGGGAGATTGGTCCAGTTCAAATCGATCGCGGTGGTGAGAAGAAACAGCGCGCCATTGCCGACGGTTGCTGACACAAGCAGCGGCTGACCATCTTCCGTCGTCAGCCAGACCGCATCATTACCCGCGCTGGCGGTGACGCTGACAGGTAAACGCTTTCGCACACGCACCAGGCGCAACAACTCTTTCCAATCAGCGGCCAGTCGCTGCATGAGCTGCGGCATCGGATGATCGAGCGAGAGCGGCATGCCTTCGCTGCCTGCTGCTGGGGTGGTTCCAGTTGGATCGGACTTGAGCGTGGACTGCGGATCGATGGCGAGTGTCCAGTTCACACCCATGCGCGTGCGCAGTGCATCACCCCAGGTGGCGGGCGCATCGGTGGGCGGGGTGAAGACCCAGACCATTCCGCCGCGCTGGGCGAGATCGTGCAGCGATTTCCAACCTGCATCCGAAAGCTGATCGGGGCGAAGCACAATCACCGCGTCGGCGGTGGTGAGCTTGCGCTCATCGAGATCGATGGCGGGCTGCTCGGTGACTTCCAGTGCGCCCACATCCAGCGCTGGCGCGAGGGCGATCGTCATCCACTTGGCGGGCGTGATCTGCTTTTCGCTGGTACTGCTGGCCAGGCCCGCATCGCCCGCCACGACGACGCGCAGCTTTTGTCGCAGTTCCACTGCCGCGAAGCGCTCATTGTCTTCGAGCAGCGCATCAGGTTCGATGGTGGCGCGAATGACGACCGTCGCTGCGGAAGAGCGGCCCGCCAGTGATGCGCTGGCGCCCAGATTCAGCGCTTCGAGTGTTTCCGGCGCGATGATCAGATCGCGCTGAATGGTGATCTTGTTCGCATCTCCATTCGCACCGGCTGCGCCATCCGTAGGCCAGCGCACTTCTTCTTTGGAAAAGATGGCCAGCGGTTTGCTGGCGTCATCGGTGATGAGTGCGAGTTGAATGTTGGTGATGCGCGAAGGTGCATCATCAGCAAAGCGCTGAAGCTCGATTTCAACGGGGATTCTGGCGGGGCCTTCGCTGGCGTAGCCGCCGGTGAGGATGAGGTGGCGACGCGGGGTGAGGCGGGTGATCTGCACGTTGGCGGTGCTGGCCGTTTGAGGCGCGACGAGAATCCGTGCGAGTTCATCGAGCTTGCCGCCTTCCAGTGGCAGCGGCTGATCGGCCTGCAGCGAGCCTTGCGAAAAGTCGCTGAGCACCACGATAAAGGCGCGGTCGGCTGGCACCGATTTTTCCGTAAGCGAGGCGCGGGCTTCCTTGAGCGCGCTGATCATGTCGCTGCGTGCAGCGCGCGGCTTGAGCGTTTCAATGATTCGCCGCACGGATTGACGATCGATCGTGGCGGGCGTGACCAGCGCGCTGGCGGGCCGAGCGGTGCGGAAGAGCGCGACCTGGTCAGCGGAGCCTAGGCCATCGATGAGGCGCAGCGCCATTTGTTTTTGTCGATCAAAGCGCTGCCGCTGTGTGCTCGCATCGGCGAACGTCTGCTGCGTCAGGCCGTCGTCGATGATCAGGCAGACCACGCGGCCGGTGGTATCAACGCCCAGCTTCTGCGCGCAGCCGCCCAAGAGCGGACCAGCGAGTGCAAAGCCGAGGATGAAAAGCACGAGGCATCGCACCAGCAGCAGCAGCCACTGTTCAACTTGCAATCGTTTGCGATGCTTGCGGTAGGCTTCGAGCAGAAATTTCATCGCGCCCCATTGCACCGGCTTTCGCTTGATGCGTGTGAGCAGGTGAATGATGATCGGAATGGAAATCGCAGCAGCCCCGGCAGCGGCGAAGCCGACGTGGGTGAAGAAGGCGAGATTGAGAGCGAGCGGAAAATGCATGAATCGTTAGGGTTATTTGAAAGACTAAGAGCGAAGCCGCGAGCGGCTACTTTCGTTTCTCAACGAGGGCGGCGCGCCTAGCCAGGAAATGGCTCAGGGTTGCGCCCAGGTTTTGCGAGGTATCGACGAGTTGATAATCGAAGCCGAAGCGGCGGGTGATTTCTTTCACTTGCTCGAGGTGAGCATTGATGGATTCGAGATACGCTTCCTTGAGTGCCTGCGGGTCCAGTTGCAGTCGGCCTTCGCCTTCGAGGCCCATGAACTCGCTGGGTGAGCGGAAGGGAAAGGTCAGCTCGGCGTGATCGAGCGTCTGCATGACGAAGAGGTCGTGCCGGCGAAAGTGTGCGCGGGCCAGGCCATGCTCAAGGGCTGCGGCATCATCGAAGAGATCGCTGATGAGCACGACCAGTGCCCGCTGATGGACACGCGCTGAAATCTGATCGAAGAGATGCGCCAGGCTGGTGGCGCGAGATTGAATTTCCTCAGCCGATGCGCCAGCGAGTGAGAGATCGCTTTCGATCGGATCGACCTGCGCACCCGAGAGCGCTTCGGTGATCAGTCGCCAGTGGTTGCGACTCGAACCTGAGCGTGTGGCGGTGCGGATGGTGTCGGCGAAGAGGAATAGGCCGACGGAATCCTGTTGTTTGAGGGCGAGGTAAGTGAGCGTGGCGGCGAGCGTGGCGGCGGCGTCGAATTTGCGCCAGGTGTTTGATGTGCTTGCCGCCTTGCCCACAGGCGCGGGAGCATTTTGCGGTAACGTTTTCAGATCGCTGCCGAAGGCCATGGAGCCGGAGACATCGACGAGGAGGATGAGGTCGAGGTTGGTTTCTTTCTGGTATTGCTTGAGGTAGAGCTTGTCGGTGCGGCCGAACACTTTCCAATCGAGATGGCGAATGTCATCGCCCGGCGAGTACTGGCGATGCTGGGCAAACTCGACGCTGTACCCAAAGTGCGGCGAGCGGTGCATGCCGGTCATCATGCCCTCGACTGCCATGCGGGCGCGCAGCTCCAGCGACGCGATGGAAGCGAGCGTGCG
>CAZYQL010000007.1:44154-47926 GCA_964650055.1 uncultured Phycisphaeraceae bacterium | reverse complement strand
CTCTGTCCGGTCGATACCAGTCGGCCCCAAGTTTTCAAAGAGCATTTGAAGAACGTCGTAAGAAGAGCTTCGCAAGTCAATAGCAAAACAAGTATAGCCTGCTCAAATCAAAAATGCTGATTCGCCGGTACAAATGGCGCATCTTTTGTCTTGACCATCAATGGCGCAATCTTCTCATCCTTGAGCAGGTGTTCCACAATCGCCTTCATGCCGACGCGGTGGTGATACCGTCCCATCGATTCTTCAGCGCGACGATTGGCCAGATAAAACTCAAATAGGGCGGCAATGACGTTGGCCACTTCCGTGCGCGGAATCTGCCGCAGATACCACTTGTCATCATCTACAAAAGCGTGGCCTTGCGTCGAGCCATCTTCGCTGCCGCCGAGCTTGAGTTCGTACATGTCGGGGCCTTGCCCGACCAGGCCGATGGTCTTGGTGGCAGGGCGGAAGCACTGCCGCTCGCAGCCGGTGATGCCGATGGATTCGGTCATGTCGCCGTAGCCCATCGCGTCAAGCTGATCGATCAGCTCCGGCTCAAACCGCTCGCTCTCCGTGTAAGCCAATCTGCAAGTATCCAGGCCCACACACGCACCACTGCGCAGCCGCAGCAGTGAATAACTTTTACCATTGCGCTCACCCCAGCCGAAGCTGCGCAGGTCAGCTTCAAATTCTTCCTTGGCGGCTGGCTGCACGTTGGTGAAGAGCAAATCCTGATTGGGCGTGATCATCAGTTCGATGCCGTCGTACTTCTCCATGACGGAGCGAACCATCGTTTTGAGCTTGCCGTTGGCACCATCAATGACTCGGCCGTTTTCGATATAGCAACCAAAGGAAAGTAAGCCGTTGCTGGGCTGATTGATCCAGCCGTGATGAAGCTCGCGCGGGCCGGGATTGAAATCAGGTAGTGGCTCCTCGAAGTCGATGCCATGCTCGCGCACGCGCTCCTGAAACCACGGGATGCCCTGTTTCCAGATGACATATTTCATGCGAGCCCAGTGGCGATTTTGCCGATCGCCCCAGTCGCTGTGTACCTGCGTGATGGCTGCCATGCCTGCGAGCAGGGTGTCTTTGGTGAAGACGCCAAACGGCTCCGCCAGTGCAGCGAAAGTGGCCTTGCCATTTTTCTCGCCTTGGCCGCCGCCGATGTAAACCATGAAGCGGTTGACCTCATCATTTTCGACGATGGGCGAGACGCCGATTTCATTGGTCTTGAGCTCAACGCAGTTGTCGTATTTCCACTGGCCCGTCATTTCATCGCGGTGTACTGCGGAGAACGCCGTCTTGAATTTACGATTGAGCAGGTTGGGTGCATATTGAAACTGCTCGTTGGGGTCGCGGATGTATTTCGGATCGACACCGAAGATTTCGATGTAGGGCGCAGAAGGAAGGCGGAAGTAAAGCGCGACCTTCCTGGCCCACTCGTTGCCGTTGAAGATCGTGGAGAACTTGGAGACCGGGCACGCCATCACGTTGCGGAAGTTGTCGCCGCAGCCGTTGAGTGTGTAGTAACCGGTGGCTGCGATTTCCTGAATCAAAGGCAGGACGCTTTCCTTTTTGATCCAGTGAAATTGAATGTTCTGCCGGGTGGTCATGCGCAGCGAGGCGAAGCCCTCGGGATTCTTCGCATACTTTTCTGCGGTCTCATCGAACACGCGATACTGCTCGCGCGAGAAAGCTCCGCCACCGGGAATGGTGAAGCGGACCATGTACATCCAGTCTTTTTCCCGGCCGGTCTTGGCGCGGTTGTACTCGAGATAAATGCCATGCGACTTCGCCAGAGCCTCGGCAGCTTCACCCAGATCATCGACGGCATAATCTCGGAACTCTTCGCGCAGAGTGCCGCGAACGCCGTTGGATTCGAGCTTGAATTTTTCGACACCGTTGTAATCTTCAGGGGCGGTGCGAAGGTTGGGCAGTGGTATTTTTTCAACTTTGTCAGCCATGGCAGCAAACGATCCTCTTAAATCAACGGGGCAAAAGAGCGAGGCATGTTAGCGAATTATAGAGCGGAAGTTGCGAGGCATCGCGTCGCAGTGTCAGCCTATTTAGCCGTTCGCCTTGGCGTACGGAAATTAGGATGGCCGCAAAGAATCGCAAAATGCGCAAGAGTGATGCACGGAAACTCGGCGCATTGTCAGATGCATTGCCTTGGTGTGCCTTCTGGAAAATCTCGGTGAGAGTTTTTTAAGGAAAGCAGGAAAGAAAAGAAAGCAGGAAAAATGCAAATAAACAGGCTTCTTTTCCTTGTTTCCATTTTTCATGATTTCCTTATAAAACCAATGCTTCCGGTTATTCAATGGCTCCTGCTCTCTTGCGTAACTGTGATCGTAGTCTTGACAAATAGTAGAAGCGAGCAAAATCGATCACTCACCATGTAAGATGGGCGCACGATCTGATCGCCTTTTCTCTGGAGCCAATCCATGCCTATGCGTCACGCTCTTGCACTGCTCATCCTGCTCGCATTCGTCCCGCACTCTTTTGGCCAGGAGTGGACTCGCTTTCGCGGCCCCAACGGCAGCGGCATCAGCGATGCCAAGACGATCCCCACCAAGTTCACGGAGAAGGACTACAACTGGCGCATCAAACTGCCCGGCGAAGGCCACGGCTCACCCGTGGTCTGGGGCGACAAAATCTTTCTGATGGCTGCCAATGAAAAAAATGCGGATCGTTTTGTCGTCTGCATAAACGCCAAAGACGGCTCCGTCGCGTGGACCAAAGATTATTCATCAGCTCCCACCCATCTCCACAAGTTCAACAGCTTCGGCTCATCCACGCCTGTTGTCGATGCTGAGCGCGTCTATGTTTACTGGGCATCTGAAAACAAGATCGAAGTTGCTGCGCTGACGCACGAAGGCAAGGAAGTCTGGCGCAAACCACTGGGCGGATTCCAAAGTCAGCATGGCCCTGGCGTGTCGCCCATGCTCTATAAGGATACGGTCATCATCGCCAACGATCAGGATGGCGAAAGCTTCCTCATCGCGCTCGATGCCAAGAACGGCGAGACGAAATGGAAGACCAAACGCAAGAGCGGCAACGCGGCCTACGGTGTGCCTTGCCTGGCTGAGATCGACGGCAAGAGCCAGATCATTCTCGCCTGCACCGCCAGCGGTATCAGCGCAGTTGATCCCGACACAGGCACGCAGATTTGGTCGATGGAGGATCTCTTCAAGCAGCGCGTGGTCGCCTCGCCAGTGGTCGCTGGTGATCTGATTCTCAGCCAGTGCGGACAAGGCGGCGGCGGCACGCGACTGGTCGCAGTCAAGGCGGGATCAAGTGATGGACGCAGCGCCAAGCTCATGTATGAAATCACCAAAGGCATTCCGTATGTGCCCACGCCTTTGGTCTATAAAGATCGCATTTACATGGTGACCGATGGCGGCTTCGCGGTGTGCCTCAAGGTTGCCGATGGCGCAACGGTCTGGCAGGAACGCATCACCGTCGATGGCCGTAACTCGTCGTTCTTCGGCTCGCCGGTCTGCGTGGACGGCAACCTCTATGCCATCACCCGTAACGGCGAAGTGGCAGTGTTTAAGTCCGGCGACGAGTTTCAACTGCTGGGTATCACCGCTCTTGGCGAACCCAGTCATGCCACCCCCGCGGTCTCCGGCGGCAAGATGTACCTGCGTACCACCGGGCATCTGATTTCTCTTGGCGGCAAGTGAGAAGGGAAGGCAGCAGCAGGAGCAGTGGCAGGAGCAGGAACGGAGCGGCCAGCAGTTTCAACTTCCGCTTCCGTCATAGCCGCAGCGTCCTGGCTGCGCGGAGGCGGAGA
>CAZYQL010000007.1:32854-44054 GCA_964650055.1 uncultured Phycisphaeraceae bacterium | reverse complement strand
TTTCAACTTCCGCTTCCGTCATAGCCGCAGCGTCCTGGCTGCGCGGAGGCGGAGAGCAGTGTTTAATAATCACTCCCACTTGAAATAGTGTTTAAATGATGATAAACTATGGGTGTTCGATCCTCACCCTGTCTGTTGAAATTCTGGGAGCCGTTGCCATGACCACTGCCTTGTTCAATGTTTCGTTCGATGAGGCCGATGGCGCTGCGCGGTTTTCAAAGGTGACGCGATGCGCACCCTTTGAACTTAATGTTCACTTGAATCCAATGCATGGTTGGCCACCGAGACACCCAGAGCACCGAGACAAACCAGTCCAATTGCAACGGCAACATGAAGATGATGCGGTTACTACGTTGAGCTCGCTCGCGATACTCTCTGCTTTGTTGTCTTGCTCGGTGGCCTCGGTGTCTCGGTGGCCAATTTTGTTTGCATCGAAATTCAGTTTTTCAGGCACAAGGGTGTGTGGGTAGACGTCTAGGTATTTGCTCGTAGACACGATCTAACTACTGTATTGATAATGAATTAGCACAGTGGCGTAAAATGAAAAAAGCTCAGGGTAGACAAAGTTGGGTGGTTGTTGATGCCATGGCCCTGTGGCCCTGACCGCCTCACTGCATCTTTCGCATCCGGTGGGTTACACTGGTGAATGACTCGTAACAGAAGCGTAGTTCTATGTAGATTTTCAGTTTTGTAGGTTCCTATATCACCACGGAGTTGATCATGTCCATGTCTTACTCGCGTCGCCAGTTTGTCCTGACCACCGCCGCCGCTGCCGGGGCTACGTGGTTTGATGTGCCTCGCCTTTTCGCTGACAGCCGCGATGAGTCGTTCAAGAAATACGGCGGCTTCCCGATGGGCATCCAAAGCTACTCGCTGCGCGGCTTCGGCGTGCAGGGCGCTTTGGAACACATCAATAAACTTGGCTTGCACTACGTAGAGTTCTTTGGTGGCCACTACGCACCGACGCTCGATGAAAAGAAGATCGCCGCGATGCAGGCCAACCTCGACAAACTGGATATCTCCATCAGCGCCCACGGCGTCAACGGTTTCTCCAAAGACCACGACAAGAACGAACAGTGGTTCAAGTTCGCCAAAGCGGCAGGCATCAAAAATATTTCAGCCGACCCCGACCCTGATTCTTTCGACAGCCTCGACAAACTAGTGGCGCAGTACGACATCCGCATCGGCATTCACAACCACGGCCCCGGACACCGCTACAACAAAATCGAAGACACCCTCAAAGCCATCGAAGGCCACGACAAACGCATCGGCTTCGCCGCTGACCTGGGCCACTACATTCGCTCGGGCGAAGACCCCGCAAAGGTGATTCACGCAGCAAGTGGTCGGCTTTATGGCATCCATCTCAAAGACTTCGCCGAGATGAAGGGCAATGCCAAGGGCACCATCCTGGGCAAAGGCGTCATGAATCTCGAAGAGGTCTTCAAGGCACTCAAGGCTGTGAAGTTCCCCGCCGACGGCGCACTCTCACTCGAGTACGAAGAAAATCCGAAGGACCCCATCGCCGATCTGAAGCAGTGCTTCGACAACGCAGCCGCTGCTGCGCAGAAAGTCGCGGCAGGCTGAGTGGGTACGCATGGCACGGGCAGGCCGTCGTTCTGGACGGTTTGCCCGTGAGGCCTTGGGGTTTTCTCTATTTCGCCACGGCACCCGTGTTCTCCAAAAGCTCGATGGAGAACAGGCGAGATTTGGTTGAGAGATACATCGTTGTGCCCGCGACAATGGGCGTGCCGTACACGGTTTCTTTCATGTCGTTGATCGCGAGGATTTTCTTTTCTTTCGCCAGAGCGAAGACGACGACTTCGCCGTTGTCGTTGCCCAGGTAGACGCGGTTGCCGACGATCAGCGGACTGCACCAGCAGCCTGCGAGCATGTCGTGAGACCAGTAAGGCTTACCGGTGACAGCATCGAGGCAGTGAACGATGCCGCTGAAATCTGGCGCGATGACGAGGCCATTGCTCACCGCGACGGTGCTGATGGTGCGATGCATGAGTTCATCGGGATCGAGTTTGCCGTTCTTGTTGAAATCGTGACCGGTGTATTTCCATTTCAGCGCGGACTTGGTGTTGGGCTTGATGATGTCGCCGCGCTCTTTGGAAGCGGCTTGAATGCGTTCCTGCGGAATCGGCGATTGGCCTTCTTCGTGCTTCGGATTGAAGACCTGCGCTTCGCTCACATCGCCCAGATGTTCTTGCGCTTTCGCCAGATCAATACACCAGATCGTAGCCGGGCCTTCGCCCAGTTCCGGTGACTGGCCCGTAGCGATGTAGAGCAGATCATCATGCACGACTGGCGTGGCGATGATCGTGTTGCGATTGCCCCGGCCGGCTTGTTTCCAGACGCTGGCCTTGTCGTTGCAATCAAAGCGCCAGCGATGAAAGTGAATGTCCTCGCTGGACGAACCATCGCCGACTTGTAGCTTGGGCCACCCGCCGCTGATACCGTGAAGCCAACTATCGCCGGGTGTGAAGATGACCGTGTCATGTTGTGGGCGAGTATGAACGGCGGGCGATGACCACTGCCCATGCAGAATGTTGCTGCCGGTGGTGTCATCTTTCCAGCGGATATTGCCGGTCTCGCGATCGAGAATGATGAAGCTGGGAGCATTGGGGTTGGGCACGCTTTTGCCAAATTCATCGCTGCCGTTGCCTGTCGAAACGAGCAGCCACTTGCCCAGTGAAGTCACCGAACAATTGGCCATGAACGTCGGCGAAGCGCCCAGTTCTTTCATCATGTCATAACGCCAGACGACATCGGCTTCGTCCTTGCTTTGATTCTCTTCATCCTTGATGGGCCCATCATTCTCGCCATCTCGAAAGCCTTCGGCATCAAGGCAAATCACTTCGCAGCGATTGTTCACAAACCACAGTCGATCGCCGATGACCAAGGGCGAAGAGCAGATGCCTGTCGCTGCGAAATCGTGCTTGTCACCACTGGCCAGTTTCGCTGCGGAATACTGCCAGAGAAACTGACCGTCGCGCTGATCAAAACAAAGCACCACGCCCAAGTCGAATTTGTCCTTGGGAAAGCGCGACAGGTACTGACCATCGTTGTTGGTGCCGACGAAGAGTTTGCCTTGTGCTGCCACGGGGTTGCCAAACGCATTAGAACCCAGGCGAGCAACCCATTTGATGTTGCTGCTCTTGTCGCGCTTCCAGGCACCGGTGTCGAAATCAAAGTCGCCGACTTTCCAGGTGAGCGGCAGCTTTGCTGCGAGCTTGTCATCGTCAACGGCGTTGTTGCGGGCGGAGCTGCGTCCCCATTGCGTGTGCTGCGTCGTCGGCGGTAGTGCAGCATCAATATCCTGCGCGCGCACGGCGGTGGTGAGCACAAGGAAGGTCGCACTGATGGAGAGGAACCACATTGATCGCATCGTTTCATGATACGCCGATGAACTGCCTATCATGTCGCCATGTCATCGCAGACCTTCATTCCCGCTGCCGATTCCGCTTTGCCTGAGCGTGAACTGACCCTGGCCAATCAGCCTGTGCCGGCGGTTTTTGATGCGCCTGATTATCGCGGTCGGCCTGATGCTTACATCGTTTTGACCTGGCTGATTCGGCTGCGCTGGTTTGCGATCGCGGGGCAGGGCGCAGCCATTCTCATTGCGAGGGTTGGCTTTGGTCTGGAACTGCCGCTGACGGCGATCATGGCGATCATGTCGGCGACGGTGGTGACGAATCTGGCGCTGATGATTTGTCTGCGCACGGTTGAGGCGCTGCCGCGCTGGCTGATCTTTGGTGTGCTGCTGATGGATGTGGTGCTGCTCACAGCGATGCTCTCGCTCACCGGCGGCCACCACAATCCCTTTAGCCTTCTCTTTCTGATTCACGTGGCGATGGCGGTGGTCGTGTTGCCTGCGCGGTGGACGTGGATGATTTTTGGCGAGTCGCTTTTCTGCTATTCGATCCTCTACGTGGTTTATGTGCCGCTTAGCGAATCGCCCACGCTGCCTGCATGGATGTTGCCTGCGGGCGACTGGGTGGCGGTGGCCATTGCATCGGGCCTGATTGTCTATTTCATCGGGCGTCTTCGCGCGACCTTGCGTGATCGCGAGGAACAGATGGCTGCGATGCAGCAGCGCATGACGGTGAGCGAACGATTGGCTTCGCTGACGACACTTGCTGCGGGCGCTGCTCACGAAATGGGTACGCCGCTGGGCACGATCGCGGTGGTGACGCATGAACTGGAGCGCCAAGCAGTGAAGCTGAATCTGCCGGCGCAGGCCATTGAAGATGTCAGGCTTATTCGCGATGAAGTCACGCGCTGCCGGCGAATTCTGGATCGCATGAACATCGACAACCTGCAAAGGTCCGATGAGCCAGCGGTGACGCTATCGATGGATGATCTGCTTACGGAAATTCGCAGTGAGCTCAAGCCCGGGCAAAATGAAATGCTCAATCTCACCGTCGATGCGAAGCTCACTTCGCTGACTGTTCGCCGCGATGCACTGGTGCAGAGCGTAGGCATTTTGGTGCAGAATGCCTTTGACGCCAGCGAGCAGAAACACACGCAGGTGAGTCTTTCTTTTCGTGTGGAAGGCGATGATGTACAGGTCGCTATCGAAGATCAGGGCGTAGGCATGAGTGATGAACAGATGAAGCATCTGGGGGAGCCGTTCGTGACGACGAAAGGCCCGCAGCGCGGCATGGGCCTGGGGTTATTTCTAGCGCGCCTCATGGCGGAGCACATGGGCGGCAGCTTGAAACTGCGATCAGCAGTTGGCAAAGGCACGACATCCACCTTAACCTTTCCACGGGTGTGGAAGTAAGAACGGAAAGCGTAGTGAGCCGTTCGCCTTGGCGAACGAAGTACGATTCGTGCCGCAGAAGAATCGCCACAGCAACCATCATGGAAAAAGCCAGAGCCAAACCGTTTCATCCGATTCTCGTTGTCGATGATGACAACATCTTTCGGCCGCGCCTTGTGCGGGCGCTGGAAGACCGGGGCCTGCGCACTTATGGCGCTGCCAGTGGCGTGGAAGCGGTGAAGCTGATGCGCGAGGTGAAGCCGGTGCGGGCGATTGTCGATCTGCGCATGAATGAGGAATCCGGCTTGGAAGTGCTGCAACAACTTAAGGCGATCGACCCCGCGCTGATCGTCATCGTCCTCACCGGCTACGGCAGCATCGCCACCGCGAAGGAAGCGATTCGAGTGGGGGCACATGATTACCTCACCAAGCCCGCCGACGCTGATCAGATTCTCGCGGCTTTCGAGTCTGCGGTGGCAGCTCCGGGTGAACGTGCTCCAGCTCCCGACACCGCGCCTTCCTTGGCGCAAGTCGAGTGGGAACACATCCAGCGCATCTTGACCGACTGCGATGGCAACGTCTCTAAAGCAGCGCGGGTGCTGGGCATTCATCGCAGGTCATTGCAGAGAAAACTGTCAAAGAATCCGCCACCTGAACAGTGATGAAGAGCGCAATAGCGACTCAACGAGTCGCGGACGCCAACGGCCTGAAGGGGTGTGCGACGCGCCTTGTTCTGCCTCATACAACTGCTCTATCACCCTACAAAAAACACACTTCGCCTGAGTGTGGCGATTTGCTTGAGTGTGCGCGTGCGCTTTCTGTTTGAGAGGGGCTTCGAATAGGCGGCAGCGTGATGGCGCAGGGTGTGCGGCGAGACAAGCAGGGTGATCGCGCTGGGCAGGTTTTGTGCGCGAGCGATGCGGATGAGGAGCCAGCGCTGCATCAGTGACAGGTGCAACTCGCGCGCCAGATCATTGAACAGCCGCAGGGGCGTGGCATCGGCGGGGGCATGCAGCGTTCGATTGCGCCACGCCAGCCAGAGCATGGCCCCGACGAGCGCCAGAAAGAAAACCAGCAGCAGCGCAGGAGCGGAAGATTCACGATTAAACCCGCCGCGAATAGCACGGGCCAGTTCGTCTCGGGAAAGCTGAGCGAGGATGAATATTGAATCAGGCATAATGTGTTCATCATTCGTTCGCCAAGGCGAACGGCTGACTATTTGAGTATTGACGCTTGCTCCGGGCTTGACGCCTGCGCCAACGAAGGCTTCACCTGCATCTTCATCAGCAGTTGCTTGAGTGTTTTCGCGGCTCGCTGTCTGACCTGAGCATCACGGTCACTGATGACCATTTCTGCGACATCACCGACGACATCCAGCCGACCTTCGCGCTGGGCGGCCCAGAGGGCGCTGATGCGATGCATCGGCTGCGCATCACTGAGCATCGATCGCATTTGCGATGGGGCCTGCGCATCACCAGCGCGCAGGAGCTGCGCAATCGCATTGGCGCGCGGGCGATTTTCTTCACTCGTCGCCATGGTGCGAAGCAGGGCGATCGATTGACTGATGCGCTGAAGGTCGAGCGCTTCAATGGCATTGGCGCGAACCCTTGTCGCTGCATGAGACAGAGCGGCTTCGAGGGCTTGCGTGGCTGCGTGACTGGTGACACTGGCCAGCGCCCGCACCGCGGAGGCAGCGATTTTGTCATCATCCGACTGGGCCAACTCGAGCAATGCGTCCTCAAAGATCGGGCCTTGATTCAGGCTCACGATCATGTCGAGCGCTCGCAACTGAATGGCGACATCATCGCTGCTCAGTCGCTCGCCCATCAGGTCATAGAAGCGGTCATCGAGTTTGATCAGGGCCTTGGCGCTGGAGAGCCGTTGATGTGGATCGAGCTTGGGCCACTTGCGCCATAGTCCGCCAAAGCCCAGCGGCAGCATGACATCGGCAGCGAGCGTGCGAAGCGATTCATGTGCACTGGTCTGATTCAGTTTCAGCAGCAGTCGATGCAATCCTGACCACGCAATGGACATCAGATGTCGCGTGGCAAGCTCAGCAATCTGCGCATCAACATCGAAGCAAAAGGTCGCCACGGCATCATGCAACGCTTCTTCGATTTCAATGGATATGCTTCGCGCCTTGCTGGGCATGTTGATCAGCGCGTTCAGTGCGGCGAGCCTCATGGCGGTGTGAGGTGATGCGATAAGCCTGGCGAGCTGAGCCACGCATGTTCCCTGATCCAGCGGCAGCAACGTGACCCAAAGCGGCAGCCATTTCGCTTGTGTGGCGACCATCGATGCAATGTCTTCATCGGTCGGCAGCAGGCTGTCCGGGTTACTCAGGCGCGACAGACTCTGCTTCACGGAGGCGAGTTCGAGCAGTTCGCCTTGCTCGAGAATCATCGCCAGCTTGCCCGCCCGGCAAAGCCTGGAGAGCACCGAAGTCACCACCGGCTGGAGCGTCACTACCGTCAGCCAGCGGAGCGTGTGACGAATGATCGCTGGTTCGTGTGCATCGAGAATGAGTTGCCGCAGGCCTTCTACTGCGGGCTGCCGGGCATCACGAAGTGCGACCATCGCCTTCTCGCAGGGGCCGGGCAACAGCATGGCGAACGCCAGCAAAATCTCGGGCTGATGATGGTGGCGATAAAGCAGCAATCCTTCTTCGACGGCGGACTGCACATCCTCCAGGCCTTCGACATCGGAGGTGAGGCCAGCTTCCTGGGCGAATTCGCGCTGAGCGGAGACATATTCCGTAAGTTCGAGCAGACAGGCTGCCGCGGCGCGGCGAAGCTCGACAGGGCCGGTGCGAAGCTGCTCGGCGATGAGATAGACGAGTTTGAACGAGCGCGTCCGCCTAACGAGGTCGATGACTACCTTCGGCCCGGCGGAGCCACGCTTTCGAGCGGCTTCGCGGCAGGCACCGTGCAGATCGCCGATGCGGCTAATGAGCTGCGATTGTAAATCTTCGGGCAACTGCGGAAAATGTTCGATAAGCGACGCGGTGGCTCCAGCATCGCCCCGAGAGAGTAAAAGTTGGGCCAGCGGGGCCAGTTCCTTGGGGCCAACCGTTGGCAACGCGGCGGCCAAGGCCTGATCCACCGATGAATCACGCATTTGCGATAAACGTTTGTTGAGTAAGCGGATAGGCATATACACTTACGCTCTGAAAGCGGCCTTCCCGGGCACTGGAGAAGGCGATATATGAGTTATCGGTAATCAAGGTTACGCTGCTCCACGTTCCTGGAGACAAAATTCCAACAATTTTGCAATATTACATCTTCCCAAAATGTCAGGGTCGGCTATAATCCTTTCTTGCACCTTCCTCACGATCAAAGGAACACTATGAGCGTTAGCCATAAGTCATGTAATGTTCAGTTCTTCCGTCTAATGTTGTACAACCGCCCTCTGCACCCGGAGCTCTTTGACCTCCAGCATCGCGTGGCCTACCGCAGCGGCGACTATGAAGTGGAATCCTGGCTGCTGCCAGCCGGCCACGTCGTTCGTTTTCAGGTGGGCGGCCAGTGCCTGACCGAAACCGTCATTGAACGGGGCGACCACCTTCCCGAAACCGGTCTCGTGCATGCCCTGCCTTGTTTTGGCGAAAAGGATTACACGATGACGCAGCCCAAAGACCTGCGCATCGGCTACCTGACCACCGTCCAAACCGAAGCCCTGACCGACAATCTCTACCAGGCGACCTACCGCGAGATGGTCAGCTTCGCCGCCGAGACTGGTGCCATCAGCCACGAATGGCGCGAAGGCGACGGCCACCCCTGCCTGTCGATCATCGACAGCCAGAAGTACAAGAAGGAATACCACATCCAGTGCTACCACCTGCTCGGTGCCACCGGCATGGTCCTTCGTACACAGTCGGTGTTTGAACTCAAGTAAGAATCACAAACATCACGCTTGGCTCACTTGGAGGCAAACTCCGTTTGACGTGATGCTCAAAATCGAATCCAATCCAACCGCGCGACTCAGTCGCGCGGTTTTTTATATGTTTTTTTTGATATAGCCCCGGCGTTGGCCTTGTGCCTCTAATTTCCCGCTTTCCCGTTTTCCCGTTTTCTCGCTTTCCCGCTTTTTCCTAAGGTACTCATGCGTTGGATCTGGATTGATCGCATTCTCGATTTGGAAAAGGGTCAGCGCTGCGTGGCGATTAAGAACATCACCGCAGCTGAGGAGGTGCTGCACGATCACTTCCCCGCAACGGCGACCCGACGGGCGATGCCGGTGCTGCCTAATACGCTGATCATCGAAGGCATGGCTCAGACCGCAGGCATCATGGTCGGCCACGCCAACGACTTCAAAGAGAAGGTCATCCTCGCCAAAATCGGCAAAGCGAAATTCTTCGCCGCCGCCAAACCGGGCTTCACCATCAAGTTCACCGCCCAGATGGATCGCATCGATCCTTCAGGCGCCTCGACCACCGGTTGGGTGGACCTCATCGACCTCGCCCTTGGCCGGGTCACGCCTCTGGCGGAGATTGAACTGATGTTCAGCCACATCGACAAGAACCGCTCAGGCCTGGCCTTTCCTGAACATAATTTCGTCTTCACCGATCAGTTCATGAACCTGTTGCGCGACAGCGGGTTTGCGAAGTAATTTGCCAAGTATGTTGCGAAGTAAGAGGTTCGCATGACCAAGCCCAAGGTGTACGTCGAGACATCTGTTGTTTCCTATCTGGTCTCGCATCTGAGCAAGGCACCGCTGATCCTCGGTCAGCAACAGGTGACGAAGAAATGGTGGCACCAGGTGATGGACCAATACACGCCATTCACTTCCGAAATGGTTTATACCGAGGCCGCCCGTGGTGATTCGGTCATGGCGGAGGCTCGACTCAGCGCCCTTGCAGACATTCCGTTGCTCGAACACGATCCACAGATCACGTCGCTGGCATCGGCCTATCTAAAGCGGATTGGATTTCCTGAATCATTACGACCCGATGCCTAACATATGGCAGCGGCTTCTTGGTACGGATTGGAATATCTTGCAACATGGAACTGCAAACACATCGCGGCAGGATGGGTCCGCCGTCTGGTCAAAGAAGTGAACGAACGACTGGGAATTGTCACTCCCGAAATCTGCACCCCCTTGGAATTGATGGAGCGATCATCATGAAAGAAGATCCAATCATTGCCGAGATTCACGCGACTCGCCGACAGATCATGGCCGAGTGCGGCAACGATCCAGAAAAGTTCGATGTCATGCTCAAGAAGGCGCAGTTGAAACACCAGGGCCGCCTCGTGAATCTGAAAACAAAACCTAGGCGCGCCCGGCAAAAGGTCGCCAAGCAGGATGCCTGATCTCACTTCGCTGGTATCGACGGCAGCAGAATCAGGTGATGCCTAGCAACAGATTCAATTGCTTATTTGATCTGAGCCATTTCTTCTTAACCTTCATGCTATCCTTGCGTCGTGAGTTCTGAAAAGATTAATCGTTTGCTCAGCCTGATCATGATCCTGCACAGCGGGCAAGCGGGGTCGCCCGAGCAGCTCACCGCTTCGCTGGGTGTGACGCGTCGCACGCTGTTTCGCGATTTGAGCATCCTAAAAAAAGCGGGCATTTCACATCAGTATGAGCCGGGCAAAGGGTATCGCCTTGAGCGTGGATATTTTCTGCCCGCCATCAATCTCGATGTCATCGAAACGCTGGGTCTTCTCATCCTCGGCAAGACGGCAGCCGCTCAGCGCAATCGTCCGATGATGACCGCTGCGCTCTCAGCCATCAACAAACTGATCCTCGCCATACCCGAGCCGCTGCGCGTGGCCTGTTCCGATGTCATGGCCAACATCTCGGTCAATCCCGGCTCACAAAATCAGGTCGGACGTGAGGATGATCACTACCGATTTCTCCAGGCTTGTATCGATCAGAATCAGTCGTGCGACATGACCTATGGCAGCCCGCAGGCACCGGAGCCGATGAAGCTTCGCCTCGATCCTTACGCGCTGCATTTCGCTTCGCGGGCTTGGTACGTGTTTGGCAAAAGCGAAGTGCACAAAGCGATTCGTGTGTTCAAGCTTTCACGCATTCAGACGCTCACAGAAACCAAGCGATTTTTCCGTAGGCCAGCTCGTTTCTCTGCGGAGAAATTCATGGGCAAAGCCTGGCAGATGATTCCTGAAGGAAAGGTGCAACGGATCGAGTTGGAATTTTCGCCGATGGTGGCGACCAATGTCGCCGAAGTGCTCTGGCATCCGACGCAGAAGACGCGCAGGCTTGCTGATGGCCGGTGTGTTGTCACGTTTGACGTGGCCGGCCTGCGCGAGATTACGTGGTGGATCTGCGGCTACGCGGATCAGGTGAAGGTGATCAAACCCAAAGAACTCGCCCAGACGGTGCGGGCGATGCATCAGCGGGCGGCAGAGAAATAAATCAGTTCAAAGTTCAAGGTTTAAAGGTCTAGGTTTTTACCATGCCCTCGAACTT
>CAZYQL010000007.1:17772-32754 GCA_964650055.1 uncultured Phycisphaeraceae bacterium | reverse complement strand
ATCAGTTCAAAGTTCAAGGTTTAAAGGTCTAGGTTTTTACCATGCCCTCGAACTTTGAACCTTGAACCTTGAACTCTGAATTTCAAACCAGCAAATCCCTCACCAGCTTCGCGCCTTCGACGCCGGTGAGGCGTTGATCGAGGCCCTGGTATTTGAAGGTGAGTTTTTCGTGGTCGATGCCCAAGGTGTGGAGGATGGTGGCGTTAAGGTCGTTGATGTGCACGGGGTTTTCGAGAATGTTGTAGGCATAGTCATCGGTCTTGCCGTACTCGATGCCGCGCTTGGCGCCGCCGCCTGCGATCCATGTGGTGAAGGCTCTTCCGTGATGATCGCGTCCGTGGTTGTCAGCGCTGAGTGCGCCTTGCGAATAAATCGTTCTGCCGAACTCGCCGCCACAGACGATGAGCGTGTCTTCGAACATGCCTCGTCGCTGGAGATCGCGCACCAGTCCAGCACAGGCTTGATCGACATCCTTGCACTGATTGCTCAGGTTCGATGGCAGTGAGCCATGCTGATCAAAGCCGCGATGGAACAGTTGAATAAAGCGCACACCCTGCTCCGCCATGCGCCGCGCCAGGATGCAGTTGTAGGCGAAGGTGCCGGGCTTTTTCGACTCCGGGCCGTAGAGTTCGAAAGTCGATTCGGGTTCCTTCGAGAGATCAACGACTTCAGGCACGGACATCTGCATGCGGTAGGCCATTTCGTACTGCGCGATGCGTGCCTGCGTTTCTGCATCGCCAAACTGTTCGAACTCTTCTTCGTTGAGTTTGCCCAGTGCATTGAGCATACTGCGGCGAGTGTCGCGATCCACACCCTCAGGATCGTTCAGATAAAGCACAGGCGATGCGCCACTGCGGAAGCGCACGCCTTGATGCTGCGAAGGCAGGAAGCCCGCGCCCCAGAGTCGCGAGAAAAGGGCCTGCTGCTGGCCTCTGCCCTTGCTGATCATCACGACATACGCAGGTAGGTTTTCATTCATCGAACCAAGGCCGTAGCTGAGCCATGCACCCATGGAAGGCTTGCCCACGGTCTGCGTGCCGGTGTTGATGTAGGTCATCGCTGGGTCGTGGTTGATGGCCTCGGTGTTCATGCTCTTGATGATGGTGATGTCATCCACGATCTTGGCGGTGTGCGGCAAGATGTCGGCATTGACCCAGGTCTGGTGCTCGCCAAACTGTTTCATATTGAACATGGGCGCGACGCAGGGGAATGCCTTTTGGCCGCTGGTCATGCCGGTGATGCGCTGATCGCCGCGAATGGAAGCGGGCAGTTCCTGGCCGTGGAACTTGCGCATCTCGGGGTGATAATCGAACATGTCGATATGCGAAGGGCCATCGGACATAAAGAGATAAATGACGCGCTTGGCGGTGGCCTTGTGATGAGGCAGGCCGGGCAAGGTGGGGCTCTTGAGAATGCCCGGCTGCGTTGTCGCCTTGGGCAGGGCGGCTGCGCCGAGCATCTGTGGATTCATCACCGAAGCGAGGCCGGCTGCGCCGAGCATGCCCGCTCCGCGCGTGAGGAGGTAACGGCGAGTCATCTGAACGGCGCGGTGTTGGAGTGGGTTCATGGTGTTGTTTTTCAAAGGTAAATCAATTGGCCAATGACATCACGGCTCGATGTTCGTGTAGCAATTCCAACAATACGGTGAATGGCATCTCCGACAGTCAAACGATTGGCGTTCCAGTAAACGATGCCCGCGTGTTCCTTGCCTTCACTGAGCCAGGCTGCATGGATCGCCAAAAAGTCCTGATCATTGGTAAGAAGAATCCGACCTTCAGCGGTCGCCAAGGGAAGAATTTTTCTTCGTCATCATGACCTGCAAGCCCACGGTCATGAACTGTGACGATGTCCATGCTCCATCGCCGCAGGCCTTTGATGATGGCACCTTTAATGTTCTCATCCGCGAAGGTGGCAGCATGGCTACTTTTCCCACGTTCGCACGGAGTTGGGATTGTCGGCAATGAACTGTGCGATTGCGGCTTCATCTTCTCGCCACTGCATTTCTAAATCTTCCCGATGGTCGAAATAGTAAGCTAAGGCAGCATGAACCTGAGCGAGTGTGATGCCTGGATAGTTCTCACAGATTTCTTCTGGCGACTCCCCGTGAGTGGTGTAACAGGCGACAACATCTTGCACGCGAATCCGATGGCCATCAATGCGGGGACGACCGCCACAGGTGCCAGGCGTGCTGACAATGTATTTGTATTCGACGGGTGTGGGTGAGGCAGTTTGGGCCATTGTAAATCTCGCTTTAGATGAGGCTTCTTCGCTTTAGTATTTCGTCAGCGTCGCATCCATATTCAAAATAGTAGTCGCCACGATGGTCATTGCCGCGTGTTCACTGGCATCGAGTTTGTCATCGCGTGGTGATTCACCGGTAGCGATGAGTTTTTTCGCAGCATCAACATTCTTCTTGTAGCGGACCAGTTCGGATTCATAGAGATCAAGAAGAATCGCGCTGGCGCTGTTGCTGGGTCTGCGCCCCGTGGCCATGCGATAGGCGTAGGCGATGCGATCGCTCGTGGTGTTGCCGCCTTCTTTGATCATGCGCTGCGCCAGCACTCGCGCAGCTTCGACGAACTGCGTGTCGTTCATCGCGTAGAGCGCTTGCAGCGGCGTGTTGGTGATGGGGCGCTGCACCACGCAGGCCTCGCGCGTTGGAGCATCGAGCAGTAGCATGCCCGGGTGCGGGGCTGATCGCTTCCAGTAGATGTACATGCTCTTGCGGTAAATCTTCTCGCCCTTGTCCTGCACAAAACGCAGATTGCCATCGAGGCTGACTTCGTTCCAAAGACCCGGCGGCTGATATGGCTTGACGCCCGGCCCGCCCTGTTCATCCACCAGCAAACCGCTCACAGCCAGTGCCGAGTCTCGAATGAAATCACCTTGCAGACGGAAGCGTGGCCCGCGTGCCATGAGCAGGTTCAGCGGGTCAGCTTCGCGAAGCTCCGGCGAGATGCGCGACTGCTGCCGATACGTGGCGGACATGAGCATCTGCTTCATCGCCCGCTTAACATCCCAGGCATGCTCGCGGAAATCCAACGCCAGCCAGTCGAGCAAATCAGGATGCGATGGCCAGGCACCTTGCGCCCCAAAGTCAGCACTGGTCTCTACCAAGCCACGGCCAAAGAACATCATCCAGTAGCGATTAACCGCCACGCGAGCCGTCAGCGGATTGCTCGCACTGACGATCCACTTGGCCAGCCCCAACCGATTGGCGGGCACACCTTCAGGCAGGGCAGAGAGCACGCTGGGCACGTTGGGCTTGATGACTTCGGTCTTATCCGGCGATGCGTAGTGGCCGCGCATCAGCAGATAGGTTTCACGCGGCTTGTCCATCTCGCCCATGATCATGCTGGTGATCGTTGACTTCTTATAGCCTTCAATTTCGCCTTTGATCTTGGCGCGATCTGCGTTGAGTGCTCCGTGTTCCTTGTCCACACTGGCGAGGTAGTGATTGCGAAGAACTTCGACCTGCTCGGGCGTTCGCTTAATTTGTTCGATGGCGAGAATCGGAGCAATCGGATCGGAGCCCGCGATGGCGGCTACTTCTGCTGGAGTCAGCGCGCGATTGAAAAGACGAACATCATCGACAAGGCCCGCGAAGGGCGAACCCGGATGCCTGCGGCCGATCTGAAGCGGGGCGTTACTCTTCGTCGTGCTCTTGAGTCCATCCTGTTCGATGGTCCACTCCTGCTCGACGCCATCGAAATAAATCTTCACGCCGGCTGCCTTGGAGGAGCCGTCGTAAGTCACCATGACATGCGTCCACGCCTTGGCTTTGATCTTGTTCTTGGTGTTGACCTTGATGGCATCGGTGGGCCAGGTGCTGATGATGTGTACTGCGACGCTGCCGCTGTTCACATAAAGATCCCATCCGCGGTAGGCCTGGCCATCATCCATCTTTGAGAGCGGCACACCCACACCTGTATCATCAGGACGAATCCAGCAGCCATAGGTAACCGCATCGGTGCGATCAAAGTTGCCCAGGTTTTTGTCGAACTCGATCCAGTTGGCGCGGTTGACGTGGAACGCGCCGCCATACTTTCCCGGTTCCCATAGAGCGCTGCCTTTGACAGTGCCGACGCGTTTGGCGTCGATGGAGTCCTGCGTCTTGTTGCCAGCGGTTTCATCGAGCGTCAGATGAATCGCAGCATCAGTTGGTATCTGTGAAATCGATTCTGTTTTCGCTTTGTCACTCATCTGCTGCGTCCAAATAGCAAAGGCGGGCTCGATCTTTTTCTGATGAGCATCGATCTTTTCTTCCACGCCCTTGAGCCTTGTGGTCGCGCCGGCGATCTTTTCTTCCATAAGCGGATCAGGCACATTGATCACCGGGGCCTGGTTACCGCTACGGCTCTGCATGCCGGGGTCGGTGGTTTGATTGAAGAACGCGTAGAAGGCGTAATAATCCTTCTGCGTGATAGGGTCATATTTGTGGTCGTGACACTGGGCACACTCCATGGAAAGCCCCAGCCAGACATTGGCGGTGGTCTTCACACGATCGACGACATATTCAACGCGGTACTCTTCAGCGATAGCGCCACCTTCATCGGTGGTGCCGTTGTTGCGGTGAAAGCCTGAGGCGATTTTCTGATTCACATCCGCATCAGGAATCAGATCGCCTGCAAGCTGCTCGACCGTGAACTGATCGAAAGGCATGTTGTTGTTGAAAGCATTGATGACCCAGTTGCGCCAAGGCCACATATCGCGCGGGCCATCGGCATGAAAGACGCTGGTGTCGCCGTAGCGCGCTGCATCCATCCAAGCAAGCGTCATGCGCTCGCCAAAGGCGGGACGGGCCAGGTAATGATCGACCATCGCCTCATACCACGCAGGGCTTTTGTCATTCTCAAATCGATCAAGCTCAGCGAGCGTCGGAGGCAGACCATTGAGATCCAAAGCGACACGGCGAACCAGCGCCGCACGATCAGCTTCGGGTGATGGAGAGAGGCCTGCTTGATCCAGACGAGCAAGAATAAAATGATCGATCGGCGTCCTGGCCCAGTTGACGTTGGAAACCGCAGGCAACTTCGGCTTATCGATCGCGCCGAAGGACCAGTGGCCTTCCCATTTCGCGCCTTGCTCGATCCACTTCTTAATCAGCGCCATCTGGTGCGGCGTGAGCTTCTTGTTCGACTTCACCGGCGGCATGCGCTCATCATCATCCTGCGAACTGATCACCCGCCACAGGTCGCTGCCTTCTAGATCGCCTGCTTTGACCGGTGCTGTGCCATCGCGTGGACGCTTGACATCTTCTTCGACATCCAGGCGCAGCTTCGCTTTGCGATGCTTGGCATCGGGGCCGTGACAGTGGAAACAGTTGTCCGAAAGCAGCGGACGAATGTCGCGATTGAATCGCACCACCTCAGGCAACGCCACGTCGGCTGCGCTGAGCGGCCCGGCCCAACTGGCGAGCATAAAAAGTGCGAACATCAAAGTACGTTTGATCATGAGTATGACATCCACGGAGGAATGAAAACGGCTGTCGATTGCTGCGGCAAGCCCACGCATAGGCGTGATTCAACTAATTGAATTACTACGCTCGATGGTAACAAGCCGCAAGCGGGAATCCATGAGAATATTTGTTGCACCAACTGGCGCTCCGGTTTCGAGTCGCTTTTTCGGTTTATCAAAAAAGCAGAATCGACCACAGCTAAACACAGCTAAACACAGATAGAAAAGACTTCACTTTTGGCAACAGCTTCTATCTGTGTTCATCTGTGTCCATCTGTGGTTTCATTTTCTAAATGAAGTTCATCAGTGTCCACAATTTCATCTCGCTTCCATTTCACATCAGCGCCGCACTCAGGGCACTGAGAGTGAATCGCTCCATGAAGATCATAGCCGCAGCGGGCGCAGGCGGGCAGCACTTGCCCGGTGAGCAGATACTGAAGCAGCAGGCGAAACTCTTCACGGACTTGCCTTTTGAAACTGATATAGAAAATCGCGGTGCACACGATCATCACCCCCGCAATGATGGCGAGCGCGATGCCCGGCGGCAAAACAAACTGAGCCGCGATGCCCGCCATGTAGGCGATCATGATGCCGCGAAAGGCGGAGGAGCGAATCGCTTTGCGCATCAGTGCGGGCGGCGAAAAGGATAGAAGCAAATCCTCGCGCTGCTGAGGCGAGAATCGCTCAAGTTCGGGCACGGCACGGAGTGAACGCAGAAGTGACATGGTTGCACATCACGCCGGGTAATCAGGCTTCTGCGCCCAGTCCAGCTCGTACGTGCCGGGGATGCCCTGATACTCGCGCGGGAAAATGTAATCCTTCCTCAGCGGGTAGCCTTCCCAATCCTCGGGCAACAGAATTCGGCGAAGGTCAGTATGCCCTTCAAAGATGATGCCCATCATGTCAAACGCTTCGCGCTCGTGCCAGTCTGCCGCAGGCCAGAGATCCATGACGCTGCACACTGCCGGATCGTCGCGATCGATGAACACCTTGACGGCAAACTCATGCCTCATACGCATCGAGCGCAGGTCGTACACCACCGCGAGCAGATTGTCGGCCACGTAATCCACCGCAGTCAAGCAGAGCAGAAAATCGAAATCCAGCGAAGAGTCATTCTTGAGATACTCAGCCAGCGTCCGCCAATTGTTGGCGTTGACATGAACACGCGGGTGTTTGTCCTGCGGCAGCGACTCGAGAATGATCGAAGAATGCTTGTCCGCAATGCGCTGGGCGATTTGAGTAGGTGTCATGGAAACATCTTAACGAAAACCAATCGAAGTCAGCAAGGTGAAGATGACGTGATGGTATTTTCGAGTTAAATCGCACAACCGGCTATGATCGCATTTTCACTCCGACTGAACCCGAGACGCGATATGCCGCAAGCTTTGATGTACGAAACCCACATGCACACGCCGCTGTGCAAGCACGCTGCGGGTGAGCCGGAGGAATATGCAGCCGTCGCTCTTGAGCGCGGTCTGCGCGGCATCATCGTCACCTGTCACAATCCCATGCCCGATGGTTTCAGCGCCAACGTCCGCATGGAACCGGAGCAATTCGAAACCTACGTCGCCATGGTTCAGCGAGCGCGTTCTGCTTATGCAGGTCGGTTGGATGTGCGTCTCGGTCTGGAATGTGATTTCTTCCCCGGCTTTGAATCCTGGCTGGAAAAGCAGGTCGCTTCGGAAACTTTTAATTACCTGCTCGGCTCCGTGCATCCGCAGATCAAGGAATACAAAGCCGCGTTCTGGAAGGGCGATGCCATCGGTTTCTTTCAGCAGTATTACGAGCATCTGGCGCTGGCTGCGGAGTCTGGTTTTTTTGATTGCCTGTCTCATCCGGACATCGTGAAAAACGTTGCGCCATCGAAGTGGGATGTTCAGGCGCTTAAGCCGGACATTCTGAGAGCGCTTGATCGCATTGCCAAAACGGGGTGCGCGATGGAGCTTAATACATCGGGTGTGAATAAGGATCTGCCGGAGATGAATCCGGGCGTGGCGATTCTGATGGAGACGAAGGCGCGACAGATTCCCGTGGTCATCGGCGCTGATGCTCATGTGCCTAGGCGCGTAGGTGATGGCTTTGCTACAGCGCTGGGTTTGCTGCGTGATGTTGGATACGTGAACGTGTCGCTGTTCCTCGATCGCAAACGGCGAGAGATTCCCATCAGCGATGCACTGGCGAGTTTGAAGTGAGTGGTGAGTGTCGACAAACGCGTATGATTTTTTCTTATTCCCCTCCCTCCTAGGGAGGGGCTAGGGGAGGGTCGATCCCGCAGGAAACCTGCATGAAACGCAGCACTATTTCTAGATCGAAAATCCAACCCTCCCCCAATCCCTCCCTGAGAGGGAGGGGAGTACGAGCTAAATGCGATGGCTCTGTCACGGCGATTCGACAGTTCAACTCGCACCACAGGAGGCCCAATGTCCAAGGCCAGGTTTCCACTTGATCTAAATCATCTGCCCAAGCTGCCACGCAATAAAAAGCCTGGCATCGGCTGCATCGGCAGCGGCTTCATCATGGCCGACTGTCATCTCGTGGCCTACCGCAAGGCGGGCTTCAATCCTGTCGCTATCGCATCGCAGACTTTCGCCAATGCTCAGCGCGTGGCCGAGCGCCATCATCTGCGCAAGGCTTACCCGACCTATCAGGAAATGCTTCAAGACAAGAGCGTGGAAGTGGTCGATGTCGCGGTGCCTCCCGATTTACAGATCGATGTGATTCGCGAGATCATCAAACACAAAGATCACATCCGTGGCATCCTCGCGCAGAAGCCGCTGGGCGTGGACTATGCACAGGCTGTTGAAGTCGTGAAGCTTTGCAAAAAGGCGGGCATCACGCTCGCTGTGAATCAGAACATGCGCTATGACCAATCAGTGCGCGCCTGCAAGACGCTGCTCGATCGCAACGCGCTTGGCGAACCCGTGCTCGCCACCATCGACATGCGCGCCATCCCGCATTGGATGCCCTGGCAGCAGCGGCAGGGCTGGGTGACGATGCGCATCATGTCGATTCATCATCTGGACACTTTCCGCTACTGGTTCGGCGACCCCGTCCGCGTCTTCGCCAGCATTCGAAAAGACCCTAGAACGCAGCAGAAATTCGATCACGAAGATGGCATCGCGATGTACATCCTTGAATACGAGAACGGCTTTCGGGCCATGAGCTGTGATGATGTCTGGGCGGTGCCTGATGGTGTGCCAGTGCGAAAAGGCAGCGGCGATATCGGCATCCACTACCGCGTCGAAGGCACGCAAGGCTTAGCCCGCGGCACCATCGGTTGGCCCGATTATCCTTCGCCATCGCCCTCCACCATCGACTACGCGACGACGCTGGCATCAGGGCAATGGTTTCAGCCGCGCTGGCCCGAGGTCTGGTTCCCCGATGCCTTTGGCGGCACGATGGCGCAGTTGCTGTGCGCATTGGAAGAGGAACGCGAGCCGGAGATCAGTGGTGAAGATAATCTTAAGACCATGGCGCTCGTCGAAGCGTGTTACACCTCAGCGCGCGAACACCGTGCGGTAGAGATTGCGCAAATCACGAAACAGAAGCGACGCTGAATGCACAGATATTCGTTTAGCCGTGGAGCAAAGGTCCGCCGGCGCTCCACGCGGATTCAGGATGGTCAATCAAGTTTTCCGCAGTTCGTCAACCTGAAAAAGGATTCCCCATGAAGCTTGGCCTCATCAACTCGGCGTTCTCACAAGCTGGCAAAGGCCTCAAATATGGTCTGGAGCAGACGAAGAAGATCGGCTTCGACACGGTCGACATTCAGGCGGATCCGCTGACGCTGGGCATCAAGGATCGTCGGCTCATCAAAGACACGGCGGACAAGTTGAACCTGCCGATCAAAAGCATCTGCTGCGTGGCGGTCGGGCTGATCGATTTCAATCCCAGCGTGCAGCAGTTTCATATCGAGCGTTGCAAGGAGCATCTGGACTTGTGCTACGAATATGGCTGCGACAATCTCCTGCTGGTCGTGGGTGAATACATCTGGCAACAGGAAGTCATCCCGCCTATAGAGCAGTGGCGGTTGGGTGTTGAAAGTGTGCGCGAGCTGGGCAAGTATGCGAAGAAGCTCGGGCTGGAGATTGTCATTGAGCTTGAGCCGTTTGATCTGTCGCTGGTGAACACGGTCAAGACGATGATTCAGTTTCTCGATGATGTGGGCATGCACGACACAGTGCGTGCCAACTGCGACATTTCGCATTTGTATTTGATGGACATTGGGCCTGCTGAGATTCGCACCATGAAGGATTACATTGCTCACGTGCATCTGTCTGATTGCAACGGCAAGGCACATGGCGATCTGCCGCCTGGGCGTGGCGTGGTGCCGATCATCAAATATATGGAGGCGATTCAGAAGACGGGCTTTGATCGCACGGTGAGTATCGAATTGGAATTTGCCCCGCAGCCTGATCGCATTGTGGAGTGGGTGACGGAGGCTTATGAGAAGACGAATGCGATGATGCAGAAATTGGGCTGCCGGGGTTAGGCTGCCGGGGTTAGTTAGCCAGACATTTTTGCAAGTGATCGCTGCAGATTCGCACGGGCGGTGGTTTCGTATCTGCCGCGAAACATGGCGGTGTGGTAGAGGTGTGGTTGATGGAGCAGGCGATTGATCATCTTGCTGCGCTCGGCGTTAAACCTCGCGTCGTCCACCCATGCATATTCCTGACGGATTGCTTTTTCATACGCATCAAATGCACTGGCCTTGTGGCCGAAGATCGCCAGATCGATGTCAGCCATCAGCCTGGCGTCGCTGCTTTGAGGATCATCCTGATGCAGCGTGGCGGCGATGAGCGTGTGCATTGAGGCTTCGGTCACGCAGGTGATTTTTGCTCTGCGCATGACTTCGATTGCTTGAAGAGCACTGGCCTTTTCGTTGTCTGTTTTGTGCGAGTCATAAACCACATCGTGAAACCAGATCGCCAGTTCAAGGTCGTGTGGCTTCTGCGCCAGATACTCAGCACGCTCAAGCTCATCGAGACAGGCTTCGATGTGATGCAGATTGTGGTAAGCACGCTCAGGCGACTCGTAGGCAGCAGCGAGCGCGTCGAACACGTCGCCAGCTTCGCCCACTGCGCCCAGTCCATCCCACAGACGATTCCATCGTTCACGCAGATCGTGCATGTCACAGCCCCTCATTTGAGTGTGTCATCCTTGAATCGATTCGCGATTGATGATGCACCAACATTCTACGCTAAGATGCTTCGCATGAAGCTGCGCATCATTGGTAACCCCATCGCAGGCGGCGGCAAGGCGCGGCCGCGCATCGAAGAACTCACTCGGCTGCTGCGCGCTGATGGCCACGTGGTCGATGTGCAACTGACCACCAAAGCGGGTGATGCCCGCGCCTGGGCGGCTGATATTCCCGATGACATCGAGCGACTGATCGTGGCGGGCGGCGATGGCACGCTCAATGAAGTGCTCAACGGCCTTGCGGATCCTTCGCGCACGCCGCTGGTGCAGATGCCGGTGGGCACCGCCAATGTGCTGGCCCGCGAACTCAAATTTCCCTGGACCCCGCAAGGCGTGGCGAACCTCGTGAACACCGGCATCATTAAGCGCGTCGATCTCTGCGAAGCGCGTAAGCAGCCAACGACTACTCCTGCTCCTGCTCCTGCTCCTGCCACTGCCCCTGCTCCCGCCCCTGACTCCTGGCATCGCTTCCTCGTGGTGATGAGCAGCGGCTTCGATGCGATGGTCATCGAAGACATTCACCACAACCGCAAAGGCAAGCTCGGTTTCTTCGGCTACATGAAGCCGATCTGGCGCACGATTCGCCGTTACAACAAGCCGACGCTGCGCGTGAGCGTCGATGGCGCTGCGCCCATCGAAGGCGCGATGATTGTCGTGGCCAATGCTGCGAATTATGCGGGCCTGTTCACCGTTGCCCATCAGGCCCGCATGGATTCAGGTGAGCTGGAAATCTGCGTGATGCAGGAAGGCTCCATCACATCGCTCATAGGTTTCGCTTTCGCTGCGTGGCGACGCAAACTCGCAGGCATGAAAGGTGTGACCTTCGTCAAAGGTAAGTCGCTGACCATTGAAAGCGACCAGCCAGTCGCGGTGGAAGTCGATGGTGAATGGTTCGGTTTCGCGCCGGTGGAAGTTCGGCTGACGCCAGCCGTCGTACCCATTGTGGTGCCTGTATCATGATTCACTTCCACTAGACTTCGTTCGCCAAGGCGAACGGCTAAATAATTTGTCTGCCTCCCTTGTTTGAACTCATCCTGAAAATCCTGGTGACGATGCTCAGCGTGACGGGCCTGCTCATTCTGGGCGGCCTGCTACGGCGGAGCCACGTCCTCAAACATCGCCATGATCGCCCGCTGCTCAAGCTCATCATCCGCGGCCTGTTGCCAGCGCTGATCTTCGGCCTCATCGCGGGCAATAAATCGCTGCGCGATCCTGTGCGCGCACTCACGCCGCCGCTGATGGGCTTTGGTCTGATTGTGTTTGGCTTTGCTGTTGCTGCGATGGCGGTGCGAATGCTTCGCCGGGTGCATCCGATGTCGCTGCCTGCTCAGCGCACTTTCATCTTCACCGTCGGCGTGCAAAATTATGGGTACATCGCAGCGCCCATCGCTGTCGTGCTCTATGGCATGGATTCGCTCGCGGTGCTTTACCTCCACAACGTCGGCGTCGATCTGGCCTACTGGACCATCGGCGTCCTCATCATGACCGGCCACTTCTCGCGCTCCACACTCCTGCGCGCCATCAATCCGCCCAGTGTCGCGATCGTCATCGCTCTCATCACCAACTGGACCGACCTGGCGGATCACATTCCCGTTGATGTCACCGATGCGATGACCTTCGTTGGAAAAATTTCCATCCCACTGGGGCTGATCCTTATTGGCGCGACCATCTCTGATCATCTGCGTGAAGCGAATCTGCGCGGCAGTTTCAAGATGGTGGCGACTGCGGCAGCGCTGCGCCTGGTGTTGATTCCGACATGTATTGTGTTTATCGCCTGGCTGCTGCCGGTGGCGATTGAACTCAAGCAGATCATGATCGTGCAGGCCGCGATGCCCTCGGGCGTCTTCGCCATCGTGATGGCCAGGCATTATCAAGGCGACACGCCCACCGCGATGCGAATTATTCTGGCTACCAATGTGATGTGCCTGTTCACCATGCCGATCTGGCTTCCCATTGGACTGGCGATCATCGGGGTGAAGATGTGAAGAAGTGAGGACTGAGAATTTGGCTTACGACACTTCGCCCGGTCGCTTGTCATCCTGCGGGAGCACTTCACTCTGCGGCGATTCTTCGCTCGTCATCGGTTCATCGTGTTCGCCATGCACCGCGACGTCTGCTTGCGTCTCCAGATCTTCTTGCGTCTTTGCCTCCATCGGTGCCATCCGGGGCATCGCATCTCTTACGCCCAGCATCGCCTTACGGCTGGCCGCCAGAATGCGCTCGCGCACCTGCATGAATTCATCGTGCGAAATCTCGCCCGCCTCATAAAGCCTGCGCATTTGCGAGAGCGAAAAATCCTGTTCTATCGCCGTGACCTCGTCAGCTTTCTTCATCTTGCGATAGACGATAAATCCGGCGACTGACCCAATCACTGCCAGGATGATCAGCACGATCAGCCAAAAGAAAATCTCCGAGCGATCCTGATCGCTCAGACCCTTCTTTGCAGTCTGCGCCAGCAGCGGCTCGCCGACACTGAACATCGCCATGACAAACGAACTTAGCACCGCAGAGGCTCCTATGTGAAACGAGATCGACCATCGCCAGCGTGGTCGTCCAGAGTAGTCGTGAAGTTTACACCCTCATCATAGGAAGACGGCCCGGCATCGGCAGGTCAGCCATCTGCTTTCGCAAACGCTGACATGCTGACACCGGGCCGTCGGTTGGTTATTTATTCGCCACTGGCAAACCGTCCAGAGCGACGGCCTGCCAGTGCCACAAAAGTCAGCCACACAAGTCAGCCATACAAGTCAGTCCATCATTCCGACTTTTCTTCGGCTTCGGCCTTGTCAGCCTTCTTGCTCTTCTTGCTCAGCTTCTTCTGGCCCTTGAGTTCTTCCTCGGTCATCTCGACTTCTTTCTTCTCGCCTTTGGCGATGATGGCGTCGAGGGTTTTCTGATCGCGGACGGAGAAGTAGAACTGGTCGTACTGGCCGTTACGCATCATTTCCTGACGCAGTTTCTCCGGGCGACGGCCTTGCTGAATCGCCATGTAAGCAATGCGGCCGTTAATCTCGCGCTCATCGACATCGACGCTCATGACCTGCGAAGCCTTGTCGAGGATGAAGAACAACTTGAGTTGACGGCGAGCCTCGTCTTCGCTCTTGGTGCGAAGCTCAGCAACGCGCTGCTCGATCTCCGCTTCAGGCATGCCCTGATAAGCGAGATCCATCGCCATACGCTGAAGAATGCGCCCGGTCTGACGGCTGCTCAAACCTTTAGGCAATTCGAAATCGATTTTCTCCAAGAGGAAATCGGTGACCTGTGCGTGCATCGCTTCGCGCTGCTTCTGATCGCGCTGACCTTCGAGGTTTTTGCGGATTTCGCCGTTGAGTGCTTCTTCGGATTCCAAGCCGGACTGTTCGAGAATCGCAGCGACATCAGCCAGTTCAGGGCGATGAATGATGCGCAGGTTCAGGTGAATGGTGATGGGCTTGTCTTTGATGCGATCGTTCTCGTGGCCGGCGGGGCCGGTGAGATTGATCACGACATGCTCGTTCATGTTTTTACCGAGGATTTTCTTGCCCAAGTCTTCGACGAGGATGCCTGCGATGTGGCCCTTGAATTCCTTGTCTTCGCCGTGGACGAGAACATAAGTCTGAGGCAGGTGGGCGATGGTCGGGTCTTCTTCGCCCTCAGCAGCCTTGAAGTCGGCAGCGGGTTCAGCAGCGTCAGCGCCCGCCATGATGCGAGCATCGCCTTCGACATAATCTTTTTCCTGCACGGGGCCGTCGTTGACGACATTGAGCTTGCCGTGACGTTCGCGAAGACGATCGAGCTCTTGGGTGACCATCTTGTCGGTGATTTCCATCACAGGCGTTTCGACTTCGATGCCTTCGAGCGAGGGCAGTTCGAATGAAGGAACGACTTCCACTTCAACGGTGTAAGTCATCGCGCCGGTGTCGGGCACTTCGATTTTGTCAGCGTCTTTTACATCAGGCTGGCCGACGACTTCGAGCTTGCTCTCTTCGATGGCCTGCTCGTAGGTTTCGCTGATGAGCTGCGATTTGACTTCGTCTTTGACAGCAGTGCCAAAGCGCTTTTCGATGAGACGCTTAGGCGCACGGCCTTTGCGAAAGCCAGGGATCGCAGCATCATCTTGAAGCTTGGTGAAGTTGTCGCCGATGGCGCTGAGGATGCGCTCAGCAGGCACTTCGATGACCAGACTTTTGCGGGCCGGGCCTGCATCAGAGACGGTGACATTGAGGGGCTTGCGCTCAGCGACGGCGGTGGCGACTTCGGTGCCGGTGGTGTCGGGGGCGCCGGGGGTGCCGGTTTCAGCGACGGCTGTTTCGGTCGGGCCGTGATCGTGATCGTGGCTGTGTGAGT
>CAZYQL010000007.1:4524-17672 GCA_964650055.1 uncultured Phycisphaeraceae bacterium | reverse complement strand
GTTTCAGCGACGGCTGTTTCGGTCGGGCCGTGATCGTGATCGTGGCTGTGTGAGTGGTCGGGATCGTGAGAATGATCGTGGTCTGACATGGCAGATGTTCCGTGGAGGCTATCCGTTTGGCGGATATAGGATGGGACGCGTGGAAAGGAGAGAAACGGGCAACGGAAGGGGAGTTGGGTGAGCTTCCGTACGAGATTGATCGGCAAGGAAAGGCGTAATGACTTTCGATGCCGATGCCCATTACGTCCGCCGACCTACGCCAGGCACCACCCACGCGGCGATGCCGGTACCTCGTGCGAACGCGGAAGTATTATTGAGGACAATGGAGCACAGGTCAAGTCACTGCGAAGGATCCAGTGCGAGCAGTCGCATCGCGCATAGTATTTGTTCTAACTTTAACCTTGGCCAACGTCGGGGTTGATTCTTCTCCATACCAAAAGACGCCCGCCAAGAACCAGTCAACAGGCAACCTGTTCGCACCTTCATCAGATTTGTTTACGCTCCGACAAAACGCTAGCATATGGTTTTCCCGCCTGAATTGAAGTCGTTCGTTTTCGACGGGTGCTCTTGGCTGTTGCCGGGTGTCCGCCGGGCTTATCTGACTGAACTGCTTTAATCTGCTGATCTTGTTTCACCCCTTTTGATAAGGATGCATTGATATGGCAACCGCCACGACCAGCCGCACAGCCGAACTTCTTGGAGCTGATGCCGATTCGCTTTTGAACCACGTCGCCAAGGGCTTCCCCAAGTCCACGATTCACATTCCCGGCGCTGACTTCATCGACCGCGTCGTTTCGCAGACCGATCGCAACCCGCAGGTCCTTCGCAGCTATCAGCAGATTCTCGCCAGCGGTCGCCTGGCCAACACGGGCTATGTTTCGATTCTGCCCGTTGATCAGGGCATCGAGCATGCTGCTGGTGCATCGTTCGCGCCGAATCCGATTTACTTTGACCCCGAGAACATCGTCAAGCTCGCCATCGAAGGCGGCTGCAACTGCGTCGCTTCGACGCTGGGTGTGCTCGGTGCGGTCAGCCGTAAGTATGCTCATAAGATTCCGTTCATGGTCAAGCTGAACCACAACGAAATCCTCACCTTCCCGAACAAGTTTGATCAGGTTATGTACGGCCAGGTCGAGCAGGCCTGGAACATGGGCGCTGCCTCCATTGGTGCGACGATCTACTTCGGCAGCCCCGAAGCGACCCGCCAGATTCAGGAAGTTTCCGCTGCCTTCGCCAAGGCGCACGAACTGGGCATGGTCACTGTGCTCTGGTGCTACCTCCGCAGCAACGGCTTCAAGATGAAAAACGCTGAAGGCAAGACCGTGGACTTCCACGCCTCCGCTGACCTCACCGGCCAAGGCAACCACCTGGGTGTCACCATTGAAGCGGACATCATCAAGCAGAAACTGCCGACCAATAACGGCGGCTACGCGGCCCTGAACATGGGCAGCTCGTCCTACGGCAAGTTCGACAAGAAAATCTACACCCAGCTCACCGGCTCGGATGAAAACGGCAACGGCGGCCACCCGATCGACCTCTGCCGCTATCAGGTCGCCAACTGCTACATGGGTCGCATGCCGCTGATCAACTCCGGCGGCGAATCCAAGGGTGCCAGCGATATGTCAGAAGCCGTCACCACGGCCGTCATCAACAAACGCGCTGGCGGCATGGGCCTGATCTCCGGCCGCAAAGCGTTCCAACGCCCGATGAAAGAAGGCGTGGAAATCCTCAACGCGATTCAGGATGTGTATCTGGATGAATCTATCACGGTCGCCTGATATTTCGCCGCTTGCGGCGTAGCGACGTCAATGCAGTGAATCAACGAAAGCCCCGCATCAATGCGGGGTTTTTCATTGACCTGAGACTATGATCGATAATGACGTTTTGCTGATGAACCGGAACTCCTAATGACCATCTGCCGATCATCGCCACTGATCCTGTTGCTCGTCGCGCTTCTCGCCTCCTGCGCCGCCGCCGTCGATCCTCTCGTGCATGAAGAAGCGATCACGCCGATCCGCTTGGAACTCGATGCGAAGGATTGGAATGCATACAAGGTTCCGCGTCTGCACGAACGTACACCTGAGACTGCACCCGATGCGACCATCGAGCTGTGTGAACCCGATGCCGGTTGGATTGGTGCTGTTCAAAACAAAAAGACATCAGTTCGTCTGCTCGTAAAGCCGACCGCCAAGGCGAAGGATCATCTGCTCATCGCCACGATCTGGGATTGGGAAAACCGTGCGATACAGCAGGTTGTTTGCAGCAGTGACAAGCCTCATGAAATGAACTTCGCCGTCGAAGGCAAAGGCGTTTATCTGATCACGCTCGATGGCTTTGAGGGTGATGAAGTAAAGAAGCATCTCTATCGCAACGTGCGCAGCTTCGCGGTGTTGCCTGACCAATCGAAGATTCAAGAGCGCTGGAAGACGAGCGATTACTGGCTGGGCATCTGCGCATTTCCTGGTCGCTATCACTGGTCAAACGGTGGCAAGCCATCGAAGCCCGAAGCGATAAGCGAAGAAAAGGCACGCGAGATCGAAGTGGATGCAATGGCGAAACTCGGGCTGACAGTAGCGCGGCTCGATGTGTCGATGGTGCTGCCAGAAAAGGAAACAGCGCCGATTGACTGGAAGCGAATGGATGCAGCGGTCAGCGCCTACACCTCGCGCGGCTTCGAACTGGCATTGCAACTGATGCACCCGCCAGACTGGGCGATGGAAGAAAAATACAAAAGCGAAACGAAAGACACCTGGCGGTTTCCGAGGCGCGAAGAACCTTATCGCCGCTATGTGCGTGAGATCGTCAGCCGCTACGGCAAGCACGCGAAGTTCGTGCAGGTTTACAACGAGCCGGACCAAGTGGAATTCTGGGCGGCGACGCCAGCGGAGTATGTGACGGAAGTCAATAGGGCACGCGAAGAGATTCGCAAAGTGCTTCCGGAGATACCAGTCGCCAACGGTGGGTATGCGTTCATCGACCCCAAGAAGACTGAATATTTCACACGAGAACTCAAGGGCAAACTTGAGCTTCAAGCCTACCACTCGCATGGCAACCTGCGCGAACTCATTCGCGACATCGATCAGATGCGCGCACTTCACAAGGATGCGGGCTACGACAAGCCTCGCTTCATCAACACCGAGTCCGGCTTCGCGGCCTGGCGACTCGATCAGGAACGCGCACAAGCAGCCAGCGTCGTGCACAAGATTCTCTACTCCTGGGCACACGGCGATGAAGGCATGCTGCTCTTCGCCTCGCGCATGACCAAAGCGCCAGGTCGCAGTGGCCGCGACTTTGGCTTTCTCGATTACGATTTCTGCCCGCGCTTTGTCTATGGCACCGTCAGCGCTTTGGTGGAGCAACTGGCTGGCGCTCGCTTTGAACGTGTGCTGGTGGAATCGAACGACCTCAATGCCTACGTGTTCAGAAAGGGCGAGAAGAGTGTTATCGCCTGCTTCAGCATCGGCGAATTGAAAGTACTCAACATTTCAACAGACGCCCGCAGTGTCAAGTGTTTTGATGCGATGGGGAATGAGCGGGCATCGGTGAATGATCGCGAGGGCAATATCAGTATGAACCTGATCCCCTCTGTGAAATGGCTGGTGCTCGAAGGTGCCACTCGCATCGAGATGGTGAAGTGATGCAATAGCACTGAGCCGCGACTCAACGAGTCGCGGACGTCTACGAACTCCTTGAGCGTTCTTCGCGCGGAGTATTTTCTTGCGCGTATGCATAGCGCGATCAATATCTCAATCAGTCCGTAGGCGTCCGCGACTCGTTGAGTCGCGGCTCCACATATTCACATTCCCGGTGCAAAGCCGTGCCGCAGTGTGTTCTCACACACCGCGCGAGGCTCGACGAAATGCAACAGATAATCTGCGCCGCCCGCTTTCGAACCCACACCTGAAAGACCAAAGCCACCGAACGGCTGTCTTCCAACAAGGGCACCGGTGCAGCCGCGATTGATGTAAAGATTGCCCACTCGAAACGCGCGGCGAGCCTGCGCCAGATGCGATGGCGTTCGTGTAAAAATCGCACCGGTGAGTTTGTAGGGCACATCGTTGGCAATGCGCAGGGCCTCCTCAAAATCACTCGCTTTGATCACCGCCAGAACCGGGCCGAAGATTTCTTCGCGTGCCAGTCGATGTTCGGGCTTGATATTGATAAACAGATGCGGCGCGATGAAACGTGACTGCGCAATACCTGACGCTGCGTTCGCCTTGCGAGCCTGATCATCGCTTGAATCTTCACCGATGAGCAGTTGGCCTTCGCTTTTGCCGATCTCGATGTACTTGCGAATCTTCGCTGCCGATTCTTCGTCAATCACGGGGCCGACATCGGTCGATGGATCCGTTGGATCGCCCAGCTTCAGCGCGCGTGTCGTTTCAGCGAGCCGTTCAACAAACTGATCATGCACATCACTCAACACAATCACCCGGCTGCAAGCTGAGCACTTCTGCCCCGCATAGCCGAAGGCAGAATCGCGCACGCCCACGACCGCTTCATCGAGGTCAGCTGAGCTGTCGATGATGATTGCGTTCTTGCCGCCCATCTCGCTGATGACCTTCTTGACGTGCATCTGTCCATCAGGTGTCTGGCCCGCAGCGGCGACGATATCCAGACCAACCGACTTGGAACCGGTGAACGCAATGATCGCTGTGCGCGGATCGCGCACCAGCATTGCGCCGATTGTCTCGCCTTCACCGGGCAGAAACTGAAGCACATCCAGTGGCGTGCCTGCCTGCCAGAGAATCTCGCAAAGCAGCTTGGCGATGCCCGGCGTCTGTTCTGCGGGTTTGACGATGACCGTGTTGCCAGTGACCAGCGCCGCTACGGTCATGCCAGCGCAGATGGCGAGCGGAAAATTCCACGGGCTGATGACCACCGCGACACCGCGCGGCTGATACCACGTTTCATTGAGTTCGCCGATGTATCTGCCTAGCCTGCGCGGCTCAAACAGATCAATTGAGAACCTCGCGTAGTACTCGCAGAAATCAATCGCTTCACACACATCCGCATCCGCTTCCTGCCAGGGCTTGCCTGCTTCGTGAATGATGATGGCGCTCAGTTCATCGCGGCGCTGCCGCATGATCGTTGCTGCCTTCGTCAGAACTGCGGCGCGCTTGCGCGGGTCAGTGTCGCGCCAACTTTCAAAGGCTTGCTGCGCCTTCGCCATTGCAGCATCGGCCTGTGCGACTGTTGAATCGTTGGCAACGACAGGCACCTTTGATGTGGCGATTGCTTGTGCAAATTGCGAGCGCTGTTTCTCATCGGAGAAGTCGCGTGGTGACTCGGTGAGGAATGGTCTGCCGTCGCCGATGGAGCTGATGGCTGGGCTTAGATTCTCGTGATAGGCCAGTTCATTTCGCCGCGCGACTGACGGGACATAATTCCATTTCACGGTTTCACCTTGCGGCGCAGCAAGGAGTTCATCAGGCGAAGCGTTGTCGAAGAAACTGGATTTGAGCCAGGAGTTGTTGGAAGTATTTTCGAGAAGACGGCGAACGAGGTAGGCCATGCCGGGGATGGTCTGACCGACGGGGACATATTCGCGTAGGCGCAGGTCACGACGGATTGCTGCATCTTTGAGCTGCCCCGCCATGCCGTGGAGCATTTGCAGTTCGAGCGCGGCAGGGGGCAGCCCGCGCGCTTCCAGCGCTGCGAGTGCATAGGAGATGGAGCGAACGTTGTGCGATCCGAGCGCGAGCTTGATGCCGCCTTGGTCTTTGAGCGTGGGAACAGCACTCACGATCGCCGCTGTCATGCGCTCAAAGCACGCATCGGTTTCTTCCTTGGTCGGCCAGACCGGCACCGGCCAACCTTGCTGCTCTGCGTGAATGGTTTCGTAATCCCAGTACGCACCTTTGACGAGGCGAACGGTGACCTGCCTGCCGGTGCGCTGAGTCCACGCGATGAGCTGCGCGATGTCAGCATCGCCGGTCTTGAGGTACGCCTGCATGGCGATGCCTGCGCGGAAATCGATCTTTTCGCAGCAGCGCATGAAGAGCGCGAGCGTGAGCGGCTTGTAGCGAAACTGCTCCATGTCGAAGTTGACGAAGACGCCTTTGTGCTTCGCGGTTTCGAGAATGGGCGTGAGCGCTGCGGTCAGGCGATCAAGTGTGCGCTCAAAATCAATCGGCTGCGGATGCGCATCAAGTGAAGTGATCTTGATCGAAACATTGGTGCGCGGGATTGCCCCAAGGTGATCTCGCTCAAGTCTGGGTGTGGCTTCAAAACCTGCGACATGCTCGGGCAGCGTGGTGATGAGATCGAGATAGCGCGATGCATACGCATCCGCTTCGGCCGCGCTGATGCACGCTTCGCCAAGCAGATCAACGGAGAAGGCAGCGCCGTTGGCCCAGAGCTTTTTCAGAGTGGGCAGTGCAGAACGGGCATCCTCACCGGCGATGAATCTTCGCGCCATGGTGCGCACCTGGCGCGAGATGATGTCCGCAGTGATGCCTTTGACCAGGCCGCCGGCCGCGAGGGCGACGCCCATGCCGCGCGGGGCGCGAACACCAGGCTGGGCGAGGTATTCCATCAGGTGCTCATAGACCTGACGCGAAGTTTTGAGCATCGGAAAGACATCGACAAAGCGGAAAAGCTGCACCTTGAAATGTTCATCACGCGTAGCCCAGTCGGAAAGTCGATCGGACCAGGAGGTGGCACCGAAGAAAGTCTTGCCCGCATTGCGAGCCTGTTTGAGGAGGTCTTCGCCAATTTGTCGCGTGCGCTGATCGAGGGTGTTCATCGAAGTGATTCCACCAAGATTGAGTCGTGCCGTTGCGGTTCGAGCTTGTGATCGACCAGAGGACATGATTATTGTCGAAGACGAGTGACTAAGCCAACATCGCCGCTTGCGGCGCAGCGACGTCAGCGCTGTGAATCACCAGAAGGTCTGTGCGCTTGTACCCCGACGGTTCGCCCCCCGGAACAGCCTCGCCATCGGGCTTGGGGCTCAATGATTGGAAAGTGACGGGCGCACAAAAAAACCTCCGAGCGCTCTCGGAGGTTTCATTGAATGTTGATTGTCGCGGCGAAGTCTTTACTCAGAAAGCTGCCGCATACCCAGGCCGATTTCGTTGAGCTTGGCTTTGATTTCCATGAGGCTGGTCATGCCGAAGTTTTTCACGCCCATGAGTTCCGCTTCGGTTCGCATGCACAGGTCAGCGAGCGAGTGAATGTTGAGGAGTGTCAGAGCCTTGCGGGCACGAACGGAAAGATTCAGTTCGTTGACCGAGCGGTTGAGCGTCGAGTCATCGCCGCCGGTGGAAGCCTTGAGCTGATCGTAAACGGCTTTCTTCGCAGCGGTCTGTTCTTCATCGGCGACTTGACCCAGGCGAAGGCCGCGCTGAGCGAGCATGGATTTAATTTCTTCGATGCTGGCTTCGCCGAAGTTCTTGAAGTTGCGAAGCTCGGCTTCGGTCATGCGCACCAGATCAGCGAGGCTGCGAATGTTCATCTTGCGAAGGGCGTTGCGGGTACGCACAGATAGATCGAAATCAGTCACCGGCGTATCGAGCATCGCGTTCTGCTTGTCGAGTACTGCATCGTTTTCATCATCGATGACCATCGCCTTACTCGCCATCACATCTTTGATGTAGAGGCGGGCACGCGGATGATTCGCATCGGTGACGAGCACCTGACGCAAGCACCTTTCGGCGGCGGCGTATTGGCCGCGATCTTCATACATGATCGCCAGGTTGATCAGGCCGTTGAGCGGCGCAGGCTGCGCTCGCACTGCCTCTTCATAGAGATGCATCGCTTCATCTTCCTCGCCCACCAGATCGAGCTGATATGCAAGGCGGAAGCAGACATCCGCGCTGTCCGGGTCAGCGGCGTATGCGGCTTCATAGGATTCAATGGCTTTCACGCGATCGCCAGCGTCCTCGGCCTTGCGGGCGATGTCGTAATACTTTTTGCTGGTGGCTTCATCACGGATTTCGACGTCTTCGTAGGTCGCGGCTGTCATGGATAGGGGCGCTCCAAATGGCGTTGAGGCAGCAGGTTGGGCAATCAAGTGCAGTCCATTAGAATAAGGCGGATACGAAAAAGTGGCAAATCGAGGGCTGGAGGTGTCAGATGTCGCAGCCCATATGTCAACATGGGTGTTGCCAATGGGCGATGAGAAGTCAATGATCAGCAATGCTTGCGTAATAGTCGCGGCGAGCGTTCCACCACAAAGTCGCGGGTAATAGCGGTGCCCTTCGATTCCAACGAAAGACCGGCATGATGATTCGCCCCTGGTTGATGTCGCTGATGTTTCTTGCAGTGGTGCCCGCTGCGCTGCTGGGTGCAGAGGCTGCGGCTCCGAAGGCGACCGTGGCTGACACGGCGGCAAAAGCCAGCGCGATACGCCACTTCGAGTCATTGGTTCGCCCTCTGCTGGCTGCCAAATGTTTTCAGTGTCACGATGACAAAAAGCAGAAGGGCGATCTTCGCCTCGACTCACGGGCAGCGCTTCTGCTGGGTGGTGCCAGTGGCCCTGCGGTTGTGCCGGGTGATGAGAGCAAGAGTCTGTTCATTAAAGCGATCAGTTATGAAGATGAAGATTTGCAGATGCCGCCCAAGGGCAAGCTGAGCGATGAAGAAATTGCGATCCTCACCCAATGGGTTAAGAGCGGGGCGGTCTGGCCCGGTGAAAAAGCCATCGGCGGCGCGACGGTGCGATCGAAGATGGCTCGCATCACCGATGAAGATCGGCAGTATTGGTTCTTTCAACCTCTCTCCAAACCAGCAGTGCCTGCGGTCAAGCAAAAGGATCGCGTCACCAATCCGGTGGATGCTTTCATCCTGGCACGCCTCGAAGCCAAGGGGCTTTCACTCGCATCGCCATCGAGCAAGGTGACGCTCATTCGCCGTGCGACGTTTGATCTGCATGGCTTGCCGCCTTCGCCGGAAGAGATCGAAAGCTTCATTGCAGACACGTCTGCGGATGCGTATGAGAAGTTGATTGATCGTTTGCTTGCATCGCCGCGCTATGGCGAGCGGATGGCGCGGCGCTGGCTCGATATCGTGCGCTATGCGGACAGCGATGGCTTTCGCGCTGATGAATATCGCCCGCATCTGTGGCGTTATCGTGACTGGGTGGTGGATGCGTTCAATAGCGACATGCCTTACGACCAGTTCGTCACCGCACAGCTTGCTGGCGATCAGGCCAGTCCAGGCGATGCTGATTCACTGGTGGCGACCGGATACCTTCGGCTGTGGCCTTACGAATACAACCAGCGCGATGTGCACAAGCAATGGAACGAGATCCTCGATGATGTCACCGCCAATGCGGGTGAAGTGTTCCTCGGGCTGAGCATGTACTGCGCTCGCTGCCACAATCACAAGTTCGATCCGATTCTTCAGGAAGACTACTTCAAGCTTCGCGCTTTTTTCGAGCCGATCCTGCCTGATGATACGCTGACAATTGCCTCGGCGAAGGATCGTGCTGCGTATGACAAGAAGATGACTGAGTGGGAAGAAAAAACGCGCGACATTCGGGAGAAGATCGAAGCCATCGAAGGGCCTGCCAGAGCCTCAGCGACACGCTCCGCGGTGGCGAAGTTTGGCGATGAAATCAAGGTGCATCTTCTGGCGCCGGTTAATGAACTGGCTCCCGCTGATCGGCAGATTCGCGACCTGGCCTACCGTCAGGTCGAGCATGAGCTGAAAAACATTGCGGGTCGAATCAAGGGTGAGAAAAAAACAGAACTGGATCAGCTTGAAGTCGAACTGAAAAAGTTTGATCACCTGAAACCTGCTCCGCTGACGCCGGTGACGGCTATCCGCGATGTCAGCGCGACGCCGCCGCCTACGATGATTCCCGGCGATCGCCGCGAGCGCCTCATCGAGCCGGGCTATCTGACGGTGCTGTTCAAGGACGATGAAAAAGATAATGGCAAGCCAGCGGCTGATGCTGCTGCGAGCGAACGCGATGCGCACTTTGTTGCCGCAACGAAAGGCAACGATTCGATCAGCAAGGCGGCGAGCCAGACCACCGGTCGCAGGCTCGAACTAGCACACTGGATCAACCGCTCTGACAACGCGCTGACCACACGCGTCATCGTCAACCGAATCTGGCAGCAGCATTTTGGCGTGGGCATTGTCGCCACCGCCAACGATTTTGGCCGTCAGGGAGAATTGCCGACGCATCCTGAATTGCTCGATTGGCTCAGCGGCGAGTTTCTTACCGGTGGCCGAACCTTGAAGAAGCTGCACCGCGTCATCATGCTTTCACAGGCTTATCAGCAGTCGAGTCTCGCCGCGGACAATTCCATCGACCCGGGCAACACGCTTCTTTGGAAGCAGCGTTCTCGCCGCCTCGAAGCAGAACAGATTCGCGATGGCATGCTCATGGTCAGCGGTGAACTCGATCTGATAATGCATGGCACCGGATCCTCCGATGGTCAGGGTCGCCGATCGATTTATCTCAAATTCATGCGCAACAATAGACCGGAGCTGATCGAACTGTTCGATGGCCCCGATGGATTTAATTCCACATCACAGCGCAATGTCACCACCATCGCGCCGCAGTCGCTCATGCTCATCAACGGCGAATGGACTTTGCAGCGTGCTCGCAAACTCGCCGAGAGCGCTCGTCGTACCGGCGGCGACAATCAGTCGAAGATGATCGCCGATGCCTACCTGCGAACCTTTGGCCGTTCACCCTCTGCTTTGGAAATTTCCGATGTCTCCGCGTTCATCACCTCGCGCAGTAAGCCGATGGTTGCAAAACCTGTCGATCAGCCGAAGGAGCCGCAGGAGACGATCGACAAACCCAAGCAAGGGATCGTCTTCGAGTTTGGCAAGGGGCAACTCCTGCAACTGGCTGACAATCCTGCACTGAAGTTTGAAGAGTTCACAATCGAAGCTGTCATCCTGCTCAAATCCAACGACAACAGCGCCAGTGTGCGCACGATCATTTCGCAGTGGGATGGCGCGACGACCAACGCTGGCTGGTCACTCGGGGTCACCGGCAAAAAGAGCAAGCATCTGCCGCAGTCGCTCATCCTTCAACTCGTCGGCAAAAATGAAGATGGTCAGCCGGCGTATGACGTGGTCGCCTCGGGAATCAAAGTGGAATTCAACACGCTCTACCATCTCTCCGTGAGCGTGAAGGTAGGCCAAGCCGATTCCAACGGCATCGCCTTCCATCTGCGCCCTCTGCTCGAAGGCGCAGCCGCGCAGACCGCACAGGTCAATCACACCGTTATCAAAGAGATCGACAACAACCTCGCGCTGACGCTCGGTGGTCGCGATGGCAAGTCGGCGGGCCCGCATGGATGGGATGGCATCCTCGCTAATGTTCGTCTCTATAAAGAAGGCCTCGCCCCGCAGCAACTGCTCGGTGGTCGCAGTCCCAAGAACGATGCGCTGATAGCCGACTGGCGCTTTGCCGCTGATGTCATTGAGAAGGATGTGTCCGGCGCAGGTCATCATCTGACCAGTCGCAAGCTCACCGGGGCAGCAGCTTCGATTTCATCTGAGGGTAGCTCAGACAAGAGCGATCCATCCTTTGATGCGTTCGTTGACTTCTGTCATGTGCTGCTCAATGCCAATGAGTTTTTGTATGTCGATTGAGAATAGGATTGAATCAGCATGTTCAAGCTAAGTCACAATCATATTGAGCGTCCCACTTCTCGCCGCGACTTTCTCGCCAGGGCAGGTGGTGGTTTCGGTGCGCTGGCGCTGACCGACATGCTCTCGCATGACATCGCCCGCGCTGCTGCCATCGGCAAGGCGCCGGTGACCTCGACAGTATCGCCGCTGGCGCCGCGTGCGCCGCATCAGCTTGGCCGCGCTAAGAGTGTGATTTTCATCTTCATCGAAGGCGGCCCAAGTCACATGGATTTGTTCGATCCCAAGCCTGAGCTGGATCGCCTGGCGGGTAAGCCGTTGCCCGCTTCGTTCAAGCCGGTCGTCACTGCGATGGGCGAACTCAACGCGCCGCTCCTGGGCACGAAACGAAAATGGAAACAGCACGGCCAAAGCGGCATCGTCATGTCCGATTGGCTTCCGCACATGGGCTCTATCGCCGATGACATTTCCGTCCTTCGCTCCTGCTGGGCCAACGGCCTCAATCATGTCGGCTCCGTCTGCCAGATGAATACCGGCTCCGTCCTCGCCGGTCGCCCCAGTCTTGGCTCGTGGGTTTCCTATGGACTTGGCAGCGAAAATCAGAATCTGCCTTCGTTTGTGGTGCTGCTCGACAAAGGCAGCAGCGTTGTCGGCGGCCCGCGCAACTGGTCCACCGGTTTCATGCCTGCGACATTTCAGGGCACGCTCCTCAAAAGCGGCAGCGAGCCGATTGCAAATCTCTACGGCCCAAAAGAAATCAGCGATGATCGCCAGCGGGCCAAGCTCGATCTGCTTGCACAGATGAATCGCCGACATCAGGAACCGCGCCAGGAAGAAACGCAACTCGAAGCTCGCATCCGCGCCTACGAACTGGCCTTCCGCATGCAGGCCGCTGCACCGGAAGCGATCGATGTGGCTGGTGAATCCGAGCACATCAAATCAATGTATGGCATGGATCAAAAGGAAACTGCTGACATGGGTCGGCAGTGTCTATTGGCACGCAGACTCGTAGAACGCGGCGTTCGCTTTGTGCAAATCTACAGCGGCGCTGGCAGCAAGTGGGATGCACACAGCAACATCGAATCGAATCACGCGGGTCTGTGCAAGTCGATGGATCAGCCGGTCACTGCACTCGTGCAGGACCTGAAGCAGCGCGGCATGCTCGATGAAACGCTCATCGTCTGGGGCGGCGAGTTTGGTAGGACGCCGATGAGTGAAAAGGGCAACGGCCGCGATCACAACCCATGGGGCTTCACGATGTGGTTCGCCGGTGGCGGCATCAAGCCCGGCCAGACGATCGGCTCCACCGATGAACTTGGCCTCTATGCCGTCGATGAAAAGTCACATGTTCACGACATTCACGCGACCATTCTGCATTGCCTAGGCATCGATCACACGAAGCTGCTCTATCACAACAACGGCAGACCCGAGCGGCCGACGGTCAATGAAGGGCATGTGATTGAGAGTCTGGTGTATGTCTGAGGTGATGGGTATTGCTGAGCTGCGACTCAACGAGTCGCGGACGCAAGCAGCCTGATTGCGTGATCATCGCGCCTTGTCTCGTTGCGACGAATCGTCCGCATACA
>CAZYQL010000007.1:0-4424 GCA_964650055.1 uncultured Phycisphaeraceae bacterium | reverse complement strand
GCGGCTCATCACGCTGCACGGCGCCACTCGCTGCGCTCGCTTTGCGGCGCGATCGAGAGCACACGGTCGTACACGCGAAACACCTTGAGCATTCGTTGATCGAAGCTGTAATACTTTTCGATGCGGTGACGCCCCAGCCGGGACAGTTCACGCCGGCGATCCTTGCTGACAATCAGCGGTGCGATGTGGTCCGCCCAGGTCTCTTGCTCCTTGGCATCGAGCACCACACCACGCCGACCATTCTTGAGTAGCTCAGTCACAGCGCCGACATCGGCAGCCGCGACGGGCACACCCATCGCCATCGCTTCAAGGACGACATTGGGGAAGCCTTCGGTGTGGCTGGGCAAGAGCAGCATGTCGAACATTTCAAAGAACCGCTTCGACTGACTCTGAAAGCCCCAGAAATGCGTGATGCCTGAAACGCCAAGTTCAACTGCGAGGCGTTTGAGTTTGTCGAACTCGGGGCCGTCGCCGACGATGTGCAATTCGATATTCGGATATTTCACATGCAGGTCAGCGACCGTACGGATCGCGCGGTCCACGCCTTTTTCCGGGCTGAGCCTGGCGACAACGCCCATGATGAACGAATCGCGGAAGACACCCAGCTCTCGGCGAGCGCCGCGAATGGTGTGCGAGCGCTGATATTCGGTGCAGTCGATTCCGTTGGCGACGTAGGTCAGTCGCTCCGCTTTGACGCCGATTTCCAAACACTGTTGATGCAGCAGCGGGCTGACCGCGATGACTTCGTCATAGCGTTTGAGGCACCACTTATCGACGTGGTAATACATGCGCGTGCGGAAGGTGTCATTCGTCCATCCATGCACCGTCGTGACCAGTTTCATCTTCCAGAACCGACGGAGAATGAGACCGAGCAGATTGGATTTGTAATCGTGGCCATGCCAGATCGTCACGTTCTGCTGCCTGCAAAGGTGGTAAAGCTCGCGCACCGTTCGCAGATCGATCGCGCCTTTTTCAGCGATGGTGAAAAGCGGAGCGTTCCACTTTTTCGCTTGTGAACGGATCACTTCGATGCCGTTGTCGCCCTTGGGGTGGATGTAAGCGACAGCCATTTTGAAGTATTCATCGTTGGCGTACTTGGGCGAACGAAGTATGGTTTTCTCCGGCCCGCCGCCTGTGGCGCTGACAACGCGAACGTGCAGCACGGTGGGCCGATCAGCGGCAGTGGTCGCAGGTGTAGGATTCCGGTCAATGAGTTTGCCCACTGGCAGTTCATCATCATCATGCGATCGCGCATCGAGCATGGTCACGGTGCTGTGAGCCGTCAACTTGAGCAAGGGGCCGGCATCTTCAATAACGGTGCTGGCGATATCGATGGCGGCTGAACTGGCAGCAATGTCATCAGAAGAATCATCGCCCAAGGGCACGTCATCACTCTCAAAGGAATCTGTCAATCGAAGAGCGGGCTGCTCCTCAATCTCCAAGCCGCGAAACATGTCGTCGATGTTGAATGTCATGATGCTGGGTACTACCTGTTTTCGTCACATAGCCCCGGCCTTGGCCGGGGAAACGCCAACTCTTCAACGCGATTGTCCGACAATGGTTTCTTTGAACACTCAACGCCACATCATTATCGGTGAGTCACCCCGGCTAAAGCCGGGGCTATGTGGGCTAAAGCATGAACCCCGGGCAGGTCGCGCAAGGATTGTCTTTCGCTTGCTGCGGCGATAATTTCTTCTTGAAGCTGCGGCGAGACATGCGATATTTCTCGCTGTTCCAGATCTTCTTGAAGGGCTGCTCAAACACGTTGCCCATGTCTTCCGTGGGATCCCACGAACCGCAGCATGTGACCACTTCACCATCCCAGTTGATCACGCTGCTTTGCCAGGGCCAGGAGCAGTTGTAGATCTTCTGACCGTTGAAGGATTCTTCGGTCACTTCGCCCGCAGCGATTTTCTCATACGCACTGAGCACGTACTGCTTGTTCTGCGGCAGCCAGTCGCGCACGTGGTTCTCGATTTTCTTTTTTAGAATGTCCGGTGCCAGCCCCAGCGGCTGAAGCTGCTTATCACGATCTAGAAATCGCGTGTTCAGTGCAGCGGTGGAGAAGACCGCCTTGCAACCGAGTTCATCCGCAAGCTCTTGGAACTGGCCGATCTCGTGTTCGTTGTGTTTGGTCACCACGAAGTTGAGCTGAATAGCAGGCGTAGCGCTCTTCATCCGCTTTTTCGTTTCGACGATGTGGCGGACCTTATCGACGGCTGTCTTAAAATCCTTGCCCGGCTGATAAATCTCAAACGTCTTCTGCGATGCGCCGTGCAGCGAACAGGTCATCGTGTCCAGGCCCGATTCGATCAGCGCCTCCGCCTGTCCCTTGTCCGGTTTGAACGCGTGCAGATTTGAACTGATGTAAGTCCAGATGCCTTTGTCATGCGCAAAGCGAATCATCTTGTAAATGTCAGGCACGATCAGCGGATCGCCCCACATCGACAGATCAAGAGCGAGCAGCGTGTGCTTGAGTTCGTTGATGAGCTTGCTGTACTGGGCGAAATCCATTTTGCCTTTAGCGCGGCCGCCCATGTTCAGACCGGTGGGGCATAGCTGGCATTTCGTGTTGCAGATATTCGTGGATTCAATTTTCATCCGATAAGGACGGCCCCAGACGCGCTCGGTCTTCATCTTGAACTGAATATTGATCATCGCCATGTTGAGGAGCTTGATGGTGGTCAGATATCGGCGATTACGCCAGACATAGTGCACACCACGCGCTACGAAATCGACACCGTCCATAACCTTGGCGATGAGGCGTGGGCGAGCCCATTTGCTCTTTAGCCAACCGGTAAAGCGGACGGTGCGAGCAAGCTGACGATCGAGTTGAAGACTGATGGCACTCATGGATTTACTTTCCTTCTCCAAGGGGCAAACTGAAAGACTGCGTAGTTGCGGAAGCGTTCAGACTGGGGGTCCAGCGGAGAATCGAAGGGCGTTTGGCGCGATTGCGTTTGGCGCGATTGCGTTTCGTATCATTGTCAGGTGATGCGGGCGAAGGAGGCGCATCTTCATCTGCGAGTTTCAGTGGTGCGATTCGCGATTCCAGATCGTGCCGAATCGTGCGCGGCATCGCCCCGGCAATGGCGATGATCAGCCAAGGGGTTTCAAAGACTTCGAGTGAGAGAAACGCGCCGCCGAACATAAAGAGAATCAAGCTGGCCTGACAGGCGAGAATGATCTTGTCCATCTGATAAAGCTGGGCGTCGCTTGCGGGGTCGGACAGTGCCGGTGCCTCTTCGATGTGGCGCTGCACGTTTGATCTGCTGCGCATCATCAGGAAGAGAGCGGTCATCAGCATGGCGACATAAATCATCGCCGCAGGAATGCCCGAATCTGCCGCGATTTGCAGGTACTGACTGTGAATGGTGCGGCCAACGTGATCAGCGCCGTAGTTGTGCGTGTAGGTGTTCGAGTTGCGAATGCCTACGCCCGTGAGCGGATGCTCCTTGACGATTTCCAGCGCAGCACCCCAGCTACTCATGCGCGATTGTGCTGAGTAATCACGGCTGAACTGCGCGGTGGACATGAAGCGATCGCGAATCTCAGGGCCGGCCAGCAATGTCACCGCAATGACGAGCATTAACGCGATGGCGGCGGCCTGATAGCGAGGCCGATGATGCCAGAGCACCCAGAGCAGCGCGACGAGCGAGGCGAGCATGGCGCCGCGCGAGTAGGTCATCAGCACCGCGTGCAGAATGATGAGGCCAAGCCCTGCGCTGATGGCCCGCATCCAGAGGCGCGAGGCGCTGACCGCAAAGGCGTAGGCAAAGGGCAGCCCCATGGCGAGCATGAGACCAGCACCGTTGTTATCGAGATCGCCAAAGCCGTGATGGAAAATGTCGATCCGACCATCGAAGAGATAGTTGTAATTCACTTCCCATGCGATGTAACCGAGGCAGACGACGATCATCGCGCTGAGCACACGAATGTGCCAGAAGTGATGGATGACAAAGTAAGTGATGAAAGCGAGCAGCAGCACCTTGGCATATTCAAAAAGCCAGTACTGCGACATGGTGGGATTATGCGCGGTGATGGTGCTTAGCGTCAGCGCGAGGCCGAAGCAGATGAGGAGTACCGGAATAACGCCCAGCCGCGCTTTGTGCCAGATATCGCTGAGGTTCAGGAGCACGCCGACGATCACCGCGCCTGCTGCCATGCGCGACCAAGGCCAAGGCTCGGGCATCGCCCAGTCCCAGAGATCCTGCGGGCGAAGCACGCTCAAGGTGTAGTACAGCATCAAGCCCCAGAAGGGATTGAAGAGCGATCCGGTGGAGCCAACCAGGACCATCAGGATGAGCAGGATGAACTGCTTCATGGGTTGATTTCGCCTTGCGTCGCAGTAACGAACTGCGATCAGCGGTAAGGACGGCGCAGCCGTCACCATCGTTATGATCGACAGGATCAACAGGGGGGTT
>CAZYQL010000006.1:49953-51516 GCA_964650055.1 uncultured Phycisphaeraceae bacterium | reverse complement strand
TATCCGAGCCGCAAGGCGTAAGCCTGCGGTGGCTTTAGCGCGAAAACTTCAATACTCCGCCGGCTTACGCCGCGCGGCTCGGATGCACCATGTCATGTTCATTACAATGCCGAGGCTCACTTTTCACCGGTTCCGTTTCACGAGTCACGGGAGGTTCCATTGCATCCATTGCTTATTCTCGCGCTGGGCATTGCGCTCGTATTGACATTGATCGTCGCTCTGCGCGTCAATGCCTTTCTTGCTCTGATCATCTCGGCACTCTTTGTCAGTCTCTGCGCACCTCTGGCCGAGGGGCAGGCGATGGGCGTCAAGCTGACGCGCGTGCTCGAAGCGATGGGCACCATGGCGGGCAAGATCGGCGTGCTCATCGCCTCGGCTGCGATCGTTGGTGAGTGCATGATGCTCTCGGGCGCAGCGGATCGCATTGTTCGCTTCTTCCTCAAAATCATGGGCGCCAAGCGCGGCGACGTGGCGCTCACCGCCTCGGGCTACGTGCTGAGTGTGCCGGTCTTTTTCGACACCGTATTTTATTTGATGAGTCCTCTGGCGCGTTCGATGACTCGCCGTACCGGTGGCAACTATCTGCTGTTCATCATGGCGGTCGTCGCGGGTGGTGCTGCAACGCACAACTTCGTTCCGCCGACGCCTGGCCCGCTCGCCACGGCTGCCGCGCTGAACGTCCGCGTGGACATGATGATCCTCGTCGGCGGCATGGTCGCCATCCCCGCCACCATTGCCGGCCTGTGTTACGCGCACTGGCTCAACCGCGTGATGCCCATTGCGATGCGTCAGCCCAGCGGCGAGGTGGCTGAGGAAACCCAGCCACTGGAAGATCACGAATTGCCCCCGCTTTTCGCCTCTTTTTTGCCAATCATTCTGCCTGTGCTCCTGATTTCGCTCGACACCATCGCTGGTGCCAACGCGAAGGCTGTTGGTGCCACCACCTTCTGGAAGGAGACGGCAGGCTGGACCAGTTTCTTTGGCAACCCCAACTTCGCGCTGCTCGTGGCTGCGGGTGTTTCCATTCTTATCTATCAGTTCAATCGCAAGCCTGGCAGCGATAAAGTGCGCTCGACCATCGAGAAAGGCCTGATGGCTGCGGGTGTGATCATCCTCATCACCTCTGCTGGCGCAGCGTTTGGCGACATGCTCAAAGCCGCAGGCGTGGGCCCAGCTATCGAAAATCTTTTCAAAGGTGAAGGCGAAACGTTACCCGGCGTGACGCTGCTGTTTATCTGCTTTGGCATGTGCTCGATTTTCAAAATCGCGCAAGGCTCAAGCACCGTCGCAATGATCACCACCGCCAGCATGGCTGCCGCGCTCTTCAAGCCCGAGACGCTCGGCTTCCACCCGGCCTACATCGCCACCGCCATCGCCTCCGGTGCCCTGTGCATCTCGTGGATGAACGACTCAGGTTTCTGGATCTACACCAAGATGTCGGGCTTAACCGAAGCCGAGGGCCTCAAGTCGTGGTCGGTGTTGCTGCTGGTGCTGGGTGTCGTCGGCTTCATCATGACGCTGATTCTGTCGCAGGTGCTGCCGATGGCGATCACAGCGGGATGA
>CAZYQL010000006.1:45927-49853 GCA_964650055.1 uncultured Phycisphaeraceae bacterium | reverse complement strand
GGCTCAAAGCGCATCACCTGATCGTACATTTCGCCGCCGATGTGACGGGCGACATCGGGGTCTTTGACCAGCGCCAGGTTCATCACATCGCACTTGAGCTTCGCATCGAGATTGCTCTCGACGCCTCGGCCCATGCCTTCGAGGATGACCAGATCAACGCCGCGTTTCACCGTGGCTTCGCAGAGTTCACGTGAAACTTGTGACAAGTCGATCAGTGGCGTGCCGCAGCCGCTGGCGATGACTTGCATCTGATCTTGTGCGAGAGCGCTGCCGATGATGGGGTCCCACTCGGCGATCTGCTGCATCATTGCGGTCAGTTCGTTGGCGGTGATGTCGTTGAGTGATGGCGTGGTGTTGGCGGCGAAAATCACTTGCGTGCCGCGCTGCAAAAGCGCACGGCCAAAGGGGATCATGCCTAGCACCACATCGCAGCCACAGTTATCGACAAAGAGCACCGCAGCGCGGTGAGGCTCGCCAGTGCGCAGTCGATGGAGCCAGTTGTCAAAGCCATCAATGCACCAGGGGCGAGGCTTGAGCTTGGCGCGGGTCTTGTGAAAATCGATCTTTCCCGCTTTGAAAAGAGCCAATGTTTCAGCAGCACCGACATCGAAGATGTTGCCCGCAAACGTGCCTTGGATGAGCACGAGTTCGCGCCGGGCGATTTCTTCATCGGTGCTTACGGGCAGCGCATCGAGTTCGCGCAGCAGCGCAGGCAGCGCGAGAAGGGCGGCTGCATTCTCGCGTTCCTTCACAAGCCGATACGGATCAGCGAAGTGATGCACGCGAAGAATTCGCTCGCGCTCTCTGCCAATGGTGAGAATATCCAGACGCTGTTTTGAAGCAGTGTCGATCTGCTCCAGCGAATCGAGATGAGCAAAGAACATCGCCTTGGCTGCGGCGGCTCTGGCATTTGCATTCTCTAAAGCATTGCCATCGTGCACTTCGACAGCCACCGCTTCTTCAAGCAGCCCGGGGAAGTGAGTGCGGTACAGCTTGATCCAATACGCACGCCGATCCGGCAGCGCAATCAGGTCCAGATCACAAGCCTGGTAAGCAGAAGGATCAGCGAGAAGGGGGAACGAATGAAGAAGGGATGATGGCATTGTCTTTTGCGCTTTTGCGAGTCATCGCGGCCGTTGCAAGCATGTGTTTTACGAGCCGCGCCCGTAAGGAAGCGGGGCTGCGATTTAATCCCCCACTCCCTTACGGTCGTGGCTCGTTGCGGACACGCCATTTGTGAAGTTGACTTGTTCTAACTACCGCGCTGCGGGTTCGCGCACTTCCAGCGTTGCGAAATTGCTGAGCATCTTCAGGCCGATGCGCTGCGATTTTTCCGGGTGAAACTGTGTCGCCCAGATGTTGCCCTTGCACACGGTACTGGTGAACGGTTTGCCTGCCGGGTACTGCGTGGTGCCACTGGTGATGGGGTTCTCTGCGCACTCGCGTGGCTTGCAGTAATAGCTGTGTACAAAATAGACCGCACAATCCTGCGGCAGCCCGGCCAGCAGCGGATCATTGCCCGTCCAGCGCAGTGTGTTCCAACCCATGTGCGGCACCTTGATGCGCTCGCCTTCGTGCTCCACCTGAAACTCCACCACTTGGCCCGGCAGCACGCCGAGTCCTTGAACAGGCTCATCAGGTGAGGGTGCATCTTCGGTGGAACTTTCAAAGAGAAGCTGCATGCCCAGGCAGATGCCTAGGAACGGTCTGCCGCGCTCGATGAATTTTTTGATCGGCGTTACCCAGCCGCCTTGCCGCAGATTGTTCATGCCATCAGCGAACGCCCCGACGCCGGGGAGGACGAGGCGATCGATGGTGGCGATTTCATCGGGGTGTGAAAGTATCTGGGCATGGCCACCGACGAGTTCAAATGCTTTTTGAACGGAGCGAAGATTGCCGATGCCGTAGTCGATGATGCCGATCATGGGGGATTCTGAGTTCTGAGTTCAAAGTTCTGAGTTCAAGGTTCAAGGTTCAAAGTTGGATGCAATATGCGTTGTATTCGGGGCACAAGTGTAGTCGTGAATGGGTTGAAAGTGAAAACCCGCCGGTCGTTGTCGAAGGTCCGTTGAAGGACTAATCGAAAGCGACCGGCGGGTCATGGATGGTTTGAAATAATAAACTCAGAACTTTGAACTCAGAACTTTGAACTTATCTCGCTGCCAGTTTCTCATTGAGAATGACGACGATTTCCACGCGACGGCTCAGGGCCTTGGTCGCACGGGCGTTGGCAGCGCCAAAGCCTGCGGTGTACATCTGCTTGGGGTTCATGCCCCGGCCTTGCAGGTGGCGAAGCACGGCACCCGCGCGGTGCTGACTCAGTTCGAGGTTGTCCTTCCACTGGCTCTTCTTGATTGGGTCGCTGTCGGTGTAGCCATCGATGCGGATCATATTCTGCGGGTATTCGCGTTTGATGACGGCGATGACCTGATCGAGGGTTTTGATGGAGGTCGAAAGCAGGTCAGCCTTGCCGGGGCCAAAGAGCACATCGCCGGGGACGCGCACCGTGATGCGATCGTTGGACTTTTGCGTTTCGATGCCGCCGATGCCTTCGAAGCCGGTGCGAGCGGAGGTGTTGGCGGCGGCGGGGATGTTCTGCGTGATGACGGTGGGAGGACGGCTGTTGGCGGCCATCAGTTCCGCTTCCAATCGCTGCTTCTCGGCAGCAAGTCGCGCTTGTTCCGCAGCAGCGGCATCGCGATCAGCATTGGACTTGGCCCATGCGGATTGGAGATCCTGATTTTGCTTGTAGAGGTTGTCACGTTCAGCTTTGAGCCGATCGCTCTGGCAGCCGGTGAGCAGGCCTGCGCTAAGAATGACCAGGGCAAATAGAGAAGGCAACGAAAGGGCGGTTCGATCCATCGTCAGCACCTTATTCAAAGAAGGATGTTCGATTCAAGACAGCTCGCTCCAGCGGGCTGATTCTGATGAGCATGATACACAAGTCGCAGAAAAATCAAATATCAAAATTCAAAATTCAAATCTCAAAATCAAGTTCCAAACAAATTCCAAGTGGAGGCAGAATACAAAAATCAAAACAGTGCCACGATTCTTATTGCCACGATTCTTATTTCTGATCGATTGGTTTTCTTGGAGCTTGTTTGTAATTTGAATTTTGTGATTTGGCTTTTTGCCTTCACCGACTATCGACTGAGGATCGGCAGGTTCAGCATCTCTTCTGCAATTTTTTGCAGCGGGCCTCGAAAGAGCATCAGCACGATCGCTGCGCCGCACAGATGCGGGCCATAGGGGATTTGTACGCCGCGCTTCACCAGCAGCCGGCCCAGCGTCGCTTCGATCATGGCGTAGCCCAGACCAAAGAATGCCGCCATCATGAAAGCAACGCTCGCGTCGGCAGCGCCAATGACCGCGCCGATGGCGCCGACGAGATGAACATCACCCAGGCCCATCGCTTCCTTGCCGAACATGAGCGTGCCCAGAATGCGAACGAACCAGACGACGCCGCACCCGACGAGATAGCCAAAGACTACGCCCGCCAGCGCCTTGGCGACAAGAGGCCAGGCGGCGAGCACCGGTTCCACGGCAGGCAGCGTGGCGATGCCGATGCCGATGAGGGCGAAGAGCACGGGCAGCGCGAGATAAAGAATTTCCTTCATCGCTTCCAGGCGCGGCCAGGGATGAACGTACCAATGCTCAGGCCCGGAGCCTTCCAGGTCGGCGGGCTTGCCATAGGCACCAAAATCAACGAGCAGCACACCCCACCACAGCAACACGAAGCCGGCAAAGCGACCCCAGATGCCCAGCGTCAGCCAGAGCACGATGGCGATGGCGGTGATGGTGAGAAGGTAGATCGCCTTGGACTTGGCGCTGATGGGCGCGGGCTGCTGCGCGGAAGCTGTCGGCTGCGCAGCCAAGCCCGATGGCGAGTCCGCGAGCCGTGCGGATATCTCTTTCTCTTTCTCTTT
>CAZYQL010000006.1:9852-45827 GCA_964650055.1 uncultured Phycisphaeraceae bacterium | reverse complement strand
TTTCTTCTTCTCTTCCTTCACCGGCTCGGGCACCGGCTCAAGAAAACTCATCGGCAAGATGCCTTTGTAGAGCAGGGCGAAGGCGATGATCAAACCGATGGCTCCACCAATGGCGGCGCCAATGCCCCAGGTGGGAACGGGGGGCATGAGCAGCGCTGCTTTTGGAAACAGACCGGCGGCGATGGGAAAACCAATGAGCGCGATGATCGTCACCGTCCAGCAAATCTGAAGCGGGATGATAAAAAGATTGGCATCGATCTTTGAAGCTGCGATCAGCCCGCCCAGCAGAAACAGATGCAGGACAAAGACCATGGCGCTGTCGCGGCCGGCCAGCGATGCAAAATCGAGGCGATCGCCGGTCTGAAAGTAAGCGAGAAACAACATGCCAAACGCCAGCGCACAAAAGCCTTCGAGAATCGGATACTGCGGGCTGATCGGGTTGGCACAGTAGCGACACTTGCCGCGAAGCCAGAGCCAACCGAGCACGGGGACGTTGTCATACCAGGCGAGTTTGTGATCGCATTTGGGGCAGGCTGAAGGCGGCGTGACCAGGCTCTTGCCCAGCGGAAGGCGATAGACAACGACATTGAGAAAGCTGCCGACGCAAGCGCCATAGACCAGCGACATGATGAAATAGGGCCAGTGCGTCACAGTCGGAATCAGTCACAAACGAATCGGCTCGTGGGGTGCGTGTTGTTAGAGCGAAGGTTTGGCCTCACATAGCCCCGGCTTTAGCCGGGGGAACTTTCGATTTCGCAGAGAGTATCGCTTTCGCGGAGTTTCCCCAGCCAAGGCCGGGGCTATATGAAGCGTCTCTTATTGGTCGTCGATTTCGCCTTCGGTCTCCAGTTCTTCTTCATCATCATCCACCGTCAGTCCGCCATCAGCAGTTGGCGAAAGCTCCGCGATTTTCTGTTCTGCTTTGGTCAATATAGTTCGGCATTGTTTGACTAGCGTCATGCCGCGCTCGTACTGCGTCAGGCAATCTTCCAGCCCGACTTCGCCGGACTCGATGCGATCGATGATCGCCTCAAGCTGCTGGACAGCTTCTTCAAACTTCACCGGCTTGTCGCTTGCCTTGCTCTTGCTCATGGCGACAGTTTAGCAATGGATGATTGGGCGTGTGACCGTTTAGCTGCGGAGCAAAGGTCTGTTTCCGGGGGCGATGCTCCGCGCTGGCCGCCGCACAGCCTTTGGCCAGCGGCTAAACGAAGACTCGTAAGCCGTTGAAGCGATATGATGAATTCATGATGAAACGACACTCCATCGTCAGCGTTCTCGGATTCCTTTTCTTCATCACCGCAGGTGTCACCGGCGCTGATGCACAGGACAAAGTCGAGCGAGCTGATTGGGGCGCGATTTCCCGTCAGCCTTCCGATGGCCGAATTATTCTGGCGGTGGAGGAAGTGCCTGCCGATGGCAAGCTGCCGCTGCCTACGCCGTTTGATGCGATTGTCAGTGCGTATGTCGATGTGCCTGGACGCATCGGCCCAGCCCGTGATGCGAAACGAGTGGATGTTTCATTCAGCGGTGATGCGAAAGAAATTGCTGCGCTGCCGCCGATCGCAGCGGGCAAGGGCGGCATCATCGTTCTTGAGACCGCCGAGAAATCCGCACAGCTTGCCGATGGCCGCATTATTTTCTCCGCGCTCGATGCCAACGTGCAAGGCAAAACCGCCAAGCTCGAATCTCACCCCGGCAACCATCGCATCGGATTCTGGGCCGACGCCAGTGACTACGTGACATGGGAATACAACGCGACCCGGCCGGGCATGTATCAAGTCGAACTCACCTATTCTCTAGCAGGCGGCGAGAGCGACATCACCATCACCGTCGGCGATGCCAGTGTCGCTGCCACGATCAAAGACACCGGTAGCTGGTATCGCTACACCACCATCGCGCTCGACAAGCTGTACATCGCCAAGCCCGGCAAACTCACGGTCAGCGTCAAAGCAACGAAAAAAACCGGCGGCGCAGTCATGAATTTCAAAGCAGTGCAACTTCGTCCCACCGGCGAAGGCGAGGCGATCACGCAAGGCGACGATGGCACAGTGCTGCTCCATTCGCGCGATGCGACCAGTCGCGGTACGAAGGTGCAGTACGAACATAAGCCAGAGAAAAACACGCTGGGCTACTGGGTCAATGTCAACGATCAAGCCTCGTGGACTTTCACCATCAACAAGCCTGGAACGTTCGAGGTTGAGATTCTTCAAGGCTGCGGCAAAGGGTCAGGCGGTGCTCAGGTGAACATGGTGCTGCTGGAAACCACAGGTTTTGGCAAGGATCAGACGCTCAGCTTCACGGTCGAAGACACGGGTCACTTCCAGAACTTCATCCCGCGCAACATCGGCAAGCTCACGATCGATAAGCCCGGCGAGTACACCTTTCTCGTCAAGCCCATGAAAAAGCCTGGCGTGGCGGTGATGGATTTGAGACAGGTGAAGTTGATGCCAGCCAAGTGAATGCGATGTCGTCTTGCTCGTGGATTTCTAACCTTAGTTCATCTTCGGATCACGCGGCAACAAGCTCGGCTTGATGTTCGGATAGGCAGCGTTGCGCGTCGCCTGTCGCGTGGTGTTTTCCCAGAGATGAATGTCATCGGTGAACAGATGCTCGTTGGTAGGGGGAAGGGCGATCCATGAGCCGGTGGCCAGTTCGCCTTCGAGTTGGCCTGCGGTCCAGCCGGCGTAGCCGATGAAGAATCGCGACTCGCCTTCGCCAGAGCCGATGACCTGCTCGACATCTTCGCGCTGAGTGCAGAAAAACAGACCGGGCGACACTTCATTGCCGGGCACGCCTTCGAGTGTATGCACCACCATGAGCGGACCTTCGCAGGGGCCGCCGTGATGCAGGACATCTTTACGAAGGCAGAGCGATTGACTGACCTGTTGCCAGGCTTCGCGGATGGTCGTGCCGGTGGCTCGGTTGAGGACGAGACCAAGAGCACCTTCTTCGCCATGCTGCACCAGCAGGATGACTGTCCGAAAGAAATTCGGATCAATCAGACTTGGCGCAGCAATGAGCAGTTGTCCTTGTAGCGATTTCATGATTGCGAACATTCTAGTCAGTCAAAGAAGATGGGGTGGGGCAGAAGAGTTCGATATCGTTCGCAGTAGAACTTTCTGGGCAGGGCAACCTGTGAATCCGCAAGCTTACGCTTTGCGGCTCGGACTAGGCATCGCGTTTTCTATTGAAAGCCGCAGCGTCCTCGCTGCGCGTTCTTCACGAGAACCAGCACTCCGCGCAGCGAGGACGCTGCGGCTGTGAAAGAAGACGCTGCTAGAAAATCTCCAGCGCATCAACCACATGCAGCAGACTCCGCGCCATCGCTGCGGCTTTGGGCGAATCCTTTCGATTCAGACTAAGCCAGGAGCGGAGCTGACGATCTTCGCCCAGCCTTCGCATGTGATGGACCAGACGGCAAAGCCGATTGAAACGTTCTTCATCCACCTCATCCACAAAGTCCGCCACCGCCTGCCAGCGAGGCACAATGCCGATCGCGCGGGCCTGACGCAGTCTGTATTGCAAACCATCGGGCATTTCTTCTTCCGCGCCAGGTGGCCTGCGCTTGGCCTGTCTCTTCACAACGCTTGAGTCATCGCGACGGCATTTGGGCACCATCAATTCGAGCACAGGTTTTTCAAACGGAGCGATCCCCGCCTTGCCCAGCGCGTGCAGCAGATGGAGCAAGCCACGCAACTCCCGCTGCTCATCTCTGGCCCGGCCATACAGCGGAGGTCCATCAAGCCAGCACATCACGGCCTGCCACGCAGCCTCGTGCGTCAACCGCTGATGCGCCCGTGCCAGATCGCGCCAGATATTTCCATGGCGCTCGACCCTGGCCTCGTGTGCCCAGTAGCGCCAGGCGGGACCAACTGTGGTGGCGATTTCCTTGAGGTCGGCCAGTTCATCGGGGATCGGGTTGCTCATTCGATGCTCCTTTCAAGTAGTAGCCCCGGCCCCGGAATGCGACACGAAGCCCCCGGAAAAGCTTCGTGCCGCTTTGTCATTTCGATCATCGAATGATTTGGATGGAGATCAATAGCGCAGAACGATCCGGTGACAGGCGTCTGTCACTGTAAATGCAGAAAAACTTTCAGATGATCGAAAACGGGAGGAAATGGGGAGGCTAGAGGCTGGTGCGGCACAGCCCTTTGATCGATGGCGCGATCAGTCCCCCTTCATGCCGGTGGCGTCCGCGACGTGTTACGTCGCGGCTCAACATCACGGCTCAACATGAAGGCTCGCCTCCGAGATTCAGCGAATCTCAAGGGGCGCAGGGCCGACGGTGACGATGGTCATGTCGCCGGGCTTGTGTGCTTTGACGAAATCATTCACATCATCAAGCGTGATCGCATCGACTCGCCGGGCCATCTCATCGAGGCTGCGCGGGTAGCCTAGCGTGTACTGATCACTGGCGATGGCGGCAGCGCGGGCGCCGGTCGATTCGCCTTGCATGACCAGACGCGACTTCATGCCGACGATCGCTCTGCCAAACTCGTCCTTTTCGACGCCATCGCTGAGTCGAATCAGTTCTGACTTAAGGACATCGAGCGTCTCCTGCGCTCTAGGCTCGCTGGTGCCTGAATAAGCGAGTATCGCCCCGCGATCGCGCTGGCCTGCATAGCTGGCGAAGACCGAGTAACAGAGGCCACGCTTCTCGCGCACTTCAGTAAAGAGGCGGCCGCTCATGCCGCCTGAAAGAATATTCACCGCCGCCTTTTGCAGGATCGATTTTTCATGGGGCTCAGGCAGCGCCTCGTAAGCCAGGCCGATGTGAACCTGCGTCGAGTCGGCATGTTCGTGGACATAGCCCCGCGCAGGCGTGGAGAGGGGCACCGGCTCAGCAACATCGCCGGTCCAGTCGCCCAGGTGCGATTCAATCATGTCTACTAGCGAGTTCCAATTGAACCGACCCGCGAAGCCGATCATACTGCCGCGCGGCACCATCGTTCGCTTCCAGAATCCACGCACCTGTTCGAGCGTGATCGCTTCAAGGTCTTCGCGCACACCCAGCGATGACCTGCCAAAAGGCTCGGGATAATGCCGCTTGCGCAGCTCGATGAATACCTTTTCCTGCGGCTCATCCTCGAGCGCATCGATGGCCTGAATCGCCAGGTCGCGACTGGGCTCAAGGCCATTTTCAGGCAGCATCGGCTTGCGAATCATGTCGAGCAAAAGCGGCAGCGCTTCGCGCAGCTTCGTGCCGATCATCGTCGCGCCGAGGCGATAGCGACTGACCCCCGAATTGCTCGAACGCATCACGCCCAGGTTGTCCAGCGCATCGCAGTGAGCCTTGGCATCGAGCGAACCCGCACCACGGCAGATCATCTCGCTCATCAGCGAAGCAATCCCAAGCTGACCGACTTCTTCGAGACCGGTTGCCGCTGGCGTGAGCAGCGACATCGATAGCGACTCTGCCGCAGGCATCGGCTCAGCGAGGAGGATCAAACCATTGGGCAACGTGTGCGTGAGAATCTCGGGCATAGGGCGGGCATTGTAAAAGCGAGGTGATGGAAAAGCGAAAGAGCGGGAAACACGGGAAAAGCAGGGCCATTAACCTATTTAGCCGTTCGCCTTGGCGAACGAAGGATCAACATATTGGAAATAAAATCGTTACTACCGGTTCGCGTTCATGGTTTCAGATTCGCCTTCACATTCGCCAGCGTCTCAAAGGCAGGATCACGGCCCATCATCGCATCCCAGGCACGGGTGAAGCGATCGCTGCGCGTCAGGCCCAAGGAAACCATGCGTGTGCTACGCCGCTGCATGGTCATCGTCTCAGGTACACCTATATAGAAGCCCCAGAGGCTGTCGAAGGTCTGTGGCTCGATGCAGTAGCGCATGTCGCCGATGACCTGAGGATCGTCGGGGTGGACCGCAGCGTAGCCATCGGTGAACCAGAGAAATCGCTCGAAGCCTGCGATGAGTTTTTCATCATCGACATGCTGCGCACGAAACGCGTCGAGTGTGGTCTTCGCAGTGGCAGAGCCGGGCTTCGCTTTGGCTTCACTGAGATAGGGCAGATGCACGCCGTCGGCTACGAGCAGTCCATCGGGTGTGTGATAGACCGAGCGCCACAGCAGCAGACTCAACGGCGTGGGAAACACCCGGCCGCGCTCGATGGTCTGGCCACGCATGGCGGCCAGTTCGCGCTGCATGGCGATAGCGCGTTCGTGCTGCACGAAGGCGAAGCCCATGTACGTGATGCTCAGCGCAAGTGCGATTCGTACCGCCAGTGGCTTACGCTTCCAGCAGGCGATGATGAGGCCGACGATCAGTGGCAGTGTGAAAGCGGGATCGATGATGGCGATCAGGTCCCACGAAATCCGCTCATCGGAAAAGGGCCACAGCAGCATCGTGCCATAGCTGGTGCAGGTATCGAGCAGGCCATGCGTTGCATAAGCCACCAGCGCGCAAAGATAGACTAGGCGAAACTGCTTCTTGAGCGAGGGCACCAGTAGAAACGGCAGCGCGGCAATCAGCGCTCCAATCGGGATGAAAGCCAGCGCGTGTGTGAAGTGACGGTGATACGTCAGCCCGCCCAGCGGATCGGAAGCAGGGCGGATGAAAACGTCGGCATCAGCGAGCAGCCCGGCGACAAAGCCGATCAGCGCCGAAGCACGCGGCAGCTTTTTGCCGAAGCAGGCCTGTGCCGCCGCTGCTCCCAATACGCCTTGTGTCAGTAGGTCCATAGATAATTCACTGTTTCACCAACTCGCTGTTTCCAAGTCGAAAACTCATCGTTGCCGGGTACGATAGGCGCACCGGCATCGCCTGTGTGACTGTTCGCTGTCAGTTCCGCTTGCAGGAGTCCTTCATGGATCGCTTCTCGCTTTTTCCATTCATATTCATAGTGCTTGGCATCACACTCGCTGCCCCGGCTCAGATGATCATCGCGCATCGCGGCGCTTCGCATGATGCGCCTGAAAATACGCTGACCGCATTCAACCTCGCCTGGGAGCAGGGGGCTGATGGCATCGAAGGCGACTTCCATCTGACTCGCGATGGCAAGATTATCTGCGGACATGACAAGGACATGAAACGCACCACAGGCAGCAACATGGAAATTGCGACTTCGACTTTCGATGACCTTCGCAAGCTTGATGTCGGCTCATGGAAGCACGCCAAGTTTGCCAAGGAAAAAATGCCGACGCTTGTTGAAGTGTTCGCCACGGTGCCTGCGGGCAAGAAGATTTTTATTGAGATCAAATGCGGGCCGGAGATCGTGCCGCAATTGCAAAAGGAAGTGGAAGGCGCGAAGCTCAAGCCCGAGCAGATGATTGTGATTTCGTTTAATGCAGATGTCATAGCCGCAGTGCGAAAACAGATTCCCTCGATCAAGGCACACTGGCTCACCAGCTACAAACAGGACAAGGCCACGGGCCAGTGGTCGCCTTCGATTGAGCAGGTGATCGCCACGCTCAAGCGCATTGATGCGAGCGGGCTGGATACCAATGCTCACGCGCTGATCGATGATGCATTCGTGAAGGCGCTGCGCGGTGAAAAATATGAGCTGCACTGCTGGACGGTCGATGAACCTGCGCTGGCCCGGCGATTCATCAAGCTGGGCGTTGATTCGATCACGACGAACAAGCCCGCGTGGCTGCGTAAGCAACTCGACCTGCACTAGCATCATGTGTGGCAGCGGCAGGCCAGTGCCACACGATTGTTCAGTCGATTTCTTCTATCGACTGGCGATCAGCGCGATGATGGTGCCCACGAGTATCACCGCTGCCGCGATGGTCAGCCCGATCTTCCACTTGCTCCAGGGGCGTTCGCCTTGCACTTCGCCAGTTCTGCCGTTGACCAGAAAACGGAACACGCGATCTTGAAAGCGATACGCGCTGATCCAGATGGGCAGCAGCACGTGTTTGAAGGTGATGCCGTGATACTGCGATTGAACGGAACTAATGCGCTGATGATCGCCGCCGATGTCCCGGCAGATGGTGGTGCGAATGTGACCATCCATGATGACCTTCGCCCGATCAAAGCCTGTGTTCAGTTCGATGTGATAACTCTCAGCGCGAAAGCCTGAAAGATATTCCTCGCGGAACGGTGTGAGATTCTCAATATCCCAGGGTTCAAGTTCCTCAGCATATTTCACCGGCAGCGAGGTGGAGGCGAGCACCAGCACATCATTAAAGTCATCGACAACCGAGCCGCTGACCCATCGCCAGCGCGTGCGCTTGACGCGGCGTGTGGCCGTCTGGCTTTTACCGCTTATGGTTTGCATGTAGGTTTCGGTGGTCCAGTAGTCGTCGCCGCGCTGGCCGGAGTATTGGCTCGTGGTACGGCAGTCATACGTCCAGTAAGGCACATACATGCCCGCCAGGCGATCTTCATTGTTCGCCATCTTCCGCAAGGCATTGGGGGCGAACCAAAGACTGTGCAGCCAGGTGCGAAACTTACGGGTGGCGTCGGCGACTGTGATGTGAAAAGGAAGAAGTGCCTTGGGCTTGATGATGCGCGTTGTTCCCGCCGCCGCGACGATGGGTGTGCCGCAGAACGGACACTGGCCGCTGGCGATGCCGGCCTTCCGCTGGGTTTCTGCGCCGCAGCCGGTGCAGCGCACCGTCGTCACTTCAACGAGGTCTTCCTTGTCCGCCAGGTCATCGAGCACCTGATGAAAATCGATCTCTTCAATATTCTCTGGCAGTGCGGGAATCTCGTTGGCGTGGCCGCAGTATTCGCACTTGAGCGAGCTGAGGCCGGGCGCGAATTTGAGTTCGGCACCGCACTGTTCACAAGGGAATTCACGATCGGACATGAGGAGCCTCGGAGAAACGAACTGTTGTAGCAGAGTCGCTTTTGATGAGCCGCGACTCAACGAGTCGCGGACGACTACGAACTGATAGAGCAAAATATCGCGCAGTAGGTCAACGGCAACGGCAGTGCAGCTAGATGGACGAAACTACAAGCGAACGACACAAGGCGCGATGTCACCACCTTCAGCCCGCTGACGTCCGCGACTCGTTGAGTCGCGGCTCATGTGCCTCTCTTATCCCGTCTCACCCCGGTGGAATCGGTGGCGGCGCTTGGCCCACGGCAAACACTTGCGCCAGTTCCGCGACCTCGCCCGCTTTTGTCCACGTCGCCATGCCTTGCTTCCACACCAGCGAATCCATCGCGAGCTTGCCCGTCTGTGCGTGCAGCTTGAGCGTGGCCAATTCAAACGGCCCGGTCTGCTGCCCGCCCACCGCAACGAAGAACGGCACGCTGCCAGGAATCGGCGGCGGTGCTGCACCTGCGCCACCGGGGGCTGCGCCTGGCTGCGCGCCTTGCTGTACTGCGCCGCCCATCTGGCCGCCCATCACGTAGCCCAGGCCCATGCCCATCATGCCGCCTGCGGCTCCCGAATTTTCTGCCGCCTTCTCCATCGAGTTGGCCACTTGAAACTTCGTGAACTGATCCAGATTACCCACCATCCGCATGCTCGAACCCTTGTCGAGAAAAGCCTCGACCTCTGGTGGCAGCGAAATATTTTCTACGCGCAGCTTCACGACTTCCAAGCCGTAGTTGTCAAACTCAGGCTGAATGCGCTGTCTGAGCAGATCGCCCAGTTCGAGCTGGTTGGCCGCCATATCGAGGATCGGAATCCCGCTCTCAGCGATCGCATCGCTGACGCTGGTGACGATCTGATTGCGCAGGTCTTCGGTGATTTCTTCGGTGGTGAACCGCGAGTCGGTACCGACGATGTTCTTGAGGAACACCGGCACATCCTTGACGCGAATCACATACGAGCCAAAGGTGCGCAGACGAATCGGGCCATATTCCTTGTCGCGCACGATGATGGGATTTTTGGTGCCCCATTTCAGATCGGTGAAGGCTCGCATGTTGACGAAGTAGGCTTCCGCTTTGAACGGACTGTTGAAGCCATACTTCCAGCCCTTGAGCGTGGCGAGAATCGGCAGGTTCTTCGTTTCAAGTGTGTAGGTGCCCGGCGTGAAGACATCCGCCAGTTGGCCTTCGCTGACGAATGCTGCCGTCTGACTTTCGCGGACGACGAGCTTGGCGCCGTTTTTGATTTCGTTCTGATACCGCTCAAAGCGATAGACCATGGTGGTTCGCGACTCATCGAGCCATTCGATGATGTCAATGAATTCGCCTTTGATTTTGTCCCAGATTCCCATGGATGTCTCTCCTGAAGCCAGTGGTGTCAGCGAAGTTTCGCACTCAAATGCGTGAGCGGAAAAGATACGGAATTATATATGGAGCGGCGCGAAAGATGATAGCAGGATTGCGAAAATGCTATCGAATGAGGCAGGATTGAAAAAGTGGGAGAGGACAAGCGCCAGTGCAAGCACGATAAGCCAGCATTCTCGCTATGCTGCACGCCCTCGCTTTTCTGGAGCTTGATTCATGACCGACCCGCGAATGCTGCAACTGGCCGATGTTCTGATTCACCATTCCTGTGAAGTCAAGCCTGGCGATAACGTGCTCATTGAGGCGATTGATGTGCCTCATGAGTTTACGAGTGCGCTGGTTGCCGCGGCGCACAAAGCCGGGGTGAGGCCGATCGTGCTGCTCAAGAGCAACACCATTCAGCGCGCTCTTCTTCAAGCAGCAACGAAAGAGCAGTGGGAACTCATTGCCGATGTTGAAGCAGCGCAAATGGAGCGCATGCAGTGCTACATCGGCGTGCGCGGCAGCGCCAATGTCAGCGAACTTTCCGATGTGCCAGTCGAGAAGACCCGCATCTATGAATCCACCGTCTGGCAGCGCGTGCATCATGCCATTCGCGTGCCTAAGACGCGCTGGGTGGTGCTGCGCTGGCCTAGTCCTTCGATGGCGCAGATGGCGGAGATGAGTACACCCGCGTTTGAGGATTTCTACTTCAAGGTCTGCACGCTTGATTACGAAAAGATGGCCCGCGCTACTGAGCCGCTGATCGCGCTGATGGAGAAGACTGATCGCGTTCATCTCAAAGGCCCCGGCGATACCGATCTGACTTTCAGCATCAAAGGCATCCCCGCTAATTCGTGCACGGGGCAGCGAAATATTCCTGATGGCGAGTGCTTCACCGCGCCAGTGCGCGACAGTGTGAATGGTGTGATTCGCTACAACACGCCTACGCTCTACCGGGGCATCACGCACAATGATGTTCGCCTCGTCTTCAAGAACGGCAAGATCATCGAGGCCACCAGCAGCGATACTGCCGCGATCAATGAAGTATTTAATAGTGATGAAGGGGCGCGTTATGTCGGCGAGTTTGCGATTGGTTTTAATCCTTACTGCACCAAGCCGATGAAGGATATTTTGTTTGATGAGAAGATTGCGGGCTCGATTCACTTCACGCCGGGCAGTTGCTACAAAGAAGCAAGCAACGGCAACGACAGCACGATTCACTGGGACATGGTTCTGCGGCAGACGCCCGAATGCGGCGGCGGCGAGATGTGGTTCGATGACACGCTGGTTCGCAAGGACGGTCGATTTGTGTTGCCGGAGTTGGAGCCGCTCAATCCGGAGAATCTCAAGTGAGGATGCGCGGCGTGTGCCTTACATATAGCCCCGGCTTTAGCCGGGGAGATTCAGGGATATCGCAGCGTTCCCCCGGCCAAGGCCGGGGCTATATGAAGCAGCCGTGCTCATCCCATCGCCGCGATATTCTTCTTGATCAGTTCGGTCACGATCGCCGGGTTGGCCTGGCCCTTGCTCAGTTTCATGACCTGCCCCATCAGCGCGCCGATCGCTTTGTCCTTGCCTGCCTGAAGATCAGCGACAGCCCGCGCATTTTTCGCATCAGCGAGCACGGCAGCGACGAAGCCTTCGAGCGCACCGGTATCGCTCACCTGTAGCAACCCGCGCGTCTGCGCAAGCTGCTCTGGCAGTGCATCCTTATTCGCCTCTTCGCAGCAAGCGGCGAGCAGTTCATCGGCACCGTTGGAACTGATCTTGCCCTGTGCGACCAGATCGAGAATCGCTTTGACCTGACCCGCGCTGATAGAAAGCTCGTGAATCGCCACGCCTTTTTCATTGGCCTGTTTTGCGGCGGTGTTGAGTAGCAATTTGGCAGTGCGTTTGGCGTCAGCGCCTGTCGCAACAATCGCGTCGAAGAACGCCGCCGTGTCAATACTTTCCGTGGCTAGGCGGTTTGCGTCCTTTAGGTCCAAGTTCAATTGCTCGACATATCGCTTCTCCCTATCCATGGGCAGTTCCGGCAGCTTCGCACGCAGCGACTCAATCCACTCTTCGCTCACCACCACCGGCACCAGATCGGGGTCCGGAAAATAGCGATATTCATCGGCATCTTCTTTGGTGCGCTGATGCGTCGTCACGCCTTTGACATCATCCCAGCCACGAGTCGATTTGGCTCTGCTGCCCATGACCCGGCCGGTCTCGAGCCATTCGTCGATCTGCCTTTCGTACTCGTGCGTGATCGCGCCGTGTACCGCTTTGAAACTGTTGAGGTTCTTGATTTCCACGATAGGCGTCTTGTACGTCTGGCCATCTTTTTCAATGATCACGTTAATGTTCGGTTCAAAGCGAATGTGACCCTTCTGCATGATGCCTTGCGTCACGCCCAAGCTGCGGCAGATGTCACGCAGCATCTGCGCAAATGTCACCGCTTCATCCGCAGAGGCGAAATCAGGCTCAGTAACAATTTCAAGTAGCGGCGTGCCCGCGCGGTTGAGATCGATGATCGATCCATCAATCGCAAATCCGCCGGGCGCTTCATGTAGCAGCTTGCCCGCATCTTCTTCCAGATGCGCTCGCAAAATGCGAATAACTTTACTTCCGTTTGTCGCGTCTAGTCCCGGTAGTTCCACCCAGCCCGGCCCGCAGATAGGCTGATCGTATTGACTGAGCTGATAATTCTTGGGCAGATCGGGGTAGTAGTAACTCTTGCGATCCCACTTGGAAAAGCGGGCGATTTCGCAGTTGAGCGCCAAGCCCACGAGCATCGCCATTTCGAGCGCGGCCTTGTTCATGACAGGCAGCGTGCCGGGCATGCCGATGACGACGGGATCTAGAAGTGAGTTGGGCGGAGCATCGAAGAAATCAGGATGCGCGACATTGGGGGCGCTGGTCCACATCTTGGAACGCGTGGCGAGTTCGACATGGATTTCCATGCCAACCATGAGGCGAGCGGTGAGATTCGGGTGCGTGCTGGTCATGCTGGTCATGCTAGTCATGGGCGCGATTCTAACGAAAACAGGCGTCGTGAAAGTCGTGAGCCGAGCTACTGTGTCGAAGATATTGCCCCATAATTCACCCGTGGGAATTGGCCGTTGGATGGGGCGCAGCCGATTGTCTGCATCCATTGGCGTTCTGGGGGGTAGGCACAAGGGAAGCGGCGTTTGTCGGTACGCGCCTGGCAAGATGATTTCGGCAGCCTTCAAACCGACTTGGCATTGTCTCCAAGCTTTGCGGAACTGATTGGGCGAGGTTAACGTAACTTTTCAAGGTTCGCGTTTCGAGCCCTTCCGTTGGGGCAGAACCGAACATGTGTTCGATGAACCCATTCTAACTTTTTACCCCCTTATCGAAGGAGTTTTCAATGATTGTGCAAAGCAAGTTTTCCAGCCTCGCCCGCCGTGGGCCTATTGCATCGCTGCTGGCGATGGTGCTTGTGGTCTGTTCGCTCGCTTCGCCGGTGAAGGCTCAGGCGCTGCCTGAGGTTCTAAGCCAGATGGCGCCCGATGCGGAGGTCATCGTGATCGTGCCGAACATGGCGGGCAGCAGCAAGAAGATCAGCCAGTTCTTTGAAGCGATGGGCATGAAAGATATTCCCGAAATGTCCGACCCGCTGGGCGCGATGAAACGCGAGATGGGCATTGACAAAGGATTTGACGAAAAAGGTGCGATGCTCATTTCCATGAGCGGCATCATGAAGGCTGCTCAAGGCGGCGGCGAGCCTGCGATTGCGGTTCTTGTGCCCGTGAGTGATTACGCAGCTTTCGTGGGCAACTTCGAGGGCAAGGAAGAGAACGGCATCACGCTGCTCTCGATGCCTCACGGCCAGGAAGGCTTCGCCCGCAAAATCGGCAACTACTGCCTGATGGGCCCGCAGAAAGATGTCATCGCCAACTACAAGGTTGCAGGCAACACCACCGCTCTGTCCAAGATGGTCGGCTCCATCGGCGCTCGCCACCTGGCCAGCAACGACATCTCGCTCTACATCAACATGAAAGCTCTGGGCGCACAGGTTCGCCCGATGCTCGGTGAAGCACGCAAAGAAGCTGAACGTAACTTCGCCGATCTCGAAGGCAACGGCGACGGCCCCGAAGCCAAGGCGATGGCCATGGGTAAAGGTCTGATGGCGGCCACATTCGACACGCTTGATGCCATGTTCCGCGATGGCGATTCGGTCATCATCGGCGGCGACCTGACGAACAAAGGCGTGGGCTTCACCGTCACCGCACAGTTCCGTGAAGGCTCGCCGATGGCCAAGATGTTCCCCGGTGGCAAAGGTGCTGCGGCGGGCATGCTCGACATGATCCCGAATAATCCGTACCTCATGGCGATGGCCATGGACATGAAGGGCATCGATCTGCAAGGCATGGTCGATGAGTTCGCCAAGCGATTCCCCAAGGACAACTGGATGGCGGAGATGCTCAAGAGCTCGACCGCGCTGCTGCCTCAGTCCAAGCGCATGGCTTCGGTCTATTACGCTCCCGCCAACGCTGCCGCCATCATGGCTGGTGGCCTGAGCACCATCAGCGTGGTCGATACCACCGGCGGAGCGAACTACACCAAAGCCGCCAAGAAATACTTCGGCGACATGAGCAAGATCAAGATGGACATGGGCGAAGTCGATGGCACGAAGCTCATGTTCGGCTTCACCACCTCCTACAAGGAAAACGCCCTGAGCCCCGAAGCTGCCGCCAATGTCGGCGCCAAGGTCGATGAGTATGTCGTCAAGCTTGACATGCCTAAGGAACTGATGGATCAGATGGGCGAACAGGCCAACATGATCAACATGATGCTCCGCACCGCAGGCTATGTCGCCACCGTCGATGACACCGTCATGATGACCAGCACCGTTGACACCAACCTCCTGAAAGTCGGCGTCGATACCATCAAGAAGAAGAACGGCCTGGGCACCACCAGCCTCGTCAAACAGGTTCGCGAAAACGGCCTGCCTGAAAACTCGAACTTCGAAATCTATGTCAATCTCGCCAGCGTCACGCAGCTCCTGAACCAAGGCATGGCCCTGGCGCAGATGTTCGGCGTACCGCAGCTCGAAGGCGTGCCACAGATCGAAGTGCCCAACAACCTGCCGCCGATGGCGATGGGTGGCCAGATCGATCAGGGCGGCATGTCGATGCGAACCTACATCCCGATGCCGGTGATCACCTGGATTAAGGACACCGCGATGAAGTTCCAGGGTGGCCCTGGCGATTCGCCTGATCGCAGCCCCGGTGCTCAGCCCGCTCCGTTCTGATTCAACGTCATAAAATGAAAAAGCCCGGTCACCTCAGGTTGCCGGGCTTTTTTGTTGGTGCATTCAACCCCGCCCGCAAGGGTCTGGGCCAAAGTTCGCACAGTAACAGCCACGCTTCATTGCGAAAGAGGCTTGCCGATATTGAATTACTGTGACTCGAATGCCCGCAGTGCATCGAGAGACCCATCGGCCCGCGCCCTGCCGGGACGGGGCTTAAGGAACAAGGCAACTCCCGCCTGCTACAGGGCAATCGCTCGCATGTGGTCCTTCCGGCCCCCCTCCCTTGGGGCGGGTTTAGGGGAGGACACTGCATTGGCTTGAAGTAACGCAGCGCACAGTCATTCTCGTTTGTATAGACGGCTCTCCCCCAGCCGGATGCCCAAGGGAGGGGAGTTCAGGCGACGGCACAAGGCTTACATGCCATTGCCCTGCCACCTGCTACCGGCTCGCTCCTCACATTCGTCTCATTCTGTATCATCACGCCATGCAGAAACGCACACTCGGACGCACGGGGCTCAAGGTCAGCGAAGTTGCCATGGGCGGTCTCTACACCTCCTCCCTAGGCGGCGGCGTGGAAAATGCCCGCGAGATGGTGGCGCGCGCGGTGAAGCTGGGCATCAACTACATCGACACCGCGCCGCGCTATGCTGACAGCGAAGAGACGCTAGGCCACGTGCTGCCTTCGATTGATTCGCCGATGATTCTTTCTACGAAATTGGGCGGCAGGCCTGAGCCGTTTGATCCGAAGAATCGCGATGGGCTGATGTGGTCGATTGAAGAAAGCCTCAAGCTGCTCAAGCGCGATGTGATCGACATATTGATGATTCACGAGCCTGATCGTCCGCAGCTTTTTAACTGGTGGGATGATCCGTTCAAAGTCGTCGGCCCGGTCATCGAGGTGATAGAAGAACTCAAGGAAGATGGCGTGATCCGCTTTGCCGGGCTGGGCGGCACGACCACCGCGCAGCTCGCGCACCTGATGCGCAGCGACCACTTCGATGTCGTGCTCACGGCATTCAATTACAACATTCTTCTGCGCGAGGCAGAGGATGAAATCTTCCCCGCAGCGCGCGAGATGCACATGGGCGTCATCGTCGGCTCCTCGCTTCTGCAAGGCGGCTTGGGGCGTCGCTATGACGAAGTGGTTCGCAGCAAACCGCCCTGGCTTACTCGCAAGAGACAACAACAACTACTGGCCCTTTACGATTTCCTTGATGAAGCTGAATTGGAACTGCCCGAAGTCGCTTTGCGATTTGCGCTGGCCAATGAAGATGTACATTCTGTACTCATCGGTCCCAAGACCGCACAGCAGGTGGAGGATTCCGTCGTGGCCGCCAGTCGTGGTCCGCTGCCGCCTGATGTGATGGGCAAGCTGCACGACATCTGGCAGATGTGCCCGATGCGACCGTTTCAAGAGCCGATGATCTGGCCCTTCAAAAATCCCGCGTATTTCGGGCCGGGCATGGCGGATCACGGGTAGGCGATCTCACGGCTGATCTGCACAACTTGATTGACTTGGCCCGCTGACCGATATATCTTCCTGTGATGATTATGACCTTTAATGTCGCTGCCAAAGCTCTGGGCCTTGCCCTTGAGCTTACGCTGCGCGCTGGATAGGTCGAGTCAACTCAGCGTTGAATCACTCGCCCTGTCCGGCTTCCCGCGACAGGGTTTTTTTATTTTCCGATATCCTCTGTTTCTGTTTCACCCCAAAGCCCACCCACTCCTGTGGGTGGGTGCCCCGGAGCTTCGCAATGTCTACCGATTCAAACTCCAACGACTCAACCCCCGTGCCGATCCGCATCTTCGACACTACCTTGCGCGATGGCGAGCAGTCGCCCGGGGCCACGCTCAACCTCCAGGAAAAGATCGAGATCGCCAGGCACCTTGAAGCGATGGGCGTGGATGTCATCGAAGCAGGCTTTCCCATTTCAAGTCAGGGCGACTTCGAATCGGTACACGCCATCGCGCAGGAAATGCAAAAGGCGGTCATCTGCGGGCTGGCGCGATGCGTGCCTCGTGATATCGACCGGGCAGGTGAAGCCTTGAAAGGCGGCAAGCACACCCGCATTCACGTCTTCTGCGCCACCAGCAAAATCCACCGCGAGCAGAAGCTCAACAAAGCCATCGAAGAGATCACCAGGATCAGCGTGCAGTCGATCAAGCAGGCCTTGCAGTACACCGACAACGTCGAGTTCAGCCCGGAAGATGGTTCGCGCACCGAGCTCGAAGTGCTCGTCGATATCACCGCTGCCGCCATCGAAGCAGGCGCGACGACGATCAACATTCCCGACACCGTCGGCTACGCAGTGCCGCAGCAGTACGGCCACATCTTCAAATATGTCCGCGAAAAACTGCCCATCATCGATGAGAAAAATATCTACCTCTCTTCGCACTGCCACAACGATCTGGGCCTGGCCGTCGCCAATAGTCTGGCTGCAATGGAAAACGGCGCACGCCAGATCGAGTGCACCATCAACGGCATCGGCGAGCGCGCGGGCAATGCCTCGCTCGAAGAAATCGTCATGACCCTGCGCACGCGCAAGGATTATTACGCCAGGTACACCACCCGCATCAACTCGAAAAAACTCTACCCCGCTTCGCGAATGGTCTCGACCATGACCGGCTTATTCGTTCAGCGCAATAAAGCGATCGTCGGCGAAAATGCTTTTGCGCATGAAGCAGGCATCCATCAAGATGGCATGCTCAAGAGTCGCCACACGTATGAAATCATGGACCCGGTCGAAGTCGGCCTGCCCGAGAGCAAGCTGGTTTTGGGCAAACACTCGGGGCGTCATGCGTTTCGCGATCGCATAGACCAGCTCGGCTATTCAGCCGATGAAGCGACGCTGGAAAAGGCATTCAATGCATTCAAAGCGCTGGCTGACAAAAAGAAGAATGTGTATGACGAGGATATCGAAGCGCTGCTCGATGTGACGCTCGCCGATGAAGGGCAACTCTTCGAACTCGTCCGATTTCAGGTCACCGCAGGCACCGGTTCCATCCCGACGGCGACGGTGGTGCTGCGCGATTCAACTGGCACCGAGATGATGGATGCTGCCACAGGCGATGGCCCCATCGATGCGGTCTATTCCGCGATCCAGCGCATCACCGGTGTGACCGTGGAACTCATCGATTTCGACATGCGATCCATCACCGGCGGCAAAGACGCCCAGGGCGAAGCCAGCGTCGAGGTGCGCCATCATGACCGCAAGGTGCGCGGGCGCGGCCTCTCAACCGACATCATCGAAGCCGCTGCTCGGGCTTACCTCTGCGCCATCAACCGCATTAAAACTGTTGATGCGAAGAAGATTGCCGCCACCACCATGGCAGAGGATAGCCAGCCGATTATGCGGCCATAAGTATGCTGCAATAAAAGAAGCAAGCCCGAGAGTGCGACAGAGCTCGACCTGGGGCTTGCCTTGTTCAGAGAATGACCACCTTCACTTTTCTACTGAAAAACGATCCTTCTTCCAAACTAGCTTCGCCTCGTTCTCCTTGATCCACGAGACGATGGCTGCATGGGCTTCATCTGTACCGCGGCCGGCGGCTGCCGCGATGAGATACGTGTTGCATAGTTTGTCGAACGCACTGGAAATGACGACGCGTTTGAGTTCCTCATAAGCTGCCCACTTGGGATCGCTAGTGTTGAGGCGGACGATATTGGGTTTGCCGCCTGGCAACTGATGCATGGCGTCGGCGAGAATATAGACCGACGTGACATTGGGTGTCTTGCCGACCTCTTCGATTTTTTTCAAGCACTTTTTGCGGTCATCACTGAGCTCGATAATCGCCGCCACTTCTTTCTTGATCGTGTCAGCCGCCGCTTCAGGCTTCGCGGGAACAGCAGGCGTCGGCTCCTTCTCGGGCGTCTTGGCGGGTGGGACCACAGGTGGGACCGGTGGAGTTTCAGGCGTCTTGGTCGGCGGCGCGGGAACAGACGGCGGAGTTTTCTCGGGCATCTTCTCCGGTGTCTTCTCGGGCGCTTTCTCAGGTGCTTTCTCAGGCGTCTTCATCGGAGGCACCGGCACCGGCGGAGTCGGTGTCTTCTCCGGTGTCTTGGTCGGCGGTGCTGGAACTGTCGGCGGGGTTGGCACCGGTGGGGTTGGCAAGGGTTGGGTTGGCACTGGCTGCTTGGGCGCTGGCTCGTCCTTTTTCTTCTCGTCCATTTTCTTGCCATTCTTCTTGTCATCCTTGCCGCCCAGGATGCCGCCGAGGATGGAGCCCAGATCGGGCTTGCCGCCGTTGTCTTTGCCACCGACACCGGGAATGCCGCCAATGCCCGAGATCAGGTTCGCGGGACTGAACGCGCTCTTGAGTGTGGTCTGCGCGAACTTACTGATATCAGGCACCATCTTGCCGTTCTGCTGGGTGAAAGGCACATAGAGAAATCCTTCGCTGCCCAAGAACTTTTGCAACTTGCTTGAGAGCGCCGCCTTGGGAAAACCAAGTGCCATCTGCGGCACCTTGGTCTTGAGATCAACCTTGCCATCAAGCGCGACGGTGTACTTGTCAATGGTGAAGGTCATCGGCTTGCTGTAAGTGAGCATGCCGTTTTCGATGGACGCGGAGAAAGTGTTGAACACCGGCAGATGCTTATCGAACTTGCCCAGGAACTCGCCCAGTTCCGATTCAAGCATGCCGCCCACGCCCGCCGCCGCCATCAGCGGCTTGAACTCCGCAGGCACGAGACTGTCCACCGAAATCAGCGGCTTGAGCTTCATGCTGTTGAAATCGAAATCTACTTTCGCGTTGAGCTTGGCGATATCGAAATCACCAGCAGGTGCGGAGAAACCTTCCTTCTGAACAACGATGTGTACCGGCTTCTCCGATTTCTCAGCGCGAAGAATGCCGCCGGTGAGTGGCTCAAAGAGCATGTTCGAAAGAATCTCATTCATGTGCAGGTCGGCGACGGCATTGTCGGTCAGGCTCAGCTTGTCGGTGTAAAGCCCGGTGACATTGATGTCCGCATTGGAACTCTTGAGCCGGGCTACGAGGTCGCCATCCTTGCGAGTGATGACGGTCACTTCATCCACCGTTGCGCCGAGGATGCCGGTGATTTTTCCTTCCATCGCCAGGAGTTTGTCGACGGCTGCAACGGGCAGCTTCTCACCCTTGACGTTGACCACCAGCGAGTTGAGCCCCAGGCCTTCAAAACTCACACGGCCATTCTTGTCCGCCAGATTCTTCGCTGTGATCTGAGCGCTGAGTTGGCCACGCTCAATCGCACCCGCGTTGGCAAGCTGCGGGGCGTTACCCACCATCGGAATCACGGCAGTATCCGCCTTCATGCTGATGGCGATCTCGCTCATGTTCTGCGGCGTGTGAATATCGAGATTCACATTCTCCATTCGCAGAGCCGATTCAAAATCCTTCTTGCCGATGAATGGCCCTTTGGTTTTGATGTTCACTTTGAAGGACGAGTTCTTTGCATTGATCGGCAGCGGTTTGGCAGGTTCGACTGTTGCTGCAGCGGAAGAACCGGCCGCGTTATTCGTCGCTTGATTGAAGGTGGGCTTGGTGGTGTTCGTTGTGGAAGGTGCAGCTTCTGCTGGCAGCGGCGCGAGAGCGAACTGAGCACGTTCGATGGTGATGTCCACGATGGTCGGTTCAACCAGAACCACATCCTTGAGCATGGCGGGAAGCGTGTCGCCGTACTTGCGCTGAATCGCCGCGAAGCCTTGCGGGGAGAGATTTACAATCAGCTTCGAGTTGGGCGAAGCAGTCGCGCTCTTTTCTGGCACCAGCGTGATGCCGCCCTGACCCGTGGCGAGCTGCGATTTGATGTCATAACCGGCGATCATCGCGTTGCCCTCGCCAGGCTTCATCGACAAAGCAACGCGCTCGATCGTGTTGCCAAACAGATCGACGAGCAAGCCGCCCTGGCCACCTAGTGCATCGATGAGCGGCGTAGGAATATTCGTGATCGTCGCATTGGCGGCAATGGAGCGATCATCCTTTAGGGCGTTGGTCACGTTCGCGGTCACGTCGATCTTGCCGATGGATGCGCCTTGCACGAGATCGCCTTTGATCGTGACGATCACCGGCTGCTCCAGCGTGGTGGGCACAAGCGTGGCGACAAGGTTGCGCACGGATGCGCCTTGCAGCCGGGCATCTCCCTTGGGCGTGATCTGATCAATCGCCATCGTCAAGCCAAAGCGACCCGACTTCTTCGCTTCAACTGCATCAAGAGGTACATCAAGCTGCGCGAATGTAATGTGCAGTTTCGCAGGCTGATCGAGAGCGATATTCTTAAAATCCTCCGGCAGTTTCAGCGTGCTTTTCTTCATGTCCTCCAAGAGCGCTGGCGTGGCGATCATCGTCACATGGCTCTTGGCTGGCTCGGGAAGTTCAAAGCGATCGTTGCGCAGGCGACCATCGATGACGACATCGAGATTCTCCGCCTTGGCGGTCAGCAGCACCGGGCCTTGCATGGTGGTTTTGCCATCACTGCCAGCGACCTGTGTGATGGTGGTGGTGACTTTCGCATTGAGCACCGGGCCGATGCCATAGTGCGCCAGTCGGCCCTTGTTGATGAAAGCGTCAGCAAGTGCGGTGGGCAGATCAATCACATCAGCGACGACCACCGGTGCCAGCGCGGTGGCGACGAGTTCACCCTGACTATTAAAGAGATTGTTGACGGTGGCGCTCGCGGTGACTTTGCCGGGCTTGCCTGCGACCATCGTGGCGATGTTCGCGGTGGCGATGGCCTGGTTTTTCGGGCCGCTGTAATCGAGGCCTGCGGTGACGCCGGTGAGTTTCACGAGCAGATCGGGATTGGATTCGCCGGGCGGATTCAGATCGAAGCTGGCGCTGCCCACGTTCACTGCCATCTTCGCGATGGCCTTTTGCTTGAGCGTGTCATCGAGCGGTGCGGAGAGTTCAGTGATGGTGAGCGTGATGTCCGCTGACTCATCAGCCTTGAGTTTGTCGGCGAGCGTCTGAAGCTGCGGATATCGCTTGGACAGTTCGCTGAGCGTGCGCTGAGCGCCGATGAGCTTCACCGTGCCCGGCTCAACAAGCGAAGCCGATGCATTAAACGCCGGACCATCCTTTACAGGATTGGCGATCGGATCAGCGATGATCTTCGCCTGAATGTTGACATCTAGTTTCTGCGGAGAGTTGGCGGTGAGTGTGATCGTGCCGCTGCCGCCTTTGCCGTCGGCAGTCGGTTTCACTTTTACAAGAGCGGTCGCATTAAGTTTGTCACCGAGCACACTGGCGAGCAGGCCTTGCGTGCCGATGAGATCATCGACGACGCCCATCGCGAAATCCTTGATCTGTCCATCGATGGTGCCATCGAGTGTTTTGTAATCAATGTTGCCCTTGGCATCGAATGGTTTGTTGAGGTCCGCTTTGACGATGAAGGAGCCGGACTTGTCACCTTGCTTGGCGACGGCTTGAATCAGCGCGGTGGCGACGCCTTTGGGGCCATCGTAGGCGATGCGCATATCGGTGATGATCAGTTCCTTGATGTCACTTTTACCCGCAGTGCCGGTGTCGATGCGAATCGGCGTGACAGCGATATTCATTGCGGCGGTGGCCGTGAGCAGGTCGGGGCCGGATTCGCTGTTGGTCACCGCGATGTTCTCATGCGTGATCGTCACTTCGAACGGCTCGAGGAGTTTGCCCGCGCTGGCGTCGGCATTTTTCATCAGTGCCGCGTGAGACTCGGGTGTAATCTTGAGCCAGGCGAGTTGACCCTTCACAGGCTTCACCGACTGCTGTTTGAAATCATCACTGATCGCGACCTGCGTGGTGAGATCCACCTTCAGTCGCTCAGCTTGAGCGCTCAGCTGCGCCGTCAAATCGCTGAGTTTGCCCTTGGCGGTGATCTTCGTCGTGACCTCCGGGCCAACCAGCGCGGTGACTTTGTCGCCTTGCTTGGCCATCGCGCCGATCATGGCGGTGGGCAGATTGGCGAGCGTAATTGTGGCATCGACATTCGCCTTACTCATCTGCATCTTGCCATCGGCATCGAAGGCATCGGTGATATTTGCGTTGCCATCGATGGTGCCCGAGTTCTTGCCTTGCATCACCTTCGCCTTGATGAGCGCGGAGATCGACTGCGGCGAATCGACATCAGCCTGCACATCGAGCCCGCTGACAATGGCCTTGTCCATTTGGGGTGCGGAGTAGGTGATTTCCTTGGCGGTCAGCCGAAGCTTGGCGGAGAGATTGGCGGGCATTTGGCCGGGCGTTTCGTCCTTGGGCTTGCTTTCTTCGAGGGTGCCCAAAGTGCGATCGAGATTGGTCGTGCCATCTTCATATTGCACGATGTCGCACTGCGAAGCATTCACGGTCACGGTGCCCAGCGCGAGGTTGCCGCGCACCAAAGCGAGCAGCGCGATGTCCGGCGCATCGACACTGGCGACGATGAAAGATGCGCCTTCGGGGTCTTTAATGGTCAGACCTTCGACCTTGGTGCCGGAGAACCAGCCGACGCTGAGGTCTTTGATTTCGATCTTGCCGGGGATCGATTTGTTGACGAAAGAGAGCACGAAATTCGTGCCCGGCCCGCTGCTGACAATCGTCGGCAGCAAGAGCACGAAGACAATCAGCAAGATGAAACAGACGAGGGCGAACTTAAGAAATCTTCGTTTCTTCTTGGGCTTGACGATGGGCTTGGCGGGAACAGCGGTAGCAGCGCTTGGCGCTGGAGTGGAATCAGTTGCCATGACGAACCTCCATTTTCTTATTCTCTATTCTAGGGACAAAGAGCAGCGGTGGGCGTGAATAATTTGAAAGGGTAGCCGCGACTCAATGAGCCCTCGGACGTCAACGAACTGTTGGAGGTTTCTTTACACCAGTGGTCTGATGAAACAGCGTCTACCTCAGCTTGCGGCGAAGTGGAACAAGGCGCGACGTACACTCCTTCAGGCTGTTGACGTCCGCGACTCGTTGAGTCGCGGCTCATTCACATCTCACTTGGATGTGAGTCGCCACACACCATCAATTGCCTGCTTGGGATCGAGTGTGCGCAGGTACTTGGCCAGCGCCGCAGCCACGGGATCGGCAGAAAGAGATTCGAGCTGCGCGATGGCCTGTTCCACATGACCTTCGCCGCACATTGCAATCGCCTGGGTCACGAGCAGCGCCTTGGCGGGCATCGGTTCATTGGCGAAGCACAAGGGCTCCACAATCTGCACCGGCGTCTCGCGTCCCACCACCATCACCTTGCCCAGCACGCGGCCATGGAACTGCCCCTGTGAGCGCGACCATGTTTCCAATGAAACGAGCACATGCGTGCCAAATGCTTTGTTGGCACCTTCGAGTCGGGCCGCAAGATTCGCCGCATCACCAAGTACGGAATAATCAAAGCGCTGAGCCGACCCGAGATTGCCCACCAGCATCGACCCGGTGTTGATACCCACGCGCACCGCCACGGGGTGACCGCCGGCCAGTTCGTGGAAACGATCCGCCTCCGCTGCTAGTTCGCGCTGACAGCGCAGAGCAGCGCGAATCGCCCGCACCGCATGGTCCGGCTGATCGGCGGGTGCGTTCCAAAATGCCATCACGCCATCACCCATGTATTTGTCGAGCGTGCCGCCTTCGGAGAGGATCACATCGGTGATGACGGTGAGCACTGCGTTGAGAAGTTTGGTCGTATCGGTGGGCGACAGCCGTTCACTGATGGAAGAAAAACCTGCGATATCCGAGAAGAAAACAGTCAGTTCGCGCTCTTGGCCGCCTAGTGCAAGCTGCGAAGGATTGGCGACGATCTGAGCGATGACATCATCACTGAGGTAGCGTGCAAAGGCAGCGCGAATGAATCGGCGCTGACGATTTTCGAAGGTGTAGATGTAAACAATGCCCGCCACCAGCGCGATCGCCGCGGCCACCATCGGCATGATGATGGGCCACCACACATCACCGCGATAAGCCAGCACGCCCACCACCATCGGCAGCGCCAGCGCCGCCAGCGCGATCAGGAGCAATTGCCACCACCGCCCGCCACGCACCGTCAGCGCGCCGACCAGCGCTGACCAGAGAAGTGTAAACGCGCTGGTCATGCCGCCAGAGGGAAGCGACATCGAATCGCCGAGGATCAGATTCGCCAGCGTCGTTGCATGCAGCTCGACGCCGGGCATCGCGGGATTCATGGGCGTGGGCTTGAGGTCATAAAGAGCAGGTGCGGAAAAGCCAAACAGCACGTGGCAATCCTTGAAAATGTCCGGCGAGAGCTTGGGCTTCTCTCCCGACTGAATTGCGACTTCGGATGCAATGATGTCAGCGACCGAGAAGACATCGAAGGCAAACGCAGAACCTTTGCGCGGCTGATAGTAGTGCAGCAGCGTCGTGCCCTGTTCATCGAGCTGCATCACGCGGTCGCCGATGTAGAGCGTGTCATCTTGAATCTTCATGACGGGCAGCGCAGACGTGGCCGGTGGTGCAGCGACTGGCGCGCCATCGGTTGCATTGCTTGGCTTGGGCTGATGCGCTTGCCCCACCATCCAAGCCGCGATGCCCAGGCGAGGCAGCGCGTGGCCATCAAATTCCTGCACGGGAATGGAACGACGCACGACGCTGTCGCCTTCGATTTCACCGCTGACGTGGCCGTAGAGCGAAGTCGCCTGTGCCAGTTCGCTGTACGGAAAACGGGCGCTGCCTCGGCGTAGCTTCACACCGGGATGGCGCGAAAGCCAATCGTCAAGACCTTGCAACTCAAACGGACTGGGCGGAGAAGATTTGGGCCAGGTGATGGTCTGCCCGGTGTCAGCGCTGGTCATCAGCGCCCCGATGTAGCGCGGCGTGGCCCTGATCGCGTCACCAAATTCCTGATCGCCCGGCAGGTCTTCGCCTTGCGCGGTGAACACCACATCAAACGCCAGCGCCTTCACCTGCGTGCGATTGAAGAACGAGACCACATAACTGTAAATCGCTCTATTCCAAGGCCAAGACCAGCCATGCCCTTCACCGGCGGCCAGCGAGCCTTGATCGAGCACAATGATCTTCACCGGCACATCCACCGGCGGCGCCAGCGCTCGCACACGCATGTCGTAGGTCATGCCCTCCACGCGATCGAAAGCACCCAGCCAGGCGAGCAGCATCGCCGCCAGCGCCGAGACCAGCCCCAGCAAAGCGCCGAAGAAGAAAGTGCGAAGTGAAGAAATCATCGTGAAGTTGAATCGTACTGCCAAAGCACCGTATGAAGCGAATAGCCCCCGGCCACTTGCCGAGGGCTATTGTTGATTTCGATCCAAAGATCGCGGTCAAATCGCTTAACGCGGCAATCGTTTACTTGCCTCGCGCTGCCGCCATCGCCGTGTTGAATCTCGCAGTGCGCGAAGGGTTCAGCGCCTGCGGTGCTTCGGTGATCTTTGATCGGATCGAAGCGATGCGATCAGCCGTCTTGGGGTGCGTGCTGCTGAAGTCGGCATGCCCGGGCTTAAGCTGGCTCTCCATTTTCTGGAGCAGCCCGATCATCGAGTTGGGATCGTAGCCTGCGCTGCGAAGAATGATGACTGCATCGCCATCGGCTTCAGCTTCCTGCGTCTTGCTGTAACCGTTCTTCAGCTGCGCCAGCACATCATCGCTCATGCCATCGAGGATGTTTCCCACTTCTGCGCGCTGATCGCCTGCTGCGGTTTTGGCCGCTTCGGTGCCCACCACCGCCAGGAACTTTTCATTGCGACTTTTCTGAATCGCCAGCAGTGCGTGTTCGCGCTGAATGTGCCCAAGCTCGTGTGCCAATACAGCGGCCAGTTCGCCTTCGTTTTCCGCACAGCGAAGCAGGCCACGTGTCACGAGGATGAACGCGCCCGGTGCAGCAAAAGCGTTGACATCATCGGAATTGAGAATCGCAAAGTGGTAGCCGCTGTAAGTCTCGGGCTTATTCGAAAACTCAGCGAGTGTTTGGCCGACCTGATTCAAATAGCGCGTGGCGGCTTCGTCGTTATAGAGGCCGTACTGAGCGATGAGCTGCGCCGCAGTGGCGCGGCCAAGGTGGTACTCATCAATGGCCCCAAACTTTTCATTGGCTTTATGAAACGCAGAGTGAACCTTGAGCCCACTGGAAAGACCTTGGCCAATGCTGCCGAAACCGTCAAGACCCTTGATGACATCTTGGCTGACCGTGCCATCACTGTTGCAACCCGCCGTGAAATAACCGGCGATGGCGACAACACCGACAGCGGCAAGCGATGCGAAGCGGTTGAAGAGCGTTTTCATATTAGTTAGCTCCTTTGGGCGTGATGTTGCCTTGATTGAGGAAGGCTTGTTTTTCAGCCGGGCTGATGATGTAGCGTGGATTTTTTTCCAAGGCATCGACCTGCGCCATCGCATTTTGCAGGTTGTTTGCCTTCACGAAAGTCTCTTCGCCTTTTTCGAGAAGGCCTTTGCCAGCCTCGCTGGTCTCCACGCTGGAGGCGGAGGACTTGGACCCGCCGAAGTTGGTGGTATCCAGGCTCTTGGCGGTGAGGGCGCTGGTGCGGACCCAGCCTGCGAGTTTGCTGGGGGCTTTGTGTTCGACGCGGCGCCAGCCGTCGCCGAGTTTGTCGAGCACGGTGACGACGTCGCCGTACTTGAGCTGCCCGATGATCGGGGCTAGCGGGGTAGCCTTTTCGCGAACCGGGGTTTCGCGGACTTGTACGTTCAAGTCCTCCGCCATCGCTGGACTGAGCAGCGAAAGGGCGAAGGCACACGAGAGTCGCCAAGGGATGCGTTTCATGAAGTGTCTCCAGAAGGGATGCCATCCGTCCGTGGATGGTCAGGAATGGGCATAGGATACCTTCGTTCGGGCAAAGAGGATAGAGGGTAGCGCGTAGAGGGAACCGGTGACGCGGTGAAGCGTCTATATAGGGATACAACTTCGCCGTCTCCCGGAGCCTCGCCATGAAAACCTTCCGCACACTGATCGCGTTTCTCTTTGTCATGCTTGTGGCCCTGCCAGCTTTGGCGAATGGTTTCATCATTGTGCCCCGACCGCCCCATCCGTTGCCGCCCGTTGAGCCGCCGATATCTCCTCCAATAGGTCGGCCGTGGCCCCACCCGATGCCGCCGCGTGTTTATCCCTTCGCCCCGATGCGGGTGGAGCACCATCACGTCACTGTCACCATCAAAGATCAGATTGCGACCACCGAAGTCGATCAGGTTTTCGTCAATCCCAATAATGTTCAGCTTGAAGGCGAATACATTTTCCCGCTGCCCAAGGGGGCACAAATTGACAAGTTTTCCATGGACATCAACGGCAAGCTGCAAGAGGCAGAACTGCTCGACGCTGACAAGGCCCGCAAGATTTACACCGACATCGTGCGCTCCATGAAAGACCCGGCTCTGATGGAGTATGCCGACCGCGGCATGTTCAAGGTGCGCATCTTCCCCATCGAAGCCAACGGCAAGAAGCAGATCAAAATCAAATACACACAGGTGCTCAAAAGCGACTCAGGACTCGTTGGCTACACCTATCCGCTGAGCACCGAAAAATTTTCCTCCGCCCCGATTCCCTCGGTCGCAATCAAGTGCGTGATTGACACGCAGCAGCCGATCAAGACGGTTTACTCGCCCAGTCATAAGGTGGAAGTGAATCGCAAAGGCGAGACGCAGGCGGTGATCGGATGGGAGACCAAAGACACGAAGCCGGACACTGATTTTCAGGTCTTCTTCTCCACGCAGGCACCAGCGCAAGGCGACATCGGCGTGAGCCTGCTCGCATTTCGCGATGGCAAGGCAAATGACAAGGAAGAGGGCCACTTCATGCTCTTCATTTCGCCTGGCAACATTGCGGACAAACAGATCGCCAAGAAGGACATCGTCTTCGTGCTCGACACCTCCGGCTCGATGGCCGGCGAAAAACTCGAACAAGCCAAGCGAGCGATGAAGTTCTGCATCGCCAATCTCAATGAGGGCGATCGCTTCGAGATCATTCGCTTCTCCACCGAAGCTGAGCCGCTCTTCGATGGTCTGCGTGATGCGAGCAAAGACAACCGCGACAAGGCGCAGACTTTCGTCGATGCGCTGCGTCCTCTGGGCGGCACCGCGATTGAAGATGCGCTCAATGCTGCTGTGAAAATCGTGAAAAATGACAAGAAAAGCGGCCGGCCCGCGATGGTCATCTTCCTCACCGATGGCCGGCCGACCATAGGCACCACCGATGAAAATCAGCTCGTCGAAAGCGTCAAGAAAAACATCGGCGACCAGACCGTGCGCATCTTTTCCTTCGGCATCGGCACCGACATCAACACCCACCTGCTCGATCGAATCACCGATCACACCAAAGCTGCCAGCCAGTATGTGCTGCCCAGCGAAGACATCGAAGTGAAAGTCTCCAGCTTCTTCACCAAGATCAACTACCCCGTACTCTCGGGCGTTGAACTGAAGATCAATGGCGATGTGCGCATCAGCAAGATGTACCCCTCGCCACTGCCCGATGTCTTCCGCGGCGATCAGCTCATCATCATGGGACGCTACCAGAGTAAGCAAGGCCAGGCGACCACCGATGCCGCGATTCAGCTCACAGGCACAGTGAACGGCAAACAGAAAACATTCACCTATGAAGCGAGCTTTCCGGCACAGGCCACGGACAACACCTTTGTGCCTCGCCTCTGGGCCACGCGGCGCGTCGGCTTCCTGCTCGATCAGATTCGCCTGAGCACTGCGAGTGCGGAGGTGCGCGAAGAGATCACCATGCTCGCCAAGCAGTACGGCATCGTCACGCCTTACACGAGCTATCTCATTCTCGAAGACGAAGCCAATCGCGGCCCCGGTCGGCCACGCCTTTCACACACAGCACCAGGCAGCGCTCCTTCACCAGAGCGCGACCGCGCTCTGCGAGCCGAGGCGGGTGCTGCGTTTGATGCTCTCTCAGAAAAGAAAGATGGCACACAAGGCGTGGGCGGCGCCAAGGCCGCCGATGCACTCAAGCAAGCGACCAGCAGCGATGCACTGGCCGAGGCCAATAGTGCCGCAAGGCGCGGCATCGCCAGCGCACCCGGAAGCAAAGCGGGCGTCTTCGGTGGCGGCGGTGAACGGGGCGATGCAGACGGCGGCGAAGCGATCCACATCAGCAAGTTCGTCGAAGGCCGTACCTTCTACTTCAACGGCAGCGCGTGGGTCGATGCTCAAGCACAAAACACCAGCAAAGAGACCAAGCGAATCAAAGTCACCTTCGCTTCCGATGACTACTTCAATCTCCTGGCCAAGCACAAACAGGCTGGCGCATGGTTCGCCCTAGGCACGAACATCATCGTGATGCTTGATGGGGTGGTGTATGAGATTGGGACCTGATCGATGCAATCGGGGTGGGGCTGAGGCTCTCACGTCATCGCCTTCAGCCTTTCGCGCAGCGATGCTTTCGCCTCCTTGAGCTTCGCTGCCTCGGCTGCATCCTTGTAATACGGATCAAGCGGAAAACAGCCTGAAATAATGCCGTTTCGCGGGGCTGTCGTGCAATCGCTGAAAGTGCGGCAGATCAGCTTGGGCTTCTTGAGTTCACCATACTCCTGACAGTCAGCAGGCATGTCAGGATACGAAAGCACCATGCGACCAAGGCCCACCGAATCGGCCCAGCCATCGCGCACGACAGCCTGCGCGATGTGCGGCAGATATTCCTGAAAGTAGCTGTACGCGGTACCGACGATGGGCAAGCCGGTCACGCGCCCCTTGAGATCCCGCACGATCTGAATCTGGCGGACGCAGCCGACGATCGGATCTTCGGGAGGCGTGTAGCCATCGCTGGGCGGGAAGTAGGCGGGCCGCTGAATGTGCGGGTTGTAGTAAGGGCTGCCCGCAGAAAGATTGACCATGTCCACCTTCATCGCATCGCGCATGAGCTCAAGCAATTGCACCGGCTCAGTCAGATCAATCTCCAACGGATTATCGCGACTGCAACCGAAGCCGGCGTAAGGCAGAGCGCTGTTGTAATCAGCAGGAATACCCGGGCCGAATTTTCCGCCACCTGTTTGCGATGGATCGGGCAGATAAGGCGGACGATCGAAGACGCTCAGGCGCACGCCGATGAGAAGCTGCGGATGTTTTTCTCGAATGCCAGAAATGATTTCGCGAAGAAAGCGAGTTCGACCAGCGAAGTCACCGCCATATTTTCCGGGCCGAGTGTAGGCGGAGAGAAACTCGTGGCCGAGGTAACCGTGACAAGCTTTGATATCGACGAAACGGAAGCCGCGCTTACTCGCCCAGCCCGCAGCATAGACGAAGGAATCGATGATGCGTTTGATGTCATCATCGGTGAGGATGACCGAGTCATCGCCGGGCTTGATGCCGACTTTCGCATCGAGCAGCGGATGGTGATAAGCAATGCGTGGCTCGAATCGCGTCTTGTGATTCGGCTTGCAGAATCGCCCTGAGTGCGTGAGTTGCAAACCCACGAGCAGATCATCGCAGGCCCCCGCACCAAAGCGTTCTTCGTGAGCAGCAGTGAGCGTGCGAAGCAGGTCGCGCATCGGCTCGGCATTCTCCGGGCGGTAGTAAAGCTGATTCGGATTGGCGCGGCCGTCTTGGCGCACCGCAAACGCTTCGCCACCCCAGATGAGCTTGGCACCGCTGAGGCCGAACTTGCGCCAACGGCGAACCGTGTGCGGCGAAGGCCGACCGTCACTGAGTGCATCCCACCCTTCCATCGGGTGAATGCACCAGCGGTTGCCGACGGTGAAGTTGCCGATGGTCAGCGGCTGCGCCAGAGGTGAGCCTTCAGCAGCTGAGAGAATGCGATCATCACAGGGCAGATCGAGACCCAACTGAGTCAGATGGCCGCGAAAAGAAGCGATATTCTTGAAGTGGCCGATGCGGGGGTATGTTTCTGCCATGAGAACCTTCCAGACTGAAACGGCTCAATTGCTGAGCCATGCGGGCCGGTCATGTTAAGATGAATTATGCGCCTAGTTTTACAGAGTGCATTTTCAACCGTTAACCCGCCCCATGCCCAATGTCCTTGACCAACTCGATACCTACGGCCCGCACCATTGCGAGCCGCTGTCTTATGAACAGGCCAGCGACTATACGCGGCGGCTGGCGACTTCGCATTATGAAAATTTCACAGTCGTTTCCTGGCTTCTTCCTAAGCGACTGCGCGATGACTTTCGGCATGTCTATTCCTTCTGCCGCTGGGCGGATGACTTGGGCGATGAAGCGGGCAGCAAGGATCGCAGCCTGGAACTGCTTGCCTGGTGGCGGCGCGAACTGGACTTGTGTTACGCGGGTACGCCGCGCCATCCGGTGTTTGTCGCGCTGCATCGCACCATCGACAAACATGAAATCCCGCGCAAGCCGTTCGATGATCTGATTGATGCCTTCGTGCAGGATCAGCATGTCTCGCGCTATCAGACGTGGGATCAGGTCATCGATTATTGCACGCGCAGCGCCGACCCTGTCGGAAGGCTCGTGCTCTATCTCTGTGGCTACCGTGACGAAGAGCGCCAGCGACTTTCCGATGCCACCTGCACCGCACTTCAACTGGCCAACTTCTGGCAGGATGTGCGCCGCGATGTCCTCGAGCGCGATCGTGTTTACATCCCCGGCGAAGTCGCTTCCAAGCATCACCTCGATATCGAAACAATGGTCGCTGCCATCAATCATGATGCCGCAATCAAGGCTGAACAATCCAACTCTTGTTCAACGTGCAACAATCTGCCCAACGCAACGATCACCGCGCAGTTGTCGGCGTACCGTGCGACGGTGAAGGAACTCTGCGATCGCACCTGGCCGCTCTTTGAAAAAGGTCACGCGCTCTGGCCGATGGTGGCCAAGGATGTTCGGCTCGATATTCAGCTCTTTTCCCTGGGCGGCGAAGCGACGCTCAAGATGATCCGCAATCAGAATTACAACACGCTTGAGCGCAGGCCTTCGGTGAGCAAAGCCGCAAAGATGTTGCTGATGATGCGGGCGCTTTGTGCGAAGTTTCTTGGGTTTGGAATGCCAGGCGGGGGCGAAAGCGCGAGCGCGAATCATTCGATTCAAGCTGGAGAATCAAGGGCGAAGAAGGAGTCGGCAGTATGATCAGCGGGTCCACGCCACATGCTGCGGAAATGGCTTTGCCACAGGTGTCACTCGCCTCGTCGCAGGATTTTTGTGCGCAGCTTACGGCAGCGCAGGCCCGCAATTTTTACTACGGCATGATGCTCACACCTCAGCCTCGCCGCAGCGCGATGTATGCGATTTATGCGTGGATGAGAGCTGTCGATGACCTTGCTGATGCGCCTGAAAATGAAGCTGATCACGAGACCAAGCGCAGGCAGCTCGAAGGATTCCGCAGACTAACGCACGAGGTCGTGCAGGATGAACATGCTGCGATGGGAGCGGTCGCGCAGGCATCGCCGTTTGCTGCGATGTGGCCGGCGGTGTCGCTCGCTTTTCGTGAGCATCAGATTCCGCTGAGCTATCTCGATGCGATGATTCAAGGGCAACTCCTCGATCAGGTGCAACTGCGTTACCCCGACTTCGCAGCGCTGTATGACTACTGCTACAAGGTCGCCAGTGTCGTGGGCCTGACGTGCATTGAAGTCTGGAAATATGAAGGCGACGCTACCACGCGCAAGCTCGCCGAGCAGCGCGGCATCGCCTTGCAACTGACCAACATCCTGCGCGACCTGGTGGAGGATGCTCAGCGCGATCGCGTCTATCTGCCCGCTGATGAACTGGCCCAGTTTGGCTTTGATGCACAGTCATTCAAACAGTTCATCCTCGATCCGGCAGCAGCACCCTCAAGCAGCGAAATGATGAAACAGTTTGATGCGCTGATGAACATGCAGATCAAGCGAGCGCGTGACTACTATGATCAGACGCAGTCACTCGAATCGCACCTGACACGATGCTGCAGGCCAACCTGCTGGGCGATGATGAAGATCTATGAAGAGCTTTTGCGCAAGATGGAGAAGCGGCCGCGCGTGGTGCTCGAGCAGCGCGTCAGACTCAGCAAATGGCGCAAGCTCTGGATCGCCGGTCGCGCCACCCTGCGAAGAGGTCTGCGCGGCTGAATGTCATATAGCCCCGGCTTTAGCCGGGGAAACCCACCGCTTTCGCACCAACTCCCCGGCTAAACCGGGGCGATGAGAATCGAATAGGACATTCATCCCCGCAGCGCGTTGAACCAGTAGCGATTCTGTTTTCCTTGCAAGCGAGAGAACTTCATGATGCTGCGCCTGTGCACATTCTTCCTGACGATGTTCCTTGGCATGCCAGCCGTGGCCTTTGCTGCGGATAACGCTGTGCACAACACCGGCAAGGCCAAGATCGAAATCGTGCTCGATCGCGATCAGTGGCTGGCGACGGAGACGATCACCGGTAAGGTCATTTTTCAGATCACCGAAGTCCGCGATCGTGGCGGTGTGCTGATCGATACTGTTCGCCTTCAGGCTCCGACGCTCGACATTATTTTCCCCGATGAAATGGCGGCTGTGCTGCCCCGCGTGAAATGGAAGAGTGTTTTCTTCCCGACGCTCAAGGTCGGTCTTCGCTACGAACTGGGCTTTTCGATTTCCATTGATGAAGCCTTTGTGAAGCTGGTGAAGCGCAACGATGAAGAAGTGGTGCTTTTTAACTCCGGTAAGTTTCGCATCTCCGCGATGATCGATTCGCCTGTGCCTTCGCTTTGGGATGAGCCGGTGAAATCGCAGTTTGTGATCCTGCATCAGAAGTTCACCAGTGATGCGAAAGAGATCACCGTCACGACGCCGCGCAGCGGGCGCGTCGTGAATAATGATGAAGTCAAGCGGGCACTTGAGACGGCCACCGGTGAACTCAAGCACCGCATCGTGAGCTTCTATGCCCGTCGCAAAGTGCTGTCGCGCGAAGACCTTCTTGCTGCCATCGAAGCGGCGCAAGGCAAAGCGAAAGCTGACCTCGCTTCGCTTTATCTTGGCCTCAATTACCCGGCGACGGATTTGAAGTTCTTCGATCTCGCCAGTGAGACGGTGAAGCTCACTGGCCACAGCAATGGCCAGCTCTACCTGCTACTTCGCCCGCAGCAGCGAGTGCGATTTGCATGTGATTTATCTTCGGTGCATCGCCTTCGCGTTGCTGATCTCGATACCGTACTGGCGACGAAGAAGCAGGTCGATTTCGATGCGCCGCGCGGCGAGGGTGTCTATGAAATGTACGACGAGGCAAATAAGAAAGCCTGGGGCTGGGTGCTCGTTCGTGCGGATAAACAGGCCATCGCCAGTGCAGGGCTGCGGCCGGACACGACTGAAATTTCCATGAAGGTTGCCCAAGCACTTTTCAAACAGGATGCCGCCGCACTCGATGCGCTGGCGGCTCCGGGATTCAAGAGCAAAGAGGTCATTCGCCAGTTCCGTTTCAAACTCGGCGAAGGCGACATTCGCTATCACGAAAGCACCGGCACTATCAACAAAGTGAAAACAGTGATGAAGATCAATCTCGCCCCGGAGGGTCAACCGGCCGTGTTTGTTCGCGAACTCTGGCTCGAGTACGTTCGCGTGGGCGAAGATCTGAAGCTCACCAATGCGAATGTGCTTGAAGTGGAAAAGTGAGGCAAGAACCAAATCGCAAATGACAAATCACAAATCACAAACAAACTCCAAAAATCAATAGGAAAAATGCGAAGCGATGCCTTTCGTCTATTCTGTCTTATATTGTCTGTCTTATATTGATGATTGAACTTTGTTTGAGATTTGTT
>CAZYQL010000006.1:6940-9752 GCA_964650055.1 uncultured Phycisphaeraceae bacterium | reverse complement strand
TCTGTCTTATATTGTCTGTCTTATATTGATGATTGAACTTTGTTTGAGATTTGTTTTTTTGAGTATTGAATTTTATTCCCCCGATGTCCAATCCTTCCTCCACATCCCGCACTGCAATCATTATCGGCGGCGGCCTCGCAGGTATTGCGGCGGCAGTGAAACTCGCTGATCGCGGCGCGGCGGTGACGCTCATCGAAACGCGCAAACGTCTGGGCGGCAGAGCGACCAGCTTCGTCGATCCTACCACCGGCCAGGTCCTCGACAATTGCCAGCATGTGCTCATGGGTTGCTGCACCAATCTGCTTGATCTCTACAAACGCCTGGGCGTCGAAAAATCCATCGAATGGCACCGCACGCTCTACTTCATGAACCTGGGCGACAACGATAAACCCCCGGAATTAGATGGCGAATCATCGCGGCCCATCGATGTGCTCGAAGCCGATGACCTGCCTGCGCCGCTGCACATGACGCGAGCGCTGATGGGCTTCAAGCAACTCTCGCTTTTGGAGAAGCTGGCGATCTCACGCGGCATGCTGGCGATGATGCGAATGGGCAGCGAGGGGCGCGCCGCCTGGCATGCATCGAGTTTTGCGGAGTGGCTTGAAGCGCTGGGGCAACCGCGCGGGGCGATTGAAAAATTCTGGGAGCCGGTGGTGATCAGTGCGCTCAATGAGACGCCGGACAACTGTGCCGCTGACTACGCGATTCACGTCTATCAGGATGGCTTTCTCTCCAGCAGCGATGCGTATGTGATGGGCCTGTCCAAGGTGCCACTCGTGCAGCTTTATGATGCTGCGGAATCGGTCATCACCAAGGCTGGCGGTCGCGTGATGCTGGGCACCAGCGCGGATCAGTTTCATTTTGAAAACGACCGCATCACCGCGCTGCAACTGGGCAACGGCTCGCTCATTCATGGTGACACCTACATCAGCGCGCTCACCAGTGATCGCCTGGCGAAAATCTGTTCGCCGGAGATGTACCGCATCGATCCTCGTCTGCGCAGGCTCGATCGATTCACCACCAGCCCGATCATCGGCATCCATCTCTGGTTCGCCTGTGCCGCCAATAAGCCGGTGATGTCGTTGCCTCATCTGACGCTCACGCAAAGTCCGCTGCAATGGATCTTCAGCAAAGGCATCGAGGATCACGAAGGCACTTGCGCGCAGCATCTGCACTGCGTCATCAGCGCTGCTCACGATCTGGTTGATCTGCCTGCGGATGCGATCACACAGCGCATTCTCGAAGAGGTGCGCAAGGCGTTGCCGCTAACGCGTCACAACATGCCGCTGCATGCCCGAGTCGTAAAGGAAAAACGCGCCACCTTTTCGCCTCGCCCCGGTGTCGAGGTCAATCGGCCCGCCGCCGCTGGCCCCATCGCCAATCTCCTGCTTGCGGGCGATTTCTGCAAGACCGGCTGGCCCGCGACAATGGAAGGGGCCGTGCGCTCAGGCTATCTCGCTGCGGCGGAAATGATGCGTGGCAATTTCGATGGAGTCAGTAGTAGCCCATCGCTCGTGCCCGACCTGCCTGCTGAGGCGATGTACCGCGTGATCGGCTGGTGATGTCGCTGCACTTGGATCATCACGATCGCTTCAATTCTTCGCGTTCGCCTTCGTCATGATCTTGCTCGGATTCTCGCAGCAGAGTTTATGTGCTTGCGCTTCACTGAGTCCCAGTGGACCGATGAGATTTTTCCAGACGCGAGGCATGGTGATCGCAGAACCCACCAGATGCGAGCCATCAGGAGCGCGGGCGACCATGTCTTCCCCGATATTCAGATTCCACCTGCCCAGCTGATACTGCCCCGGTCCCATGCCTGCGGGTGCGATGGCATCGGTGACGACGAGCGCGTGATCAAAGCCGACGAGGTCGAAGTAGTTGCGAAGGGCGGTGAAGTGAACATGCACACCATCGGGAATGAATGAGATCATCAGCCGATTGCGCAATGCGAGCACGCGCTGGACGATGTTGTCGTGGCGGTGCATGAGCATCGGGCAGCCGTTGCCTAGATGCGTGAACATCGACAGGCCCGCGTCGAGGGCGGCGCGAAGCTGATCAGTTGAAGCATTGGTGTGGCCGGCGGAGATGGTGATGTTCTGTGTCGCAAGCATCGCGATCGTTTGGCAAGTTGGATCGCGCTCCGGTGCGAGCGTGACCAATCGCGTGAGGCCTTGGGCTGCATCGAGCAGCTTCTGCATGACATCGGGTGAAGCATCGCACACAGCATCCGCAGGATGCGCACCGACGAAGCCTGGCACATCGCTGATGAACGGACCTTCGATGTGAAATCCTGCGATGAGTTTTTTTGCCAGTGGATCACTGCCGCGCAGGGTCGCAAGTTGCGTGAGGCGATTGGCCATGCGATCGATTTTTTCGGTGATGATCGTTGCGAGGATTTCGCTGACGCCGTCGCGTTCCAATGCGGCGCAGGCCTGGTGCAGCGCATCAGCGGTGAGGTGGTCCTGATTGAAGTCGATCCCACCGTAACCGTTGACCTGAAGATCGACATAGGCAGTGGGCATGGGCATGATTCCATTGTAAAAAAATGTCTAGCGATGCAACGGCGATTCTTGTCGTGTCTTGGGTGGCAGGCGGCGATGAGTCAGGGCCATCGCATTTTCCAGCCTTGGATTTTGTCTACCCTGCGCTTTTTTCATTTATGTCCATGCTCTTAATACCTTGTCAGCAATATGGTTATCTCGTGTCTAGGGGAAACTATCTAGACGTCTACGCGTAAACCCTTGTCCTTGAATACGAGCGAGATAAGGGTGCCAATAAGCGGCGCAGACACCACAGGACTGACATCATTGGA
>CAZYQL010000006.1:0-6840 GCA_964650055.1 uncultured Phycisphaeraceae bacterium | reverse complement strand
TCATGGCCATGGCTCCAGCAAGAAGGGCAGAATCAAGAAAGGGAGAATCGAGCCGACCATAGTTTAGCAGATTTTGAATCATAAGTCAATAGATAATAACTGATAAACGCGGCGATCGCATGTGGGTATTGTGTCGTGCCTTGAACTCCCCTCCCATGGGAGGGCCGTCTATACAATCGAGAATTGAGGTGCTGGGCAAAACCGCAACACGAATGTTGTGCCCTCCCCTAACCCCTCCCCGAGGGAGGGGGACCAGAAGCGGCCGCATGCGGTTGGCTTGGGCGATGGGCACCATTTTTTTTGCGCGATGCGATTGGCCCTACAATGGAGTCAGGAGTTTCATGATGAGCCGATGGATTTCAACTTGCTTGTTTGTGCTCGTGGCATCACTCGCTTCTTCGCTCGCAGCGGCGCTGCCTGATCTGCCCGGTGAGGCGATGGGCGATGATGTGGCGGGGGTGCTCTGGGTGGATGCAGCCAAGGTTGATGCAGGTCGGCTCAGCAGCGCCATCGACGCAGCCATGGGCCAGTTCGCTCGCCCTGTCAACGACGCGATGGCCCCATACGCCAAGCTCCATGCTCCCTTTATTCGGGCCGGCGGCACCTCGATGGCGATCGTTTATTTCGATCCTTTCTCCGCCAATGCCGCGACCAAAGGCGTGGCCAACCCCGTCTTCCTTTTCTCCATGAGCGCCAACGCCAACCGCGCCGCCATCGAGTCAATTGTCGAGCAGGCCACGCTCAATGAAAAAGGAAAGTCCACGGTCAAGTTTGAAAAGATGGGCGACTGGCTGATGGCTTACGACGGCACGCTGGCCCGGCCGTACATGGAAAAGGGCAAAGCTGATCGCATGGAATCTCTTCGCTCCGCGCTCGAAGGCATCGATCAACATGCTGCGACGCTCGCCTTTGTGCCCACGCGCCGCATGCAGGTGACCTATCAGCAGCGCGTGGGAATCGACACCAAGACGCCGCGCGATCTGCTGCTTTTTATCCGCACGCTGCTGGAGTGCCGTTCGCTTTCGATCAGCGCCACGCTCGAGGGGCAGCCTTCGCTTTCTGCGGTCATGCGCATGCCTGATGGCGAGACCGCAGCGCAGCTTTTGGAAATTGCCAAGCCACTCTTGGACACGCTGGGTCAGTTCATGAAACGCAAAGACATGCGCGGCGTGGACATCGAACAGATCACACAGCTCACCTCCTGGCATGCAGTGCTGGCCAACAATTCGCTGGAAATCAGCAGGTCGCAGGTGACTGCACAAGCCGCCGGCCCAGTGCTCACCCGCACCGGCGAAGCTTTGGCCAAGGGCATCCGGTTGGCCCGCGATGAGGCGCTGGTTGTGCGCTCGCTGAATCAGATGCAGGCCTTGATTACCGCGCTCAACAGTTATGCAGAAGATCATCGCGGCCAGTATCCCACTCGTCTGGAAGACCTAGGTGCCAGTTCGTATGTGCGTGAGCTCGACAAACTGATGATCAACCCGCTCACCGGGCAGTCGCCCGGTTATGTCTATGTGAAGCCGACATTGACGCTCAATCAACTGTTGAAGGAGCGCCGCGCCGCCCGCACACCGATTTTGTATGAAGCCAAAGACGGCCGGCTTAATCCGCGTGGCCTGATCGGTTATGTAAATGTTCACGTGGAACGGCCGGACCTTGGGGAGTGAACGCGGATGAAGTTCCAATGATCAATATTCAAATCACAAACAAGCACCAAGGAACAATTGAAGCAAGAAATCAAACAAGAAATGAAAGCGGGTGCAAGCCGTTTTGCGTTTGATTGATTCGCTTTGTTCGATTGGTTCGATTGGAGTTTGTTTGTGATTTGTGATTTGAGATTTGAGATTTGTGATTTTCAGTTTTCTGATTTGAGGATGACATGAACCCATCGATGGAAGTGGACGAGCAGGGGTTGCCGCTGGGCTATCGCTTTCGGTTGGACTGGGAGCTTTCGCCGCGCCAGGTGCAGAAGATGCGCGAAGGGGGCGAGGCTCATGTGCTGATCGATTGCCGCACTGAGCAGGAGTTTGCGATTGCGGCGATTGAAGGGGCGACGCTGATCCCGCTGCACGAAGCAGGCGCTCGCCTTGAAGAACTCAAACAACTGGCGACGCAGCGCGTGGTCATCTATTGCCATCACGGCATGCGCTCGCTGCAACTGGCTTCGTTCCTGCGGCAGCAGGGCGTGAGCGATGCGTACTCGCTGGCGGGGGGCATCGATGCCTGGGCGATGTCGGTGGAGCCGGGGATGAGGCGGTATTGAAGAGGGGCAGAGGGGAGAAATATCCAATGGGCAATGGCCAATGCAAATTGAAAAATGCAAAGTGACGGAGTTGGCGTGCGGCGGTCTGTTCTGTCATTTTGCAATTTTCATTTTTCAACGGCCATTGGCCATTCTCCTGTCACTGGCGACGCATCTTCATTTGCGCTGGCGCGTCACCTTTTTTCTTTGACCTGCAATAGACAGGTAGTTCCGGGCGTCTTGCCAAAGCTGGTGCGAATCATTCATTTCCATCGGACGGTCTATCCGTCTGTTCGTTGTCTATTTTGGATGGCTGGCGTGACTCTTACTGGAACTGGTTTTTCCAGTTCTGCGCGAAGAGAGGCAAGCGATCCGCGATTTTTGTTCGTAACGTTCCCGCCTTCAGACTTGCTGATCCAGTTCAATTTTGAACGCTTTGGAAAGGCCGATCCATGATGGGCAACAATGATTCTATCGACGTATTGGGACGCAGTCGGAAAAGCACGCGCAGTGAGGACGCTGCGGCTGTGAAGGAAACTATCGCTGATCTGATGCCTTGGATGGCGACGATTCTGCTGCATGCGGCGCTCGTGCTGATTGCGATTTTGTTTGTGTGGGCGACGCTTGATCGCAAGGTGGACGTGAGTGACGACTTCGTGCCAGTCGTTTCCCCCACGTTCAAGCCACCACAGCCTTTGTCGAAGTTGCGTATGACCATGGATAAGCAGCAGCAGCCGGGCGGCCGACCTGTCACGAATCCTCAGCCACAGACGCGATCGCTTGAATCATTCGATACTGTCAAGATGCAGACCGTCGGCATCTTCGGGAGTAGTCCTGCCGATAGCGGCGTGTTTCTAGGGCAACAAACCGGTGCCGGGCCGGGCACGATTTTCGATCCAAGAAATGATGCTCCCGGCGCTCGCTCCTTTGTTTTCGTCATCGATTCTTCTGGCTCGATGATCGACACGCTGCCTTTCGTTGTCGCGGAACTCAAGCGGACGATTCGTTCGCTTGGTGAGAAGCACACCTTTGCCGTCTATTTTTATCAAGGCGATCAGGTGATTCAATCGCCGGGTCAAGGCCTTCTCGCTGCGACACCGGAAAATCAGAAACGCATCTTCGATTGGCTCGATGGCGATGCGCTTACGCCTAGCGGTCTGTCTGATCCGATGGGTGCGATTGAGCGTGGTCTGGCGCTTAAGCCGCAGGTCATGTATCTGCTTTCGGACAACATCACCGGCAGCGGTCGCTACGAAATCAATCAAAGCTTTCTCCTCAAACGCATCGCTGCCGCCAACGTCGGCAAGACGAAAATCAACACCATTCAGTTCCTCTACCCTGACCCGCTGTCGCGAATCCCCGGCATGAAGCCGACGCTTGAACGCATCAGCGAGCAGACGCAGGGGCGATATCGCTTTCTGTCGGCGAAGGAGCTGGGGCTGTGAGGGGGTTCGGTTTTCTGTTAACGAGCCGCGCCCGTAAGAAAGCGGACAGGTCGAGAAGTGAAATCAGCAGCATTCACTCCCTCACGGTCGTGGCTCGTATCGGAGAATTGCAGTTTTCGGTCATCGCCTGTGCAGTCCAAGACGTCAGACTTTTTGAAGTGAAATGAACGAAGTGAAGTAACTTTATGAATGCTCGCTGGACAAAATGGTTACTGCCGTGCAAAATAGCGCATCTGTGCATGACTGGCCTGGTGCACGTCGATCTGGCGTGCAAGGCTGGCGTGCAGCCGGGGCTGGCCGGGGAGTTGTTTAGCGTGTTTACTCTTACTCACGGCGGTGGCCCCATGAATGAATCAACCGCGCAGCACAGCCGACAGGAAGTCGGCTTCAATTCAAGGACGATCATCACTCGAAACTTTTCTATCGCTCCAGCTTTTCGCAGGCTCGCTTCGCTTGTCGCCCTGATGGCGATGGTGCTGATGAGCCAGGCAGCCAAGGCTGATGCGATCAAGCTGGGCAATCTCTGGATCGAGAATGTCACTGTTGATACGTTCGACGGCAACGAGCTTCACTATCTCGTCAACGGTTCTCCCAACAAGCAATACCTGTCCAAGATAGACGGCTTCAAGCTGGCGGCTTACCCGCAGCTTGAGGATGCGGAGAAGGCGCTCAAGGCGGGCAACGCGAAGGAAGTATTGGCGAGTTTGAAGACGGTGCGCAGCCGTGCGAAAGAGCCTTGGCTTCGCCTGTGGCTTGATGCCCGGTTGGTGCCGCTGATGGATCGCGAAGGCGAGCCGATGGGTGCGGTGAACACGTTCATCAGCCTGGTGGAATCGCGAGCAGCGCAATCCTTTCTGGAAGATCCGCCGATCAAGAGCGCCCGGGCGCTGAGCAAGGAAGACAAGGCCAAGGTCCACGAGAAACTCAAGTCACTTCGCAAGAACGCTACGGACAAGACGCCCCTCGCCGATACGCTCGATGAACTGGTCGAAGCGACGACGCCCGGCTCCGAGCCTGTGCCGGTGACGCCGGGCACGAAGGTTGACGCGGATGTACTGCCTACGGTGGTGCCTCTGCCGATGTCAATGCTGCTGCTGAAGAATCGTCCCGATCAGATTACGAAGCTGATCGCCCGTGGGCAGTTTGATACGGCACTGGAACGCGTGCAGGAAGAACTCAAGGCGGCAGCGGGCGGCGGCAAGACTTCGCTGCTGCTCTATCAGCGCGGGGTGTGCCAGTACTACGTCGCTTTGGAAATGGACAAGGATGCCTCGAAGAAAGAACAAGCCCAGACGCTCTACAAAGACGCGGGCCTGAGCCTTTTCCGCATTCCGACTTTCTTCCGCAACAGTCCTTATGTCGGTGCTTCGATGATCGAAACAGCCGCTGTACACATCAAGCTCAATCGGCCAGATGTCGCCAAGGCGCTGCTCGAACAAGCAGCGGCATACATCGACCCGGTCGATGATAAATTGCTATACGAACGGCTGGAGAAGCTTCGCGAAGGGTTGTAATAAGTTTTGTTGAACGACTAAGTTGAACGACTAAGTAGAAGGCCACGTTTCCCGAATCGATATTTTCTCCGCTGTACGCTACCTTGCGTGTTCCCCAGCGGCTTTGACTTTTGCCACCACCATCAGTTCCTCAAAGGAGCCAACATGCGTCGAGTTCTTTTCGGATTGTTCGCGGGTCTCGGACTTCTGTCCTTTGCCTCGCCCGTGTTTGCCCAGAGCGGCGGCAAGTCGATGTCCTACTTTGAAATGTTTTTCTGGTCGGATGATCCGATCGGTCTGGTCATGACCTGGGGCATCATTCTGATGTCCGCAGTAAACGTGGGCCTATCGATTCACTTCGCCACGAAGTATCGCCAGACTACGATTATTCCTGAGACGACCTACACCCAGCTTGAGATCATGCTCGAGGAAAAGCGATATCGCGATGCGATCGACTTTGCCGCCAATGATCCCAGCTACCTGGCGCGCCTGGTCGATGCCGCGCTCAACGAAGCGAGCAACGGCTACGCAGCGATGGAGCGAGCGATGGAAGAAGCCTCCGATGCGCACTTCACCAAGATGATGCGCCCGCTTGAATGGCTTGCAGTGCTGGGCAACGTCGCCCCCATGTGCGGCCTCTTCGGCACGGTTTACGGCATGATCGTTTCCTTCGGCAAGCTGGTCGAATCGGGCGGCAAGCCTGACCCCGCGCAGCTGGCCGGTGGTATCTCCACCGCACTGGTCACCACGCTCTGGGGTCTGGTCGTCGCCATCCCTGCACTGACGGCTTACGGCTGGCTAAAGATGAAAGCCGACGCTCTGGCTGCCGAAGGCATGGTCATGGCTGAAGACCTGATCAGCCCGTTCAAGCCCGGTGGCAAGAAGAAAGAAAAACCCGCAGCCCCCGGTGCCAAGCCCGCTCCCAAGCCCGCCCCGGCCAAGGCGTGAGAAGCAGTGGCAGTGGCAGTGGCAGCGGCAGTAGGCAGAGGTCAGTAAGCATCAGCGGTTTTTTTCAAGGTGAAATATGGCACGTACAAAAAAACGCATCGATGGTGATCTGCCCAAGGCGAACCTGACGCCGATGATCGACGTCACGTTTCAATTGATCATCTTCTTCCTGCTGGTGAACAACATCGTGTCAGCGGAATCAGTGTCGATGCTGGTTCCCAAGCTGTACGACCCGAAGGTGGTCGAACTCGGCGAAGTCAAGCGATTAGTAATCAGCATCGTTCCGGCGGAAGACCCGGAAAGCCGCAAGACAGCCGCCGATGCTCTCATGGTCAGCGGTGATGCGATAAAGGTCCAGTTAGGATCCAGCTTGGTTTATGACATCGGCAACCTGGACGACTTAGTCGCTCAGTTGAAGGAGTCGGTGGCGCGTGATCCTGAAATCCAAGTGTTGATGCGTGCCGATGCTGCAACTTACTACGACCGGGTGCAGCCGGTACTCGCGGCAATCACCAGCGCGGGGATCAAGACGGTGAACCTGGTGGCGTTCCTGCCCGATGAAGGCCCGGAAAACCTGATCGCAAAATAGGCGACGCCAAGCCCGATTAGAGATTTGAAATTTGAGATTAGAGATTTGAAATTTGAGATTTGAAATTCGAGATTTGAAATTTGTGATTTGAGATTTTCGAGACACCCATGAGTCAGATACCCG